>DAOMXG010000057.1:0-12745 GCA_035436995.1 Beijerinckiaceae bacterium
AGCCGGCGGCGCCGTGCGCGTAACGGACGGCGCGGCAGCGGCCGAGCGCGCCATGCCCGGATTGTAGGCTGGAATGATGACCTGCTGGCCGGCGCTGGGCTGGCCCTTGATGCCGTTGATCTGGCGCAGCGCCTGCACCGGCACGCCATAGCGACCCGACAGCGCCTCGACCGTATCACCGGCCCCGGCTGTTACCGGCGTTCCGCCTGTTGCGCTCCAACCTGCGACGGAGCCAAGCACCGGTTGATTGCCGGCGGCGGCAACCTGCGTCATCGCGGCCTGCGAGGCCGTTGTGCCGCCGACCGCCGAGGGGAACGGCTGATAGGGCTCCGGCGTCTGCGGCATGCCAAGCGAGGAAGCCCTCACCTTGGCGAGCGGCGCATTGACCGAGCCCGTTGTGGCCTGATCGGCCTTGCCATTGAACGGATTGGCGAACGGGGTATCGGAGAATCTCAGGATATCCGAACTGCACGCGCCGGACATGCCGGCGATCATCGCAGCTCCGAGAAGCTTGAGAACCTTGCTGGATCCGTGGTCGCGGTGACGCTGACGCATACTCGCACTCTTTTCGATTTGAGCCGAAAAAAGTAAGACCACGTTGGGGTTACGAAACGGTTGACGGGGCCGCCCCGGCATTCACCAAACCGGCATTTTCTGCCGCTGGTGTTATCCGCCGTTCATCATGGTTGATGCTTGGTGAACGCCCCGCGCTATCCCGCCGCCCCCTTGCGGATCGGCGGCTGGAAGGCAAAGCCCATATCCCAGGGAAAATAGATCCAGGTATCCTGCGACACTTCGGTCACGAATGTATCGACCAGCGGCCGCCCCAGCGGCTTGGCATAGACCGTGGCATAATGGGCATTGGGCAGCAGTTCGCGTGTCAGTTTCACCGTCTTGCCGGTATCGACCAGATCATCGAGCACCAGCACGCCCTTGCCGCCGTCCTCACCGATCAGCTCGGGACTGGCGCCCTTGAGCAGTTGCAGGTCTCCCTGCGCGCTGTAGCTGTGATAGGAGGCGATGCAGATCGTGTCGATCAGCCGCAGTTCCAGCTCGCGCGCGATGATGGCCGCCGGCACCAGCCCGCCGCGGGTGATGCACAGGATCGCCCGGAACGGCCCCGCCCCGGCCAGACGCCAGGCCAGCGCCCGCGCATCGCGATGAAACTGGTCCCACGACACCGGGAACGCCTTGTCCGGCAACGGCTGCATGATCGAACTCCGCAATGCGTCAGAGTGGCAATCTGTAGCTTGAGCCCTGCGCTTCATGAAGGGTATTCAGCGCGTCGATCACCTGCTTTTCCACCGCAATCAGCAGAGACTCGTCGCGCCCCCGCATGACGATGCGGTTGAGAAAGGTTTTCCCGTCGAAGGACGGATAGGATCCGATGATGGCGCCGGGATGGGCCTTGGCGATCGCTCCCAGCACCTCGGCATAGACACCTTCAGGCAGGCCACCGGTCTCCACCGAGCGGGACAGCATCTTCACGCCGGTCTTGAGCTTCGGCGCGACATTGTCGAGCATCACCTGCATGATCTGCGGCACGCCGGCCATCACGATCACATTGCCGATCATGAATCCCGGCGCCTTGGAAATGGGGTTATCGACCAGATCGGCGCCATCGGGAATGCGCGCCATCCTCAGCCTCGCCTCATTGAGGTCCTCGGGCTTGTAGCGCTGTCTGAGGATCGCCACCGCGCGCGGATCATGGTCGATACCGACGCCGAACGCCTTGGCGACGCAATCGGCGGTGATGTCGTCATGGGTCGGGCCGATGCCGCCGGTGGTGAACAGATAGGTATAGCGGCCTTTCAGCGCGCGGATCGCGTCAATGATCTCGGCCTCGTCGTCCGGGACGACCCGCACCTCTTTCAGGTCGATACCGACATTGGTCAGATAGTCGGCGATATAGCCGATGTTCCTGTCCTTGGTGCGGCCAGAGAGGATCTCGTCGCCAATGACCAGCAGCGCGGCGGTGATGGGGACTGTCGTGCTCATGCCCCCTTATGCAGTCGCCCCGCCTGGTGCGCAAGGGCGCTGACCCGCAACCGAACGCTTCAGCCGCGCTCGTAGACGACGTTGTTGCGGGTTTCGGCGATGATGCGATAGCCGTGCTGTTCGATCAGCGCGAACAGATTGATGTTCCAGCGCTCCGGGGTCGATTGCAGGATGATGAGCCGGGGGAACAGCCGCTCGTCGGCTTCGCCAAAGAAACATTCGAGGATCAGGTCCTCCGCTCCCTCGGTATCAAGCTTCAGCGCATCGATCCGCTCGAACCGTTCCTCGCGCAGGATCGTCGTCAGCTTGCGCGCCGGCACGCGAACGGCGGTCCCTTCTGCGGTGGTGATGATCTTGAGGCTCGATTCGCCTTGATTGTAGGGGTCGATGAACAAAGTCATGTCGCCATCCTTGTCGGCGACGGCAAGTTCGAGCGCCTTGACGGTCCCGAACGGGTTCTGGCGCACGTTGAAGGCGAGGCGGGAGAAAATCTCAGGCAGCGGCTCTACGGCCAGGATGCGGGCGGCAGGCCCGGCGAGCGCGGCCACGGCCAAAGCGTAGCCACCGATGTTTGCACCGATATCGACGAAATGGAACCCCGGCTTCATCCGTTCGGCGAGAAGCCGGCGCTCCTCCTCGTCAAACTGGCGCGGGAAGAACAGGATCCGGCTTTCGCAGACGTTGTTGTAGGGATAGAGGCGGAATTTCGCACCATAGGCCTCGACATCCAGCGGTTTGCCATGAAGCATCATGCTCGCCAGCCGTCGCAGCGCGAAGCCGAGGGTCTTGCCAAGCCCGTGGGTCGGCAGCGCCCGCGTCGTTTCAAGCAGTCGCGCCATGAACCCGGTGGGCGCGAAACTGCCAAAGCTCCGATCAAGGTCAGGCATGAAATCCCGGATGGTAAGAAAGCCGCTGGGACTGCGGCGGCGTTGCCCTTCCTCTTACCGGTCGAAGCTGCACTGATAAAGCCCCGGATGCGTGTCCGCCCGGCAAGCCAGGGGTTGGCCTTGCCTCCGTGTCGGCGTATGGGGCATTCTGATCACGGACACGTTGCTATGCACACAGACGTCAAGACCAAACGCCGCCCCGGCCATATTCGCCAGCATGGCCCCGAAGCCTTCGCTGCCATGCGCAAGGCCGGGCGGCTGACCGCCGAGGCGCTGGATCTGATGACCGAATGGGTCATCCCCGGCGTGACCACGGCAGAGCTTGACCGGCGGGCTTTTGCCTTTGCCATGGACCACGGCGCCTACCCTGCCCCGCTCAACTATCGCGGCTACACCCATTCGATCTGCACATCGATCAACCATGTCGTCTGTCATGGCATTCCCGACGACAAGCCGCTGCGCGAGGGCGATATCGTCAACGTCGACGTGACGCTGATCGTCGATGGCTGGCACGGCGATTCCTCGCGCATGTATTATGTCGGCGAGGTGCCGCGCAAGGCGGCCCGCCTGTGCGAGGTAACCTATGAATCGCTGATGCGGGGCATTGCGGCGGTCAGGCCTGGCGCCACGACCGGCGATATCGGCCATGCCATCCAGACCTTTGCCGAGGCCGAGCGCTGCTCCGTCGTGCGCGATTTCTGTGGCCACGGCCTCGGTGAACTGTTTCATGACGAACCGAACATCCTGCATTTCGGCCGCCCCGGCGAAGGGCCGGTGCTCAAGCCCGGCATGCTGTTCACCATCGAGCCGATGATCAACCTCGGCAAGCCGCAGGTGAAAATCCTCTCTGACGGCTGGACAGCGGTGACGAGGGACCGCTCGCTGTCCGCCCAGTTTGAACACACCATCGGCGTCACCGAGACCGGCTGCGAGATCTTCACCGTATCGCCGGGCGGGCTGCATCATCCGCCCTATGCAAAGGCGGGCGCATGACCAGGGGCGATGCGGCGGAAAACCTCAACGCCGGGCATCGCGACCGTCTGCGCCGGAGTTTCCGCGCGGCAGGCGCCGAGGCCCTGCCGGATTACGAGTTGCTGGAACTGCTGCTGTTCCGCTCGATCCCGCGGCGCGACGTCAAGCCGATCGCCAAGCTGCTGATCAGGCGTTTCGGCTCATTCGCCGAAGTGCTTGGTGCGCCACTCGAACGTCTGACGGAAGTGGAGGGCGTCGGCGCGGCAACCGCGCTCGATCTGAAGATCATCGCGGCCGCCAGCCAGCGCATGGCGCGCGGCGACATTTCCAAGCGCACGACGCTCTCCTCCTGGAGCGCGCTGATCGACTATTGCCGCGTCGCCATGGCTTTTTCAGAACGGGAGGAACTTCGCATCCTTTTTCTCGACAAGAAGAACGGGTTGATCGCCGACGAGGTGCAGCAGACCGGCACCGTCGATCACACGCCGGTCTATCCCCGCGAAGTCCTGCGCCGCGCCCTTGAACTGTCGGCAACCGCCATCATCCTGGTCCACAATCACCCTTCCGGCGATCCCACACCCTCGACGTCCGACATCCGCATGACCCAGGACGTGGTGGCGATCGCCAAGCCGCTCGGCATAGCAGTGCATGATCACATCATCATCGGGCGCAATGGTCATGCCAGCTTTCGCGGGCTGGGCTTGCTGTAAATCCTCAAAGCATTCCTCCGTGACAATCAGGCATGGGCGCTGAACAAAGGCAAAGATAACGAACGGTAAACCTCCTTGTGCAACGTTGGCAGAACTAATCTACCTGCAATGCCTTGGATTCCTGATGGACGCCCTAAAGAACCCCGGGTCCCGGACCCTCTCCACCTCGCTTTCGGTCGTCCCGATCCTGCTGGTTTCCTTCGCCGTCATCGGCAGTATGTCCTTCCTCGCCAAGACAGCCTTTGAACGCAACGAGCGGCAGGCGATCCTGACCGAGCAGCGCCGCATCGACATGGCGCTGGAACATGAGGCCAGCGAGTTTGCCGACCAGATCCAGCGCGAGGCGCTGCTGCTGGCTCAGCCGGAGTCCGGCAAGCCGATCGACATGGAACGGCTCTCGACCTATCTGGCCAGCGAGCACCGGCTGGATTTCGTCGCGGTCTATTCGCGCGCCGGCAAATTGATTTCCATCCGGTCCAGCCGCCCTGAGATTCTCGAGCGTCGCCTGAAAGCCTCCGATGAGCTCATCGCCGAACGCGAGACGCTGAAGACGCCGTTCGCCCTGCGCCGCATCGGCATGAGCTCGACATTGGTTGAGCCCCGGGCCATCATTTCAATGGCGGCCGTCAATGTCGGTGATCAGTTTCAGCTTGTCGTCGCCCGCCGCCTCGAAGACCGGACGCTGACGGCGATCGGCAAATTGCTGCTGCTGGCCGATCTGCGCTTTGCCGAAACCGACCTGACCTCCCCGGCTTCGCCGGAGACTGGCATGACGCTGGTGTGGAACCGCATCAACGACGGATCCTTCAACCTGCAAAGTCTCGCCAGCATCGGCTTCATGGGCATCGCCGTGATCGGCATCTACGGATTGCTGGTCTATCTGCACATCCGCCGGGTGACGCGGGAACTGGAGCAGAGCGAAGCACAGGCGCAGCATCAGGCCGGCCACGACCCGCTGTCAGGCCTGCCGAACCGCAGCCTGTTCCATCGCGCGCTCAACACCGAACTGGCTCGCGTCAATCGTGATGGCGGCGGCCTTGCAGTGATGTATCTCGACCTCGACAAGTTCAAGGAGGTCAATGACCAGTTCGGTCATGAGATCGGCGACAAGCTGATCATCCAGGTGGCAGGCCGATTGGGCCAGCTCGTGCGCGGCGCCGATACCGTGGCCCGGTTCGGTGGCGATGAATTCGCCATCATCCAGGTGGGCGTTCGCACCATCGACGATGTCGAGACCCTGGCCCGCCGTGTGCTCGACGAATTGCGCCGGCCCTTCCGCATCGACGATTTCGAGGTGAACATCGGCTGTTCGATCGGCGTGTCCGTTGCCCCTGAAAACGGCAATGATTCCGTCCAGCTCATGCGCTATGCGGATATCGCGCTGTATCGTGCCAAGAACGAGGGCCGCAACCGCTACTCGTTCTTCGAGCACCAGATGAACGAGACGATGCGCCTCAAGAAGATCATCGAGGACGACCTGCGAGCCGCGATCGATAACGAACGTCTGGTTCTCCATTATCAGCCGATCGTGACGGCCGACGGCAGCCAGATCATCGGGCTCGAAGCGCTGGTGCGCTGGAATCATCCCGAGTCGGGGCTCATTCCGCCGAATGAGTTCATCTCGATTGCCGAGGAGCGTGGCCTGATCTCGGCGCTTGGCGAATGGGTTCTGCGCCGCGCCTGTCTCGACACCAAGCATTGGCCGGGCGTATCTGTTTCGGTCAACGTCTCGCCCGTGCAGTTCCGCCAGCGCGATTTCGTTGCCACCGTCGCCCGCATTCTTGCGGAGACCGGGTTCGATCCGCATCGGCTGGAACTGGAACTGACCGAGGGCGTCGTCGTCGAGGACGCCGATCAGGCCGAGGCCGCGATCATGGATCTGCGCGCCATGGGCGTCCGCATCGCTCTTGACGATTTCGGCGTCGGCTATTCCAGCCTGATCTATCTGCGCCGCTTTGCCTTCGACCGGATCAAGATTGACAAGTCCTTCCTGGAAAGCATGGAAGGAACAGGCGAATCCGCTATCCTCATCCATTCCATCGTGCATCTAGGCCGGGCCCTCGGGCTGGAAGTCACCGCCGAAGGTGTCGAGACCGAGGAACAACAACGCTTCCTGCAGGCGGTCGGCTGCCATCATCTGCAGGGCTATTACTTCGCCCGGCCCTGCCCTGCTGCGGAAATCGCCGGCGTTCTCGAAAAGGCGCAGGCCATGCCCAACGAGGGCCGCCTGGCCGATAAGCCGAACCCTGCCTCACCCCGCGCCGCCGCCTGACATCGGGTCAAGGCTTTGTCTCATACCAAGGGTCATGACAATTGACCCTTGGTTCCTGTTTTGAATTTTCATTTCCCTAAAAAAAGTAATGAAAATTCAAAATACGTCATCGGTCACTTCTCGTGACCGATGGTATCAGAAGAACGCCGCCGCCCCCTGAAACAGGGCGTAGATCATGGCGGATGTCACCGCCAGCGCGACCGGCGTGGCCACCAGGACACCGAACACCATCAGCAGTCCATCGCGCTGGGTGAAGGCCAGGCCGAGGATGGTCACCGCGATTCCGGCCGGAATGCCGCCGAAAACCGGGATTGGCGCCATCAGGGCGACGCCCAGCGCCAGCCCGGCCAGGCCAACCGCCCGCCGCATCAGATCGCCCGACAGCAAAGGAAAGCGGGGCTTTGCCAGTCGCTCCATCCAGCGTAGCGGTCCGGTGGCCTTTTCCACCACCCGGTTCAGCATGGCCCGGTCGATCTGACGGTTTCCGAGCCATCCCGGCAGAAGCAATTGTGACATGCCCAGCAGCATTTGCAGCGCCACGACCATCACCACCACGCCACACAGCACAGGGAGCCCCGGCGGCATCGGCAGGCAATTGGGCAACCCGAACATCAGGAACAGCAGTCCGAAGGCCCGGTTGCCGAACCCGGCGACAAGCTCATTGAGCGACACCTTCGCCTCGCTGCTGCTGCCGGCGGTTCGGGCAATACCGGTCAGGATCGTTGACAGGCTTTGAGCGGCGACAGGATCAGACACAGACAGGCAACTCCAGAGCGGAACGCCTTTTACGAGGCTACGGAGAAATTGCCAGCGGTTTTGTTTGCTTGGGTTAGCGGCAATGTCCACCGCCGCGCTGCGTCACAATGCGCAAATCGCAACCAAGAGGCGTATCCCTGCGCCGACGCGCGCAGGTGACCGTAGCTTTTCCATGACTGTCGAAGCCAAATGGGCCGATGGGGCTTGGCGTAGGAACAGGGCTGACGGGGCGGCGGCTTGCAAATCTGTTTGCAGGAATGCAAGCCTATGTCGGTGCCTCGATCATGGCCATGCCTGCGCTGGCTCTCGACTGGACTGATGCGCTGAGCTGGGATGCGGTGTTTGCGACCGCCGATTTCGACAACAGGACGGCCTTCGTCGCCCAGGGTGGCAAGAAACAGCTTTCGATGCCGGACGAAGGGGCAAAGATGACGCTGGCCTTCGTGTCCGGCGTCTCGCTCAGCGACATTGCCCGCGTGCGTCGCGGCAAACTGTCGGTGGTCGAGATTGACCGCTATTCACGCCTGCTGCTGGGCCTCGAACGATCGGCAGGCCCGGTCTATACGGCGGTCGCGATCGGCCCGTCGCTGGCCCTGGAAAAGCCGGCTGTCCGGCCGGGGCGCCAGCGCTTTGGCGTCGCCCTCGATGCACAGGTCTGGCTGCGGCCGGATACGGCAACCTACTGGGCCTTCGCGCTGACCGGCGACACGGCCGCCCGGACGCTGTGGGCCCGCGGTCGCCTTGGCTATCGACCGGAGGGATGGGTGATGGCGGCAGGCCCCGAACTGGGCGCCGCGGCCGACGCGCAATCGGGCAAGACCCGGGTTGGCCTGCATCTCGGGGAGATCACCCTCGGCCCCTTCCGCTTCGATGTCGCCACTGGCCGTCAGTGGGATACGCGAAGGCGCGCCGGCTCCTATGCAACGCTGGCGGTTGTCGGACGGTATTGATTGGGTAGTAAAAAGGCCTGCTGGCTTTGTCGGGACAGGAAGATCGCCTTACCGCTTCAGGCGCCCGAACGCCTCGGGCGTGTCGAAATCGCGGGCAATTCCGGCATCCTCGACCGGCACCTCGATCACATCCGCGCCCGCCGCCTCGATCAGCTTGCGCGCACCCTGATCCCCTGTCAGTCCGGCGATCCGGCCGAACAGCGCGCGGCCGATCAGCACCGGATTACCGCGCTCGCCGACCAGCGTCGGCACCACAGCCTCGACGCCGGGATGTTCACCGAACACGCCCGCCAGCCGTTGCAGGACTGCCGGCGCAACAAGCGGCATGTCGGCAAGCATCACCAGCACGCCGGCAACATCCTCAGGCTGGGCGGCCAGTCCCGCCCGCAGTGAGGTAGCCATGCCCTGGACAAAATCAGCGTTGGCGACAAAGCGCACCGGCAGCCCCGCCAGTGCCGCCATCACCCGATCCGCCTCATGGCCGGTGACCACGCTGACCGGGCCGACGCCGGCCGCCAGCGCAACCTCCACACTCCGCCGCACCATCGCAACGCCATCGACCGGAAGCAGCAGCTTGTTGGCCCCTTCCATGCGCGTCGAGCGCCCGGCGGCCAGCACGATGACGCCGAGCGAGGCTTGCGCAGGAATGACCGTCGGCGCGGCAGGGCTGCGAGGCTCGCGCAGGTGCGGGCGGCTGGCGATCTCGGTCAGCAACCCGCCAACCCCCATCGCCTGAATATCGAAGCGCGTCACATCGAAGCCGGCCAGCATCCGCTGCAACACCCAGTCAAAGCCGTTCTCCTTGGGGCTGCGCGCGCAGCCGGGCGCGCCGATGACCCGCGCATCGCCGATCCGCCCGACCAGCAGGAGATTGCCCGGATCGACCGGCATGCCGAAATGATCCACCCGGCCACCCGCCTGGCGGATCGCCGCAGGAATGACATCGGCCAAATCGGTAATGGCAGAGGCGCCAAAGACGATGACGACATCATTGGCGGCCGCCTGTCTGGCCAATGCATCGGCCAAAGCGTTCATCTCATGCGGCACACGCTGATCGGCGCTGATGGTTGTCCCGGCAGCCGCCAGCCTTGCCGCTGTCACGGCGGCGGTCTTGTCGATGACGCTGGCCTTGAGGCCGGGCAAGGTTGTGGAGATGAGCGCAACCCGGCCTGGTCGGAACGCCGTGACTGAAAGCGCCCCGTTCCCCGACCCAGCAGCGAGGATCGCCCCGTTCACCAGCGCATGGTCCACTGCAAACGGGATGATCTTGACGGTCGCGACCATTTCCCCGGCGCGCACGGCACGGAAATCCGGCAACGTCGCCACGGTAATGGCCCCGTCGATGCCGTTGAGCGCATGGATGACCTCGGCATTGACGCGGAAAACGCCCGCCGCTTCGGCCGTCAGGTTGGCGCGGCCGGTGAATGGCCGCTCGACCGCAACGCCGCCGCCCGCCAGCGTCTCGGCGATGGCCAGCGCGGCCGAATCCTCATCGACATCCCCCTCTTCCAGACGCGCAATGACGACCTCGCGGACGCCGGCCTTTTCCAGCAGCAGCACGTCATTGTCCCTGAGCCGCGTGCCCTTGCGCAGAACCACGCCACCCTGCCGCACGGCATGGGCCAGAATGCCGCCGACCGCAGCCGCGACAGGAACCGATCCGAATTTCATGGTGGCATGGTCCGCAAGGCGCCGATGATCTCGGCAAGGATGGAGACGGCGATTTCCGCCGGGCTGATGGCGCCGATGTCGAGCCCGATCGGCGCGTGAATCCGGGCAGAGGCCGCCTCGTCGCAACCGGCCGCCGCCAGCCGCGCCAGCCGCCCCGCATGGGTTTTGCGGCTGCCCAGCGCACCGATATAGAAACACCCGGCTGCCAGCGCGGCGACCAGGCCCGGATCATCGATCTTCGGATCATGCGTCAGCGCCACCAGCGCCGTATACCGGTCGAGCCCGAGGCGCGTCAGCGCCGCCTCAGGCCACTCGGTCAGAAGGGCCACATCGGGGAAGCGCTCCGGGGTGGCAAAGGCGGTGCGTGGATCGATGATGGTCAGATCGAACCCGACCTGCCGCACCATCGGCGCCAGCGCCTGCGCAATATGCACTGCGCCGATCACCACGATGCGCACCGGCGGCACCTGCACGGTGAGAAACAGCCTTCGCCCCGCGACCATCGCCATTGCAGAGCGGCCCTGCCGCAATGCCTTGGCTGTCGCTTCGCCCAGCTCGGTTCCGGCCAGCGGCAGGCTGACCAGATCGGCGGCCCGGACCAGCCGGACCTCGCCGCTTTCGGGATCGGTGACCAAGAGCGCCGGTCGCCGCGCCGCCCGTTCCGCGTTCAGTGCGGCAAGAACCTCCAGCTTCATGCCACCGGCTCCACATAGACGGCGATCCTGCCGCCGCAGGACAGGCCGACGCGCCAGGCGGTTTCATCGGCGACGCCGAAACTGAGCATTGCCGGCTTGCCCGAGGCAATCACCTCCAGCGCCTCGGTCACCACCGCGCCTTCCACGCAGCCGCCCGACACAGATCCGAGGAAATTGCCCTCATGGTCGATCACCAGATGCGAGCCGACCGGACGCGGCGCCGAACCCCAGGTCTCCACCACCGTCGCCAGCGCAACGCCCCGCCCGGCCCGGGCCCAGGCTTCGGCTTTGGTCAGCAACGCGTCATCGCTTGCGAGCATGGCGAACGCCTCCTCATCCGTCCAGTCTGGAGCGTTTTATGCGCCGCCGCAATGCGTCAGGGCAAACCGGACTATCCGCCGCCCTGCTCATTCGGGCAGCCGGAACCGTCGCGGATCAGCCGCTGCTTCAGCCGGTTCGCCCGTCAGCGCGCGGCAGAGATCGGCCATCGACGCAAGATTGTGCAGCGAGCGGAACTCGTCGACATGCGGCAGCATCGCCCGGATACCCGCCGCCCGTGCCTCGAAACCGTCATAGCGCAGCAACGGGTTGAGCCAGATCAGCCGCCGGCACGAGCGACGCAGCCGATCGAGCGCGAACGACAGTTCAGCCGTTTCCTGCCGTTCCAGCCCGTCGGTGAGCAGCAGCACGATGGCGCCCTGCCCGAGCACCCGGCGCGACCACAGCCGGTTGAAATCGCTGAGCGCCCGGCCGATCCGCGTGCCCCCGTCCCAGTCGCGCACCATCCTCGCCGTCGCCGCCAGCGCCAGATCCGGGTCGCGATGGGCGGCGAGCGCGCGGCTGATGTTGGTCAGTTCGGTGGCAAAGACAAAGCCATGCACTTTTCGATCTGCCCGGCCAAGCGCATGCAGAAAATGCAGAAACACCTGCGCATAGCGGCTCATCGAGCCGGAGATGTCAGCAAGGGCGACAATCGGCGGGTGCACCGTCAGCGGCGCGCGGAATTTCAGCGCGATGCCACCGGCCCCGCTGCGCAACGTCGCCCTGAGCGAAGCTCTGGGATCGACCCTGAGCCCATTGGGATCGGCCCGCATGCGCCGCGTCACCACCCGATCGAGCGGCAGCACCAGCCGGGCAACGGCGCGCTTGGCCTCCTCGATCTCGGCGGCGCTCATCTGCTCGAAATCGCGCCGTTTGAACACTTCAAGGTCGGACACGGTCAGGCGCGCGTCGAGCATCTTCTGCTGCTCGACCTCCTGCGGCGCGCGGTTGCGGTCATCGTAGAGCGCTTCGGAGACGCGGCGCAGCGCCTCCTGCCGCGGCTTGTCCGGCTCGCCCGGCGCCACCGGCATCATCGCCGCCATCATCCGTTCCATCAGCGAGCGCTTGCGCCAGAAAATCTGGAACGCCTGATCAAACACCGCCATATGCTCGCGCTTCTTGACGAACACTGCCTGCAAGGTGGCGTGGAAATCCGCCCGGTGACCGATTCCGGCCGCCTCCACCGCCGCCACCGCATCCAGCACCGCGCCGGGGCCGACCGGCAAACCGGCAGACCGCAGGGCCCTGCCGAAATAGGCGATGTTTTCGGCCAGCCTGCCGGTGCCGGCTTCGACCGCACCGGCCTGCATCATCGGGCCTCGGCCCTGGCGCGGTCGATGAGATCCTTGGCCTTCGTGCCCTGGATCTTGGCGATGTCGTCCTGGTATTTGAGCAGCACCCCCAGCGTATCCGACACCAGCGCCGGATCGAGCGCCACCGCATCGAGTTCGACCAGCGCGCTCGCCCAATCAAGGGTTTCGGCGACGCCCGGCGCCTTGAACAGGTCCTCCCT
>DAOMXG010000058.1:0-12634 GCA_035436995.1 Beijerinckiaceae bacterium
GGCCGAGCCGACGCCAGCGGCCAATGGTGCAACGCCTGTACCACCCGCTCTTGAGCACCTCGGCGCCCGCATTGCCAGCCAGCCGCAGGATGCCGCCGCCATTCTCAAGACCTGGCTGAGGAGCGCAGCATGAGACCGGCCAATGGCGCCGAACGCGCCGCCCTTGTCCTGCTGGCGCTGGGCGAAACCCATGGAGCCCCGATCTGGGCCGAACTCGACGACGAGGAGGCGGCTCTGCTGAGCCGCACCATTGCCCGGCTTGGCCCGGTTGACCGCGCGTTTGCCGAGGCGGCGCTTGACCTGTTCCGCACCGAGCTTGACTCATCCGCCGGGCTGACTGGCACACCCCGCCGCGCCGAGGAACTGGTCAGCAAGGTGCTTCCCGAACCGCGTGCCGCTCCCCTGCTCGAACAGCTGCGCCGGCCGAACGGCCTGGATCTGTGGGAGAAGCTCGCCACCCTTTCCGATCAGGTGGTCGCCGATTACCTCTCGCTCGAACATCCCCAGACCGTTTCGGTGATCCTCTGGCGGATGAACCCGAACCAGTCGGCCCGAGTGCTCGCCCGATTGCCCGATGATCTTGCTGTCGATTGTCTCGACCGCATGACCCGCATCGATGCGATCGAGCCGGCCGTGGTCAGCGCCATCGAGGCGACGCTGACCGCAAATCTGGTCGAACCCCATTCGGGCGACGCCCCGCCCGAGCCGACCACCCGCATAGCCGACATCTTCAATGTCATCGACAAGCGCCGTGCCGAACAGTTGCTCAGCGGTTGGCGTGGGGCGGATGCTGCCACCGCCGACCGCGTGCGCGAACAGATGTTCACCTTCGAGGATTTTCGCAAACTCGGCCCCGCCACCATGCAGACACTGATGAAGGGCCTCGACAAGGACCTCCTGGCGCTTGCGCTGAAGGCTTCGCCGCCTGAAACGCGATCCTTCTTCATGGACCAGCTCTCGGCCCGCGCCGCCCGCATGCTGGATGACCAGATATCCAGCCTTGGCGCCGTTCGCCTGCGCGAGGCGCAGGCTGCACAGTTCAAGGTGATCGCTTTTGCGCGCGAGCTGGAAGCGGCCGGGGAACTCTCCCTGCGCATTGCCGAGAGCGCGTCCGAGGAGATGGTGGAATGAGCGCGCTTCCCCGCTTTCCTTTCGAGGCCGATTTTTCAGCCCCCCCATCGCCGCCGGACCATGCCGAAGCCCCGGTCGATGAGGGCACCGCCCGCGAAGCAGCCGGCTATGCCCGCGGTTATGACGACGGGGCTGCCAGCGCAATGGCGGGCATCGAAGCCCGCCTGGCGGAGGCAATCGACAGGCTCGGCGAAAACCTGGAAGGTGTGGTAGCGGCGGCCAACGAACGGATCGCTGCGCTGGAAGGCGAGGCCACCCGGCTGGCGCTGGCGCTGGCCCGAAAGTTTGCCGCGCGCGCCCTTCTGCTCGATCCTCTTGGCGGAGTCGAGGAAGCCTTCATCAGCCTCATCGGCGACCTGCAGGGCGAGCGCGAGGTCTCTTTGCACCTGTCGCCCGAGCTTGTGGCGCTGGCTGAAACCCGTCTCGGCGACCTCTGCCGCGCCAGGCTGGCTCCTTTCCGCCTGCGTCTGATGCCGGACGCGGCACTCGCCGCCGGCGATGCACGGATTGAATGGTCGCTCGGCGGCGTCGTGCTCGACCATGCCGCGACCGACGCGCGCTTCACCGGGATCGTCGAACGCTTCCTTCCATCCCCGACCGACGAGGCCGCCTCATGACAGACACTCCCGCACCCCAACTTCCGGACGGCGTCACCCATGATCGCCGCAAAGCCACCGCGCCTGGCGATCTGCTGCGTCTCACCGAATTGCCCGTGCGTGTCACGGCCGTGGTCGGGCGGGCCGACATCGACATCGCGGCGCTGCTGGCGCTGGGCCCCGGGGCGGTGCTCGAACTCGACCGGAAAATCGGCGAACCGGTCGACATACTTGTCAATGAACGTCTGGTTGCACGTGGCGAGATCGTGATGGTCGACGATCGCCTCGGCGTCACCATGACCGAACTTGCTTCCGGTTGAGGTCTGCCATGCGTCTTCTGATTGTTGGTATGCTGAGAAGTGAACTGGTGACCGCCGCCAAGATCGCCCGCGATCGCGGCGCCCAGGTGGCACAGGTCGACGGATGCGAGCAGGCATTGACGCATCTGCGCGCCGGCCGGGGCGCCGATCTGATCTTTGCCGATGTCACCGGTGACATCCGCGGTTTGATTGACAGCCTCAGGCGTGAACACCTCAACGTCCCGGTCGTCGCCTGCGGAATTTCCACCGACCGCACCGTCGCGGTTGCGGCAATCCACGCCGGCGCCCGCGAATTCGTGCCACTGCCGCCCGACCCGGAGCTGATTGCCGCCATCATCGAGGCCGTCAGTCATGATCCCGACGAGTTGATCGTCCGTGATCCGGCAATGGCCCGTGTGGTCGAACTTGCCCGCCAGATCGCCCGATCGGATGCGTCGGTGCTGATTACCGGCGAAACCGGCGTCGGCAAGGAAGTGATGGCCCGCTTTCTCCATGCCCGCTCGCGCCGTGCCGGCCGCCCGTTTGTCTCGGTCAACTGCGCCGCGATCCCCGAAGGCCTGCTGGAAAGCGAACTGTTCGGCCATGAGAAGGGCGCCTTTACCGGAGCGATTGCCCGCCGTGTCGGCAAGTTCGAGGAAGCCTCCGGTGGCACCCTGCTGCTCGACGAGATCTCGGAAATGGATCTCAAGTTGCAGGCAAAACTCCTGCGCGCCCTCCAGGAGCGGGTGATCGACCGGCTGGGCGGCGGCAAGCCTGTTCCGGTCGACATCCGCGTGCTGGCGACATCCAACCGCAATCTCGCCGAAACGGTGCGCACCGGCCAGTTCCGCGAGGATCTCTACTACCGGCTGAATGTGGTCAACCTGCGTATTCCGCCGCTGCGCGAACGCCCCGCTGACATTCTTGAACTCGCCGGCCATTTCATCCGCCGCTACGCCGAGGCGGCCGGCCTGCCACCCCGCACCCTGTCGAGCGCGGCCAAGCGCCTGCTGCTCGCCTCGCCCTGGCGCGGCAATGTGCGCGAACTCGAAAACGCCTTGCATCGCGCCGTGCTGCTTGCCGGAGGCCCCGAGATCGACGCGGAAGCCATCGTCATGCCCGACGGCACCGCCGCCTATGCCACGGATGCCGACCCCGCCCGTCGTGCCGCAGAACGGGCGGTGGTCGCCACCCGCGCACTTGTTGGCCGGTCGGTGGCCGAGGTCGAGCAGACGCTGATCCTCGACACGCTCGACCATTGTCTGGGAAACCGCACCCATGCGGCGCGGATCCTCGGAATATCGATCCGCACGCTGAGGAACAAGCTCAACGATTACGAGGCCGCTGGCCTGCTGGTTCCGGAGCCCGGCAGCACGCGCATCGTTACAGCCTAGAGCACTTTCAGTGAATTCACATTCATTGAAAGTGCTCCAGATTCTTGTTTTGTCGCATTTTCTTCACGCGAGCCGGACTCCGCTTCGCTTGAAAATGCTCTAGTCATCAGCATACTGAGCGAGCACCATGACGGATGCCCCCCTGACCACCTCCTCACCGCAGCGGATTTCGCTGCCGCGGATCGGCGATCTCGGCAAGGTCCTGGCACGCGGCGATCTGGCCCTGGCGCTCGGCGTGCTCGGCATTCTGGTCGTGCTGATCGTTCCGCTGCCGCCGCTGCTGCTTGATCTTCTGCTGGCGGTCTCGATCATCTTTTCCGTGCTGATCCTGATGACCGCCCTGTTCATTCAGGGCCCGCTGGAATTCACCTCGTTTCCTGCCGTCCTGCTGATCGTCACCATGCTGCGGCTGGCGCTCAATCTCGCCTCGACCCGGCTCATCCTTGCCAACGGGCACACCGGCGGCGGGGCGGCCGGTCATGTCATCGAAGCCTTCGGGGCCTTTGTCATCGGCGGCAACTTCGCCATTGGCATCATTGTTTTCATCATCCTGGTGATCGTCAATTTCGTCGTGATCACCAAGGGTTCGACCCGCATCGCCGAGGTTGCGGCGCGGTTTACCCTTGATGCCATGCCGGGCAAGCAGATGGCCATCGACGCCGATCTTTCTTCCGGGCTGATCACCCAGGAACAGGCCCGCACCCGGCGCAGAGAGCTTGAAGATGAAAGCGCTTTTTTCGGCGCGATGGATGGCGCCTCGAAATTCGTGCGCGGCGATGCCATTGCCGGCATCATGATCACCTTCATCAATGTGCTCGGCGGCATGGCCATCGGCATTCTGCAACAGGGCATGAGCGCCGGCGATGCCGCCCGCTCCTATACCCTGCTGACGGTTGGCGATGGCCTGGTCAGCCAGTTCCCCGCCCTGATCGTGTCAACTGCTGCCGGCCTTCTGGTGTCGAAGGCTGGCGTTACCGGCGCCGCGGACAAGGCGCTGATGAAGCAACTGACCTTCTATCCCCGCGCGCTCGGGCTTTCGGCCGCCGTCATGCTCGTCATCGCGGTTCTGCCGGGCATGCCGATGCTGCCCTTCCTGCTGCTGGCGCTTGGTGCCGGCGCTCTGGCCCGCAAGGCAGAGCAGGTCAACCGCCAGGCCCAAGCCGGCACTGCCGCCGAGGCCGCGCCGCCGGCCGAGGACAGCGACAACGCCTCTGCCGCCCTGCGCATGGATGAATTGCGCATCGAGATCGGTTACGGGCTGCTGCCGCTGGCGCGCGGCCCGGATGGCGAGGATCGTCTTTCCAGCCAGATCCGGGCGCTGCGGCGCGCAATGGCCACCGAACATGGCTTCCTGATGCCTGCCGTCCGGATGATTGACAACGTGCAGCTCGAGCCGAACCGCTATGTCATCTATCTCAAGGAAGTTCAGGCGGGCGAAGGCGTGGTTTTCCCCGGTCAGTTCATGGCAATGAACCCTTCCGGTGCCGCTATCGACCTGCCTGGCCAGACAATGCTGGAGCCGGCATTCGGCATGCAGGTGACCTGGATCGACGCCCCCTTGCGTGAGGAAGCCCAGTTTCGCGGGCTGACTGTCGTCGATCCCGGTTCGGTGATCACCACGCATCTGACCGAGATCATCCGCGCCAACATGCCCGACCTGCTCAGCCATGCCGAAACGCAGAAACTTTTGCGTGAATTGCCCAAGGATCACGCCGATCTTGTCAAGGAGCTGATCCCGCAATCGTTGTCGGCGACCGCCTTGCAGCGCGTCCTGCAGGCGCTGCTGGCCGAGCGCGTCTCGATCCGCGATCTGCCCACCATCATCGAAGCGATCGCCGAAGTGGCCGGCTCGTTGCGCGATCCGCGCGCCATTGCCGAACAGGTGCGCACGCGCCTTGCCCGCCAGATCTGCGCCCAGCATGCTTCTGCCGATGCCACGCTGACGATCCTGCCGCTGTCGGCACACTGGGAGGATGCCTTTGCCACGGCCCTGGTCGGCGAAGGCGAAATCCGTCAGCTCGCCATCGCCCCGTCAAAGCTGCATGAGTTCATTCAGGTGCTGAAAGTCCGGCTGGAGGATGCGGCACGCGAAGGGCAGATGCCGGTGCTGGTGGCGAGCGCTGCGATCCGCCCCTATCTGCGCATGGTGATCGAGCGCTTCCGGCCGCAAACCGTGGTTCTAAGCCAGGCCGAGATCCATAGCTCAATCCGGTTGAAGAGCCTGCCGATGCTGTGACTACCCCTTTGGTGGCGGATCGTTCTTGTGCTCATGGGCGTGATGGATGGTCTCGACGATCCGCTTTTCCTCGAACGCCAGGATGATCGGGATCGATAGCGCCAGCGGCAGCAGCAGATAGAACAGGCGCCATACCAGCAGGGCGGCGAACACGCTGGAGGCTGGAACACCCGGCATCACGGCAATGAACACCGCCTCCATAACCCCGACACCACCCGGAACCTGCGCCAGCAATCCGGCCGAAAAGGACAGAAGGAACGCCCCCAGCACCACGAAAAATCCTGGATTGCTCGCATCGGGGAGAGCGAAATAGATGATTCCCGCCGCCCCGATCAGCTCCAGCGGCGCAGCGATCAACTGCCGGACCACCACCTCCATTCGCGGATACTCAAGCGTGAAACCGCGGATCGTCAGCGGCTTCAGCTTCATCCAGGAGAACAGCACATAGAGTGCGCACAGGCCAAGAATGACCAGGCCGATGATGCGGATCGTCGTCAGACTCAACCCGGCAACCGGCGTATTGCGCAACATCGGCGATTTGAGCAGCGGGGTCAGGATATGCGGCTCCCCAACCAGCACCAGCCCGGTCAGGATCAGCGTTCCATAGGCGAAGGTGAAAGAGCACAGGGCCACCAGAACAGCCACTTCCGCCCCCGTCAGTCCCTTGGACGTATAGGCACGGTAGCGCACCGCTCCGCCCGAGACCACCGAGGCGCCGATGTTGTGCGACAGCGCATAGGTGGTGAACGAACAGGCCGAGATGAACAGCCAGGAAATGCCCTTTTCCTTGCGCAGGTGCAGCAATGCGATGCGGTCATACCAGGCAAGCGCCGCATAGGCGGCAAGCGTCGACAGGAACGCCAGCAGATAGCCCTCGGGCGGGATCGCTGCCAGCTTTTGGCCGATGACCCGGGCAATGATCTTGAGGCTATCCCACCAGCCGGCCTTCTCCAGCGCGGCCGAAACCCGCGGATTGATCGCCGCCTCGTCATAGAGCTTCTGGTAGAGCACGCGCACCGAAAGCACGACAGCGACAAGGCCGATGATCGGCCAGATGAACTCTTTCAACCGCTTCATGCTGCGCAGCTTTTTCCCGTCGTGAACCCCGCTGCTTCCTGCACAAGCCGCATCGGCAAAGCAAGCGGTAAACGTGTGACGGCGGCGGCAAAGCACTCTAGAAGGAGGCTATGGACACCACATTGTCATGCCTCCTCGACGGGATCACCACACTGCCGCGCCGCCATGTCGCGACGATAAAATTCTATCTCGAGCGCGATCTGACATCCGGCAATGCGCCACCGCCCCTGCCTGCTCCGCTGCGCCTCGAGCGCCTGCGCGGCGACCAGAGCGGCCGTTATCGTTCGCTGTTTGCGACACTCGGCACCCGCTGGCTGTGGTGGTCACGGCTGATGTTTGCGCCCGGGTCCCTGGCCGTACTGCTCGACCGACCGGCGACCGAGGCCTTTGCCGTCTGTCGCGGGGATCGTGATATCGGCCTGCTGGAACTTGATCTTGCCGCCCTGCCGGTCGCTGATCTTGCTTTTCTTGGCCTGTTCGACGGCGAGACCGGCAAAGGAGCCGGTCGTGCCCTGATGGCCTGGGCACTGGCCCGCATGGCCGAGGCGGGCGCCCGCCGGGCCAGCGTCAACACCTGCACGTTCGATTCCCCGCATGCCCTGGGGTTTTATCGCGCTTCGGGCTTTGAACTGGTCCGGCAGGCGGTCGAGATCGTTCCGGATCCCAGGTTATCCGGCCTGCTGCCGGCGACTGCGGCACCGCATGTGCCGATCCTTGCCTGAAACGCAGCACGGCCGGGCTTTTGGCCCGGCCGTGCAGGATCCTTGTTGGCAGAACGCCGGGCGGGTCAAGCCCGTCCGGCAACGAAGCGCATCCGGGCTGCGGCCCGATCAGCTTCCATCTGCTGGCGCATGGCGTTTTCGGCCCGTTCGGCTGCCCGTTCGCGATCGTCGAGCACCTCGACCTTCTTGAGGTCCTCGAAGGCCACTTCGAGGGCCGATTTGGCATCCTCAAGCTGGTCCTTGAGTTCGCCCGCCGAATGCAGAAGGTTGTCGCGACGGGCGCGGGCAGCCTTGGCATAGGTCGGATAGGCGAAATGGGCGGGATCAGAGATACCGGCCCGTTTTTCCTCGGTTTCGATTTCACGGTCGAGATCGCCGGCCATGCGGCCGAATTCGGCGATCATCGCCTCGATCTGCGAAACGCGGCGGCGACGCTCCTCCACCTGGAAGCGTTTGAATTTCAATAAAGCTTCGCGCGACTTCATGGCCCCTTACTCTACTCTACGCTACACCGAGACTGGCCATATCGAGGCCCTATCCCAGCCCGTTAACAATGTCCGCGAGACGAAGATAACTCTCGCCCAAGGAGGTTGATTCTTCCTTACCTTGTTGAAGAAAAGCTTCGAGAGGTTCATGAGCACGGATTGCCCGGTCCACATCGGGGCTGGTTCCAGGCCTGTAGGCGCCCAGACGGATCAGATCTTCCATGTCATTATAAGTAGCCATCAGGCGCCGTGCTTCGGCAAGCGTCGGCACAAACACGGGATCGGCCACGCCCGGCATGGTTCGTGACACCGATTTCAGGATATTGATCGCCGGAAAGCGGCCGCGCTGGGCGATTGCCCGATCCAGCACGACATGACCGTCGAGAATGCCGCGTGCCGCATCCGCGACCGGTTCATTGTGATCGTCCCCATCAACCAGAACGGTAAAAAAGGCGGTGATCGTGCCCGCCCCCTCGCCTGGCCCTGCCCGCTCCAGCAGGCTGGGCAGCTCGGCAAACACCGTCGGCGTATAGCCCTTGGTCGTCGGGGGTTCCCCCAGCGCCAGCCCGATATCGCGCTGGGCCATGGCAAAGCGGGTCACGCTGTCCATCATCAGCACAACCGACTGCCCCTGATCCCGGAAATATTCGGCGACACTCATGGTCGTATAAGCAGCCTGGCGGCGGGTCAGTGCCGATTCATCGGAGGTCGCCACCACGACCACGGCACGCCGCAAGCCTTCGTCGCCGAGATCGTCCTGTATGAACTCGACGACTTCGCGACCACGCTCGCCGATCAGCCCGATGACGAACACATCGGCCCTGGCATTGCGCGCCAGCATCGACATCAACACCGACTTGCCGACGCCGGACCCGGCAAACAGCCCGACGCGCTGGCCCGCGCGCATGGTCAGAAAACTGTTGAGGGCCCGGATGCCAAGATCGAGCGGCTCGCCCAGACGGCGCCGGCGATGGGCCGCCGGCGGTTGAGCCCGGAAGGGATAGCTTCGCGGTCCCGGCGTCAGCAGCGGACCGCCATCCAGCGGCTCGCCGAACGCATCGATAACCCGGCCCAGCCAGGCGCCGGACGGGCGAATCCCGCCTCTTCGTGATTGCAGCAGCGCACGGCAGCCCCGTCTGACGCCGGCCAGATGACCGAACGGCATGGCCAGCGCAGCATCGCGATCGAAGCCGATGACCTCGCAACCGATCGAGGCCGCCTCTCCGGTTTCGATCACGACGCGGGCGCCGATGTCCATATGGGACAGGGGACCACCGATCTCGACCAGCAGACCCCGCACGCCTTGAACGCGACCGAACACCAGATAGGGCTGTTCATCCTCGACGAGACTAAGAAGCGTCGCAGCCGTCACGACCCGTCTCTCGCGTTGATTCGCGGTCAATTTAACCCGTTCTTGACCTTTTCGCGAAAGGATTTGGCAACCGGCCAAGGTTGACGCGACGGCCCGGTCTGGTCCCGTTTTGAACCGGTTGCCGGCCTGCAAGACCCAAACCGATGAGTCGAAAGAGTCGCTTAATGACTTTTCTTAATGTGCTGCATTAATTGTTTTTCTCCTAAAAAATCAAAGCTCTATGGCCACTTACAGGCTGTTTTACGACTCACAACGGTTACCGCTTGCCAACAGGAATCAGCTTTTGTTAACCACTTGTCGGTAAGACTTGATCCCGCGAGCTTCACGAAGGTGAATTTTGTCGAATCGCGGCGGACAGCAGTGGCGTTCCGGGCGTGATTGGGCGGGGTTCGGATAACTATGGCTTGGGGACCTGACGAATGCGTGTTCTCCTGATCGAAGACGACAGCGCCACGGCGCAGAGCATCGAACTGATGCTCAAGTCTGAAAATTTCAACATCTACACCACCGACCTCGGCGAGGAGGGTGTGGATCTTGGCAAACTCTATGACTACGACATCATCCTGCTCGATCTGAACCTGCCTGACATGTCGGGCTACGAGGTTCTGCGCAGCCTGCGGGTGGCCAAGGTCAAAACGCCGATCCTGATCCTGTCGGGTCTGGCCGGCATCGAGGACAAGGTGAAGGGCCTCGGCTTCGGCGCCGACGACTATCTCACCAAACCTTTCCATAAGGATGAGCTGGTCGCTCGCATCCACGCGATTGTCCGCCGCTCCAAGGGCCATGCCCAGTCGGTGATCCAGACCGGCGATCTGATCGTCAATCTCGATCAGAAAACCGTTGAGGTCTCCGGCAACCGGGTGCACCTCACCGGCAAGGAATACCAGATGCTGGAGCTGCTTTCCCTGCGTCGCGGCACCACGCTGACCAAGGAAATGTTCCTGAACCACCTCTACGGTGGCATGGACGAGCCGGAACTGAAGATCATCGACGTCTTCATCTGCAAGCTGCGCAAGAAGCTCGCCAACGCCTCCGAAGGCCGCAATTACATCGAAACAGTCTGGGGCCGCGGCTATGTGCTGCGCGAACCGCTCGACACCGACGAGCGCATCCCGGCCTGACCGGCTTTTTTACGAAGCTCCATCTCCCCACAACTGGCCCGCGCTGAAACGCGGGCCTTTTGCTTTGGTTGTGACCATTCGCCAGGGGAATGGCGTCACCCCCGAAAAAGTGCGTCAGGCGGACCGCGGCGTGGCCATGGCCACCAGCATCACCGCCAGATCGCCGACAGGTGCGACCGCCTGCACAAGTCCCGTTTCGATCGCTGCAGCCGGCATGCTCCAGACAATGCTGCTGGCTTCGTCCTGCGCAAGAACCACCCCTCCCGCCGCGGCAATGGCCCGTGCGCCGACAGCGCCATCGTCGCCCATTCCGGTCAGGATCACACCGGCCACACCGGCCCCGCAGGCCCGCGCCGCGCTGGTCATGACCAGATCGATCGAGGGGATTCCGCGGCACTCTGCCTCCGGCAACAGATCACGCACCACGCCGAGGCCTTCCGCGCTACGTACGATCCGCAGCGACTGGCCACCTCGGCAGACATGGACGCAACCCCGTCGCAAGATTTCTCCGCCACCGATTTCGACAGCCTCAAGGCCGGAATGACGCCTGAGGTGGTCGGCGAACAGCAGGGTGAACGGCTGCGGCATATGCTGGACCACGACAACCGCCAGCCGATGCAGCACCGGCTTGAGACCATTGAGCAAATGCGTGACGGCAGCCGGTCCTCCGGTGGACGCTCCGACGATCAGCAGGTCCGGACCAGAGAGGGTTCTTCCCCCCGCTGCTGCCGGCAGGGCTGCCGGCGGCAATCGAGGCATTGTCACGGGCGGAACCGCCCGGCGCTGGCGACCGATCGCCCGGATACGTGCGATGAGATCGGATCGAAACTCTTCGGAGGTCGTGACCTCGCGCATGCTGCCCGGCTTGGGCAGAAAGTCCGTAGCGCCCCGCAACATGCAGCGCAGTGTGATATCGGCGCCGCGCAGACTGAGCCCGGAGACGATCAGCACGCGACTGTCGGGCGAAGCCTCCAGCAACAGGGGCAACGCGGTCAGGCCGTCCATCTCCGGCATTTCAATGTCGAGGACAACGACATCGGGCCGCGCAAGACCGATCTGCCGCACGGCCTGTGCGCCGTCGCGATGCACGCCGACGATCTCGAAATCCTCGACCTCGGCCAGCCAGCGCGAAAAAAGGCCGCGCACCACCACCTGATCGTCCACGAGGGCGACCCGGATGCGCGGCTGTACCGCGTCGAACGAAGGGCCGCCCATGGATGCGGCGGGACCGTCAGGCTCAGGCCAGTCCGACCTGGCCGAATTTCGCTGTCAGGATATGCCGGTCGAACGGCTTCATCACATAATCGTCGGCGCCGAGATGAATGGCCTTGGCGATCATCGAGACATCATTGACCGTGGTGCAGAACACCACCTTCGGCCGCTTGCCGTGGTCAAGTTCGCGCAACCGCTGCAACACCTGATAGCCGTCCATCTCAGGCATGCTCCAGTCGAGCAGGATGGCATCCGGCATCCGGTGGAGGCAGGCGTCGAGCGCCTGCTGGCCATCCTCGGCTTCGCTCACCTCGAACGACAGGCCCTCCAGGATGCGCCGGGCGACCTTGCGGATCACACTCGAGTCATCGACGACAAGACAATAGGTCATGATACAGTCTCCGTTTCAGGCCGCGACAGTCAGCGGCTGTTCAAGCAAGGCAACAAGATCAAGTTCGATCATCAGCCCGCGTTCGAGCTTGTGCACGCAGCGGGCAGCCCGCGCCCAGGTCTCACCAAGGTGGGCTGGCAAAGGTTCGCTGGCCGCCAGCGAAACCTCGATCACGTCGCCAATATCGTCGATCTCGACGCCATAGATCTCTCCGCGCCATGGCACGCCGACGGCCATGCGCGTCTTGCCGGGCAGCTTCTTCGGCAGGCCCAGCAGGCCGGCAAGCGACAGTACCGGCAGGATGCGTCCGCGCAGATTGACCAGACCGACGACCGAAGGAGCGGTCAGCGGGACCGGCTGCGGCTCCACAACCTGAAAGACATCGAGCACCTGCTCGATCGGCAGACCGATCAGCTGTCCATCGAGCCTCAACGTGACAACCTGAGCCCGATCACCGGGAGCAGGCGGGCGAGGTCGGTTCACCGCAGCGTTGCTCATGCGGCAACCTCGCTGATCGGTGCCGGTTCCGCCAGCAGGGCCAGCAGCGCCCGGCGATCGAAGCTGCCGACCACATCGCAGCACCCGGCCGCCCGGGCCG
>DAOMXG010000059.1:0-1633 GCA_035436995.1 Beijerinckiaceae bacterium
TTTGTTTTTTCGCATTTTCTTAACGCGAACCGGAATCCACTTCGCTTGAAAATGCCCTACACACCTGTGTCCTTCTTGCCTTGCGGATCGAGGTCGATGCCCTCGGAGACGCGGCGATAGTCTTCAGCAGTGCGGGGCTTGGGGCGTGGTGCGCCCGCGTAGGGGTCGATCGCCGCCTCTGTCGCGGCGATGACCCGGCAATCCTCGCACAGACCGATCAGTTTCATGCGGTCGGCGTGAGCGCCGGTAAACATCCAGTGACTGGCCGCGAGTTTGTCGCGAATCCGGGCAATGGTCGATCGTGTGCCAAACAGCTTGCCGCAGCGTTCGCAGGCGTGCGGATCTTCCTGCTTGAGCACAATCGGGCCGGCATCGATGGCGTCAAAATCGAGGCGCGGTTCCAGCGAAATGACCTTCTCCGGGCAGGTGGCGGCGCAAAGTCCGCATTGAACGCAGAGGTCCTCGCTGAATTTCAGTTCCGGCCGTTCGGGATTCGAGCGCAAGGCTTCTGCCGGACAGGCGGAAACGCAGGCCAGACACAGGGTGCAGTCATCGCTGGCCACAGTCACCCGCCCCATCGGAGCGCCGGCGGGCAAGGCGATGGATCGTTTCGGTGCTGGTGCGATGGCATGCAGTTCACGCAAGGCGAGCCATTGCAACTGGCGCTTGGTCCCGGCCGGCAGGAAGCTCGCGCGCCGGATTGCAGCAGCGCCGTTGCCGATGGCCCGCAGCGCCGCGCCGAGTGTATCGGCATCGTCGGTAGCGATCACCGATGCAGCATCGTCGGAAAAGCCGAGACCGGACAAAATCGTACCGGCCATCGTGAGCGTCGCCCTGAGCGGAGCATCATCATGCCGAGGGCGGGCGCGCGCCAGAACCCGCAAGGCTGTCGCGCCATAGGCAAAGGCAGCCGCGATCGCCTCAAGGCCCAGGGCCGTCACCTCGTTGACCGCCAGCGGCAGGACCCGGGCCGGCAGGCCGGCGCCGGCATGAGCAAGCAGATGGATCATCTCCTCGCCATGCTCGTGATCATGGACCAGCACGACGGGATCCTGGCCTCCGGCCGCAAAATAGCTGGTCAGCAGCGTGCGCAGCGAAGCGATGGCGTGATCCGGAGCGGGCAGCGCATAGGAGGCAGCCCCCGTCGGGCAGAGGGCGCTGCATCCGCCACATCCGCCGCAAATGCCGGGGTCAATGGCGACGGAATCGCCGTCAGGCGTGATCGCTCCGGTCGGGCAGATGTCAAGGCAGCGGGTGCAGCCGGTGATGCGGGAGCGGGAATGGGCGCAGAGTTCCGGCTTGAAAGCGACATAACGCGGCTTGTCGAAAGTGCCGACGAGATCGCGCGCCTCGGCGATCAGCCGCTCGATCGCCGCGCGATCCCCGGGCGAAGCGCGCAGATAGCCGGGCCGGAGTTCATGGGCGGAAAACAGCGGCATCCGTCCGCTGACATCCAGGATCAGATCACAGGTCGAACTGGCTCCATTGCGTGGCGGGCCAAAGCGCATCGGTCCGCGCATGCCCTGCACGGGCGGTGCGAAGGAATCCACCGTCAGTTCGAACGCGCCCAGCCGTCCCTTTGCCGAGCGGATAATGCCCGAATAAACCGGATATTCCGCTCCGCGCGGCGGCA
>DAOMXG010000059.1:1643-12530 GCA_035436995.1 Beijerinckiaceae bacterium
GGGGTCCCCGCCAGCAGGATTGTCAGGTCGAGATCGTCGGCAAGCCGGCGGGCGACCTCAAGCGCCGTCTCATCGCTGCCGTAGACCACGGTGATGCCCTGGCTTTCCATGGAATACAACCCGAAGGGCGGCGCCGGAGCGCCGGCCAGCGCCAGCAATGCGGCCATCTTCGGGGTCGCTGCCGCCGCTTCGTCGCTGAAGGCGGCCGGTTCATTGAGATTGGCGAAGGTAACCGGCACGTCGATCCCGGCCTCCTCGAGCGCATCCTCGATCGCCGCGCTCTGGCAGGAGCAGGCAATCGTCAGACTGCTGACGGATCTGGCCAGGCGAAGCAGACGGTCGCGATCGCTGCCGACAGGGTCACGCAATTCCACGATGTCGCTGCCCGGCAGCGATCGCGACAGGTGCTCGACATCGCGCGGCTGGCGACCGGCGCAGGAGCACAGAATGATGGCGTGGTGCGGCAGGGGCATTGACACTCCCGAAACGTCTTGATTTGACCGATCCCGCTCACACATAACGAGATTAGGCCGCCGGCTGGAAGCATTATTGTGAGCGGGAGGAAACAATGGGCCGCAAGGTTGCAGCAGATGTGTGGGATGAGCGCTTCCCGCCGCTGTTCGAGCCGGTGCGCCTGCGCGAGCATGAAGATGCCTTCAGCGTGGCGATGGCGCGGGCGGCCGAAAGCGGCGCGGGGACGGTGTTCCATGTCGGCCGGTTCGATCCGATCGAGTTTGCCGTCGTCCTGGAGCCGGACATGCCGCTGGCGGCGGCGCGTCGGGCCCTCTTCGTCGGGATGAATGCGCTTGCTGCCACCATCCTTGCCGATTGCCCGCCGGAACGCGTGGTGGAATTTTCCTATCCGGACGGGCTGGTTTTCGACAATGGCCTGATTGGCGGGGCGAGGATCGCGTTTCAGGATGGCAGGGGAGACCGGGCGGCCGTCAAGGTTAACGAGGCTGGCCGGAAGGGATCGACGAGAACGCGCTTCCCGATTGGCTGGTGTTTTCGGCGATGATCCGCACCGGCTCGTTTCAGGAACTGGGATTCGCGCTTGACCCATCAGTGACCTCGCTGGAAGAGGCCGGCTATCGCGACATCGATCCGCGTGGCTTCGCTGCCCGGTTCTGCCGGCATCTGATGGTTGAACTCGACGAATGGCAGGAGGCAGGTTTCAAGGAGATTGGCCGTCGCTATCTCGACCGGTTGCCGAAGCCGCCGGGCACCGGGATGCGCGGCATCGATCGCAACGGCGATCTGATCACCCATCCCGGCGGCGGAAGGGCTGCACAGCGGCAGGACTTCCTGCCGGCATTGGCGGCGTCTGCCTGGTTCGATCCGGCCACCGGAGCGCCGCGCGCATGAAGCTGATCCGTACCATCAGGCTTGATCCTTCCGACACGTTCGTTTTCACGCGCTCCGCCGAACCTGGCGAATGGGCAGTTTCGGGCGCCTTCGTGTTCTGGAACCAGCCGCTCGAAGGGCTGGTCGGCAAGGAACGGGCGGCGTTTCGCTCCGGCCTTCTGGGCATTGCCTCGCTGGGCTGGTCGACGCTGGCGGTGGTCAGCGAAGCGACGGCGGCTGAACGCGCTGGCGCGGTGGACCAGCTGGCACGCCAGCTTGTCGCCCGTTTCGGCGCGCCGGATCTGGCAACGGCGCGGGCGGCGGCCGAGCAGGAAATCGACTATGCCGAGCAACTGGCCGAGCCTCCGGTCGGGACGCTGATCGCCGTCAGGCGCAGCGACGAGAACGGCGACATCCGCGAGCGTTTCCGTACGTTGCTGCCGGGAGGAGACGATTTGCACAACCGCGCCTTTCATTTCGAGATGAGCGACGAGGAACCTGAGGAACGGGTCGATCTGATGGCTCTCGACAACGCAAGCAACCCTCAGGGGCGCGCATGAGTGACGATTTCTGGCTGGCCAGCGGCCATCATCTCTTGGACCGCGACGGGAACGGCGGTGGGCTGCTGCTCACCGACGACTTCCTCAAGGCCTATCTGGCGCGGCCAGAACTGGTGCCGCCGGCCGAAGCCTGTCCGGTCGAGCGGGGCGTGCATGCAGAATTGATGGCCTCGCCGCGGCATAGGGTGGCGACGGCAACGCTTGACGCGATCGCCGATGCGGATGCCCGTGACAATATCCGGGTGTTTCTGACCTTCCGCGATCATCTGTTGCGGCACAGGACGTTGGAGGACGCCTATGTCGGCCTGTTCCGTGCCCGGCTGACTGGCATTCCCGCGCTGTTCGTGCAGCAACTCGTGGCAGTGGTGGCGCGCAATGCCTTCGATCGTTGTGCCGATCCCTTCGTGCTGCGCGCGGCAGAATGCCTTTTCAGGCCGCAGAAGGTGACGATTCACGAGGGAGCGCTGCTGCTTGCCGATGCCGAGGTGATCGACAGCCATGAGGCTAACCGCAAGCATTCGCCGCTGCTGACCATGCTGGGCGGGCCGGCAGTGACCGAACTCAGTGTGCTGAACGATTCCAATGCGGCGAGCTATTTCCATCGCTCCGATGCCCATGATCTGGTGCTCAACCTCTTCGATCCCGCCCATGGCCGCGCTGCCCTCGGGGAGGCGGCACGCGTGTTCATCCGTCACCTTTGCGGGATCGATCTGGTTCTTGAGCCGGTCGAGCAGCTCGATGGCGAACCGCAGGCATGGTTTTTAGCCTTCGATGCCGAAGCGACCGCCATCGGCAATGCCGTGTGGCGGGGCGAGATGCTCGATCCTGACTGGGCGGCGCGGGTGCTGGCGCTCTACCGCTTCCGGTTGCCCGATGATCGCCGCATTGCCGAGGTGCGGCGTGGCCGCCCCGGATTTGCGCTTGCGGCAATGACGTCCGACCGTATGCTGAACATCAAACCGCAGAACCTCATCCTGGGGCTGCCACTCAACGAACGGGACGGTTGAAGCATGGTGGAGATGACCATCCGCGTCGGCGTCGTCGCCGAACGGCGCCCGGTCGATCATCCCTGGGTCGATCATGTCTGGGAAGCGGTGGCGGTGCTGCCGGATGCGCCCGCCGTCGCTCCGGGAACGATCCTGCTCGATCAGGGCGGGGTCGTCCGGCTGTATGCAGGGTCCGCTGACATCGTACTGGCTTCGAGCGATACGGCGCAGTATCGGGACAATCTGATGCGGCCGCCACCGCGGCTCTGGGTGGTGCTGCGGGAACGACAGCCGGAGGCAAGCGTCGAGGTTGTGGCGGTCACGGCTGACCCGATGGAGGCTGAAGGGCATGCCGAGGACAGCAGCAATATCGTCGGTGCCTTGACGATGGATGCCGACATGGCCGCCGCAGTCGCGCTTTTTGTCGATACGCATCATGTCGAGCAGGTTTTCGTAAAGCGGCAGCGCAAGCGACATCGCGATGGTGAGGCCGAAGCATGAGCCGGAACGAGGGATTTCTCAGTCGCTGGTCAGCCCGGAAACTGGCCCCGCCGGAACCAGCAGCAAAGCCGGGCGAGGCAGCGGCGGAGCAGCCATCGAAAGAGGAGCCGGCGCAAACAGGCGAGCCGTTCGATCCGGCCTCCCTGCCGTCGATCGACAGTCTCGTCGCTGATTCCGATATCCGGCCATTTCTCCGGGCAGGCGTGCCGGAAGCGCTGAAAACGGCGGCTTTGCGCCGGATGTGGGTCAGCGACCCGGCGATCCGCGATTATATCGGCCCCGCCGATTTCCAGTGGGATTTCAACACGCCCGGAGCGTTGGCTGGCTTTGGCGAACTGCCGCAGGGAACCGATATTGTTCGCATGCTGAGCGATCTTGGGGAGGGGCATCGGCCGGAATCGGCGCAGGGTGATGATGGCGCGGCCAAGCTGCTGCAAGCACCGGCCGATGCCGGGGACCTGCCGGCCCCACCTGCAGAATCGGCGACCGAGGTCATCACCGGCGAATGCCCGAATTCACTCCCTGCTCCCGATGAAGAGGCCGCTACAAAGCCGGTTCGCCGCCGCCGCCACGGCGCTGCCACACCTGTCTGAGAAAAAGTTTCCGTTCCCAGCGACCCGGCCTGGAAATTATTGCCCCGAATGCCACGCCGGCGCTTGACGGCCGGCCCATAGCCCGACACTATGGGCCAACTTGTCAGACATCATGACAAGGCTGCAGGGAGACAGCGCCAGATCATGCGGGATACTGGGCTAGAGCAGGCGATCAGGGCTGCGGGCGGGATTTCGTCGCTTGCGCGCGCGCTTGGCGTTGCCCAGCCGTCAGTCTCGAACTGGAGCCGCATTCCTGCCGAGCGGGTTCTGGCGGTGGAGGCGATCACGGCAGTTCCCAGAACGACGCTGCGACCGGATCTGTATCCTGTCGACGCGGCTGCGGACGCGGTCGATCCGGTCGATCAGGCGCGCGGACAATTGTATCTCTTGCTCGCCAATCTGCTGCTCAAAGTGCCGAGCGATGCTGTCCTGGCCGATGTCGCGCATCTGCCGCAGGGAGCGCCGGGTCCGATCGGTGAGGCGCTGGGTGCGTTGGCCGCAGCAGCGCGCGAGGCCAGGGCCGAGGCGGTCGGCCGTGAGCATTTCGATCTTTTCGTCGGTGTGGGGCGCGGCGAACTGGTGCCCTTTGCCTCCTATTATCGCACAGGTTTCCTTTATGAGCGGCCGCTGGTGAAAGTGCGCGAGGATCTGAAGATTCTCGGTCTTCAGCGCAGTGACGATCTTGGCGAGCCCGAAGATGGAATCGGCTTTCTTTGCGAAGTGATGGCCGGGATGGCGCTGGGGCGTTTCGCCGTTCCGGAGAGTTACGCACGAGGCTTCTTCAACCGCCATCTGGCGCCGTGGGCGGAGCGGTTCTTTGCTGATCTCGAAGCGGCCGGTGCCGCGCGGTTCTATCGCGCGGTCGGTCGGCTCGGGCGGAGTTTTATTGGGCTCGAACGCGAGGCGTTCGCGCTGGATGATGATAGCCATGTGGCGGCATCGATCGCGCATGGGACCAATTCGGAGGGGAAACATGACCACAAAGCGTGCTGACGAAACGCTGAACCGCCGCGGATTCCTGCGCGCCGGTCTCGGCACGGCTTCCGTCGCGGCCACAACGGTGATCGGTGCGGCTCAGCCCGCGCAGGCGGCTGAGAACGACGCCGAGCGGAAAAAGGCCCGCTACAAGGAAACGGACCACGTCAAGACGTTCTACCGCACCAATCGCTACTGAGGACGCTCCCATGCTGATCAAGCGCAAGGCAGGACAGGTTCGGCGCGGCGCCTCGGCGGGCGCCTTTGCCGCCATCAACGGCGCGGGGATGGACCGCCGCGCCTTTCTTCGCAACTCCGGACTGACGGCAGGCGGCCTGGCCGCGTTGTCGAGCCTGACCTTCGCAGGCGTGCAGCGCGCCGAGGCTGGTCCGGTGGCGGCGGATGTCGCCATCACCCGCAAGCGCAACATGTGCACGCATTGCTCGGTCGGCTGTTCGGTGATTGCCGAGGTTCAGAACGGGGTCTGGGTTGGTCAGGAGCCGGCCTGGGACAGCCCGATCAATCGCGGAACCCATTGTGCCAAGGGCGCCGCATCGCGCGAACTGGTCAAGGGAGAGCGGCGCGTCAAGACCCCGATGAAGCTGGTCAACGGCCAGTGGCAGCGGATCTCGTGGGATCAGGCGATCGACGAGATCGGCAGCAAGATGCTGGAGATCCGCGAGAAATCCGGGCCGGATTCGGTCTATCTGCTCGGCTCGGCCAAGTTCACCAACGAGGCGGCCTACCTGTTCCGCAAGTTCGCGGCGTTCTGGGGCACCAACTCGGTCGATCATCAGGCGCGCATCTGTCATTCGACCACGGTGGCGGGCGTCGCCAATACCTGGGGCTATGGCGCACAGACCAATTCCTACAACGACATCCGCAACGCCAAGACCGTGATCTTCATGGGTTCGAATGCGGCCGAAGCGCATCCGGTGTCGCTGCAGCACATCCTGACCGGCAAGGAGACGCAGCGCGCCAACGTGATCGTGTTCGATCCGCGCTTCACCCGCACGGCGGCGCATTCGACCGAGTTTGTGCGCTTCCGCTCCGGCACCGACATTCCGGTGATCTGGGGCATGCTGCACCACATCTTCAAGAACGGCTGGGAGGACAAGGGATTCATCCAGAGCCGCGTCTACGGCATGGAAATGGTGCGCAAGGAAGTCGAGAAGTGGACGCCCGAGGAGGTCGAGAAGGTCACCGGCATTCCCGGCGAGCAGCTCAAGCGCGTCGCCGAGACCTTCGCCAAGCAGCGCCCGTCGACCTTCATCTGGTGCATGGGCGGCACGCAGCATACGGTCGGCACCGCCAACGTCCGCGCCTATTGCACCTTGCTGCTGGCGACCGGCAATGTCGGCCAGTTCGGCACCGGCGCCAATATCTTCCGCGGCCACACCAACGTGCAGGGCGCGACCGACCTCGGTCTCGATATCGGCAACCTGCCGCTCTATTACGGCCTTGCCGAGGGCGCCTGGCGCCATTGGGCCCGCGTCTGGGATGTGCCGTATGATTATCTGCTGTCGCGCTTCGTCGACAAGAAGATGATGGAGGCACCCGGCATCCCGTCGACCCGCTGGTTCGACGCCGTGACGCTGCCGAAGGATCAGGTGGACCAGAAGGACAACGTGAAAGCGATGTTCATCATGGGCCATGGCGGCAACACCATCCCGCGCATGCCGGATTCGGCCAAGGGCCTGGAGGCGCTGGAACTCTTGGTGGTGGTCGATCCGCATCCGACAACGTTCTCGGTGCTGTCCAACCGCAAGAACGGCAGCTACATCCTGCCGGCCTGCACCTCGTTCGAGATGGACGGCTCGCGGACGGCTTCGAACCGCTCGATCCAGTGGGGCGAGAAGGTGGTCGAGCCGATCTTCGAATCGAAGAACGATTACGAGATCATCTACCGCTTCGCCAGGAAGCTCGGGTTTGCCACCGAGATGTTCAAGAACATCACCGTCAACGGCGTCCAGCCGGTGCCGGAGGATATCCTGCGCGAGATCAACAAGGGCGGCCTTTCGACCGGCTATTCCGGACAGTCGCCGGAGCGCCTCAAGCTGCATATGGCCAACCAGGGCGCCTTCGATGTGGTGTCGCTCAAGGCGGCCGATGGTCCGGCCAAGGGCGATTACTACGGCCTGCCGTGGCCGTGCTGGGGCAAGCCCGAGCACAAGCATCCCGGCACGCACACGCTCTACAACACCAACCTGCATGTGAAGGACGGCGGCGGCACGTTCCGCGCCCGCTTCGGCGTCACCTATGAGGAACCACAGGCGGACGGATCGAAAAAGACGATCAACATGCTGTCGGAAGGCTCCTATTCGGTCGGCTCCGAGATCAAGGACGGCTATCCGGAGTTCACCTACGGCGTGCTCAAGAAGCTCGGCTGGGATATCGACCTCAGGCCGGACGAGATTGAGACGATCCTGAAGATCGGCGGCAACAACCCCGATGGCGTCGGCTGGGCGGTGGACCTCAGCTGCGGCATCATCCGTGTCGCGCTCGAACACGGCTGCATTCCCTACGGCAACGGCAAGGCCCGCGCCAATGCGTGGAACCTGCCGGACCCGATCCCGGTGCATCGCGAGCCGATCTACACACCGCGCCCGGAACTGGTGGCCCAGTATCCGACACGGCCGGACGGCAAGCAGTTCCGCGTGCCGAACATCGGCCTCTCCATCCAGAAGGATGCGGTCGAGAAGGGGATTGCCAAGCAGTTCCCGATCATCCTCACCTCCGGCCGTCTGGTCGAATACGAGGGCGGCGGTGAGGAGACCCGGTCGAATCCGTGGCTGGCCGAGCTGCAGCAGGACATGTTCGTCGAGATCAACCCGAACGACGCGCGCTCCCGTGGCATCTCCGATGGCCAGTGGGTGTGGGTGCTCGGCCCGGTGGGCGGGGCCAAGGCCAAGGTCAAGGCGCTGGTTACCGAGCGTGTCGGGCGCGGGGTGGCGTTCATGCCGTTCCACTTCGCCGGCTGGTATCAGGGCGAGGATCAGCGACCGAAGTATCCAAAGGGTGCCGACCCGGTGGTGCTCGGCGAGAGCGTGAACATCGTCACCACCTACGGGTATGATCCGGTCACCGGCATGCACGAAGGCAAGGCCACGCTTTGTGACATCAAGGCGGTCTGAGGAGAACACACATGGCCCGGATGAAATTCCTCTGCGACTCCGATCGCTGCATCGAATGCAACGCCTGCGTCACCGCCTGCAAGAACGAGCACGAGGTGCCGTGGGGCATCAACCGCCGGCGCGTGGTGACGCTCAATGACGGCCTGCCGGGTGAACGCTCGGTGTCGATGGCCTGCATGCACTGCACGGATGCGCCCTGCGCCGCCGTCTGCCCGGTGAACTGCTTCTACACCACCGCCGATGGCGTGGTGCTGCATTCCAAGGACCTGTGTATCGGCTGCGGCTACTGCTTCTACGCCTGCCCGTTCGGCGCCCCGCAATATCCGAAGGTCGGCAACTTCGGCTCGCGCGGCAAGATGGACAAGTGCACCTATTGTGCCGGCGGGCCGGAAGACGACCGGACCAAGGCGGAATATGAAAAGTATGGCCGCAACCGTCTCGCCGAGGGCAAATTGCCGCTGTGCGCCGAGATGTGCTCGACCAAGGCGCTGCTGGCCGGTGATGGCGACATCATCGCCCAGATCTACAAGGAGCGGGTCGCCAAGCGCGGCTATGGCTCCGGCGCCTGGGGCTGGCAGGTCGCCTACAAGGAAACCGTCGCGCTGTGATTTATCGATTGGGCACCGGGTCCGGCCCGGTCGCCCTCATGCATTCCGGGAGGCACACTTGGTCTCGAACATGACACATCCTTTCCGTTGGCTGGCGCTGCTGGCAGCGCTGGTCTTTCCGCTGCTTGTCTCGGCCGTGCCGGCTTCGGCCCAACAGGGCCAGCAGATCAATCCGACGGCGCAATCGCTGAAGGAAGCGGAGTTGCTCAAGGCGCTGAAGGGCGGCGATGCGATTTCCGGCCGCATTTCCATCCCCGATGCCAAGGCGGCGACGCTGATCCAGCCGGACGGGCGGAGCTGGCAGGATTTCAAGCGGTCGACGCTGCCGATGCTCGGCGCGCTGCTGATCCTCGGCATGCTGGCGCTGCTGGTGCTGTTCTACGCTATCCGCGGTCGCATCCGCATTGATTCGGGCCCGTCGGGCCAGTTCATCGAGCGGTTCGGAGCCATTGACCGGTTCGTTCACTGGCTGACGGCGTCGAGCTTCATCATCCTGGGCCTTACCGGTCTCAACGTGACCTTCGGGCGCTCCATCGTGTTGCCGATCGTCGGGCCGGAAGCGTTCACGACACTGAGCGAATTCGGCAAGATGCTGCACAATTACGTCGGCTTTGCCTTCATGGTCGGCGTGGTGCTGACCTTCCTGATCTGGGTCAAGGATAACCTGCCGCATTCACGCGATCTGGTCTGGCTGAGCCATTTCGGCGGGCTGTTCTCGAAGGGGGACCACCCGCCGGCGGAGCGCTTCAATGCGGGGCAGAAGGGCATCTTCTGGTCGGTGGTCATCGGCGGCGCGCTGATGAGCCTGTCCGGCCTGCATCTGATCTTCCCCAATTCAGTGGGCGGCGGGGTGGCCGAGATCCAGTTCCATTCGATGATCCACGGTATCGTGGCGATGGTGATGGTGGCGATCATCCTTGCCCATATCTACATCGGCTCGGTCGGCATGGAAGGCGCCAAGGAAGCGATGACGACCGGCGAGGTCGATCTGAACTGGGCCAAGGAGCATCATTCGCTGTGGGTCGAGCGCGAATTGAAGGCCAAGGGGCAGGCCATCGTGCATCCGGCCGCTGCCGAATAGTCGCATCGACCGAACAGGCTTGCAAAAGGGCGCGACTTGCGCCCTTTTCGCATTTCATGGCAGGGACCAGGCAGTGAAGATCATCGGCATCACCGGCTGGAGCGGGGCGGGCAAGACCAGCCTGATCGTCAAGCTCATTCCGGAACTCAGGGCGCGCGGATTGACCGTCTCGACCCTCAAGCACGCCCATCATGGCTTTGATGTCGATGTGCCGGGCAAGGATTCGCATATGCACCGGACGGCAGGCGCTACCGAAGTCCTGGTCTCGTCCGGGCGCCGGTTCGCGCTGATGCATGAACTCAACGGCGAGGCGGAGTGGTCGTTGCCGCGCCTGCTCGGCAAGCTCAATCCGGTCGATCTCGTGCTGGTGGAAGGGTTCAAGCGCTATCCCCACCCCAAGATCGAGGTCTACAGGGTGGCGAACGGCAAGCCGATGCTGCACCCCGGAGACGCCAGCATCCGCGCGGTCGCGGCCGATTGTCCGCTGCCGGAGGCTGGGCGAACGGTCTATCATATCGATGACCTGACGGGGCTGGCCGAGGCGGTGCTATCCCTGTCCGAACCGGCCGGATCGGTGTTTGCGGAGCTTGGGTGATGGCGCAACTCAGTGACGATTGTTTTGCTTTCGGCGGCCCGCTGATGACCGTCGACGAGGCGATCGCGCTGATCGGGGAACGGATCCAGCCCGTGGCCGGCGAGGACCGCGTGGGCTCGGCCGAAGCCTGCGGGCGCATCCTTGCCGAACCCGTGACTGCGAGTGTGGCGGTGCCGTCCTTCGACAATTCGGCGGTGGATGGCTATGCCGTCCGTCATGCCGATCTTGCGGCGGAGGGCGTGACGACGCTGCCGGTCAGCGCGCGCATTGCCGCAGGCTGTCGTACCCTGGCTCCGCTTACGCCGGGAACGGCAGCGCGGATCTTCACCGGCGCTCCGATGCCGGAGGGCGCCGACACGGTGTTCATGCAGGAAGATGTGCAGGAAGATGGCGGGCGAGTGACGCTGCCTCCTGGCCTCAAGCAGGGCGCCAACCGCCGCTTCGCCGGCGAGGACTTCAAACTCGGGGCCGAGGTGCTGGCCGCCGGGACGCGGCTCGATCCGCGGCACA
>DAOMXG010000060.1:0-12330 GCA_035436995.1 Beijerinckiaceae bacterium
CGGCTCGCCATGGCGGCGGCTGGTGGGGCAGCCGCCAGTGCTGTGGGCGGCCGGGTTCCTGCTGGCGGTTCTAGCTTGCGGGCTGCTGGCTCCGTGGATCATGCCACTGGACCCGGCTGCGGCCAATTATGCACGCCTGCTGGAGGGGCCAAGCCGGGATCACTGGCTCGGCACCGATGAATTTGGCCGCGATCTTGCCACCCGGCTCATTCATGGAGCGCCGCTGTCGTTGGGGATCGGGCTGGTCGCCGCTGCGGGCGGGGCAGTCCTTGGGACGGCATTCGGGATCGCCTCCGGCATGGCGGGCGGCTGGCTCGACCGGCTGGCGATGCGGTTCTGCGATGTGCTGCTGGCCTTTCCCGGGCTGCTGCTGGCGCTGGCGATCGTCGCGCTGCTCGGGCCTGGGCTGGCCAATGTCGGCTGGGCGGTCGCAATCGCGTCCGTGCCGGTTTTTGCGCGACTGGCGCGCGCTGCGACGCTGACCCAGTTGGAGGCCGGCCATGTGGAAGCGGCCCGCCTGCTCGGCGTCCTGCCCGTCGACATTGCCGTTCGTCATGTCCTGCCCGGCGCGGTTGGCGGTGTTCTGGCCTATTTCTGGTTACGCGCCGGCACTGCGATCCTGACAGCGGCCGGATTGTCGTTTCTGGGGCTCGGGGCCCAGCCGCCGGCACCGGAATGGGGCGCGATGCTGGCAGCGGGGCGCAGCTATATCGGGGTTGCCGACCATCTGATGCTGGTTCCGGGGCTCGCCATCTTTCTCAGCGTGCTGGCGCTGACGATCATCGGGGACGGCGTGCGCGATGCGCTCGATCCGCGTCTGCCGCCCGCATGACGACATCACCGCATCGTTGGTTGAAACAACCGGCGATTGCCCGATATTGAGCGTGACAGATTCGCTCCGGAGACCGCACGCATGAACGGCCCCACCCTGCCAACCTTCCAGCCGCGGCGCAGCGGCGCCAGCACGGCGAGCGAGGCGCTGCCAGAATGGCAGCTCGACGATCTCTACCCGGGAATGGATTCGGCAGCCTACCGCGATGATCTGGCCCGGCTGGAGGGTTTGTGCCGGGATTTTGCCAATCAGTATCGTGGCAAGGTTGCGGACGTTGCTGCCGGACCGGACGGCGCGGCCGCGCTGTTCGCGGCGATCCAGGCCTATGAGGCGATCGAGGACAGGCTTGGCCGGGTGATTTCCTATGCCGGTCTCGTCTATGCGGGAGACACCACCGATCCCAAGCGCGGCAAGCTCTATGGCGATGCCCAGGAGAAGGTGACGGCGGCAAGTTCCGACCTGATCTTCTTCCAGCTTGAACTCAACCGGCTGGATGATGCCCTGTTCGCCCGGCTGATCAGGACGGCGCCGCTCGATCACTATCGGCCCTGGCTTGAGGATATCGCCAAGGAAAAGCCCTATCAGCTCGACGACCGGCTGGAGCAGTTGTTCCACGAAAAATCGGTCACCGGTCGCGCGGCCTGGAACCGCCTGTTCGACGAGACCATCGCATCCCTGCGTTTCAAGATCGACGGCAAGGAGCTGACGCTCGAGCCGACGCTCAATTTCATGCAGGATCCCGACGAGAAGAAGCGCAAGGCCGCTGCGGGCGCCTTGTCGGCGACCTTCAAGGAAAACCTGAGAACCTTCACGCTGATCACCAACACCCTGGCCAAGGACAAGGAGATCGGTGATCGCTGGCGCGGCTTTGCCGATGTGGCGGAGTCGCGCCATCTCGCCAACCGGGTCGAGCCGGAGGTGGTCGATGCTCTGGTCGAGGCGGTGCAGGCGGCCTATCCGCGGCTGTCGCATCGCTATTACGCGCTCAAGGCAAGGTGGTTCGGCAAGGACAAGCTGGAGTTCTGGGATCGCAATGCACCGTTGCCGAAGGTGGAGCAGCGGGCGATTTCCTGGGGCGAAGCGCGCGACACGGTACTCGATGCCTACAGCAGCTTTGCCCCGGAAATGGCCAGGATCGCCCGGCGCTTCTTCGATGAGGGCTGGATCGACGCGCCGGTGCGGCCGGGCAAGGCGCCGGGCGCCTTTGCCCATCCCACCGTGCCGTCATCGCACCCCTATGTACTGGTCAACTATCAGGGCAAGCCGCGTGATGTGATGACGCTGGCCCATGAGTTGGGCCACGGTGTGCATCAGGTGCTGGCGGCGCCCAACGGCGCGCTGATGGCGCCGACCCCGCTGACGCTGGCCGAAACCGCCAGCGTGTTCGGCGAGATGCTGACCTTCCGCAAGGTGCTGGCCGCGACCGCCGACCAGCGGCAGAAGAAGGCACTGCTGGCCGGCAAGGTGGAGGATATGATCAACACCGTGGTGCGGCAGATCGCGTTCTATTCGTTCGAGCGCAAGGTGCATCTGGCCCGCAAGGAAGGCGAACTGACCGCCGAGGCGATCAACGACATCTGGATGAGCGTGCAGGGCGACAGCCTCGGTCCGTCCATCCGGCTGTCAGACGGGTATGAGGTCTACTGGGCCTATATCCCGCATTTCATCCATTCGCCGTTCTATGTCTATGCCTACGCTTTCGGCGACTGCCTGGTGAATTCGCTCTATGGCGTCTACCAGAAGGCCGATCCAAGGTTTGTCGAGAACTACTTCGCGCTGCTCTCGGCAGGGGGCACCAAACATCATTCCGAGTTGCTCGCTCCGTTCGGGCTCGATGCGCGTGATCCCAGGTTCTGGCAGATCGGCCTGACGATGATCGAAGGCATGATCGGCGAATTGGAGGGAATGCCCTGAGGCGGCCTATCGCCGGTCCGCTGCTGGCGCAAACCGGTAGTGGCCGGTGATCGGATAGGCAAACAGCGTGTCCTCGCTGCGGACTCCTGCGCCGATGTTGTGGATGACTTCCGGCGCCCCGGACGCGCCACGGCGTGCGCTGACTACGGCGATATGGGGCAGATTGCCGGGCAGCATCTGGCTGATGATGTCGCCGGGCTTGAAATCGTCCGGATTGCGGCTGGGCGGCAGGCGCTGGCCGTGCCGGCTGAAATAGACCTGCAGATTGCCGACCCTCCGATGGTCGATGTTGGTGTCAGGGCGCGCAAGGCCCCAGCGGCGCGGATAGGCTGAAAATGCGCGTTTCATGTCGGCATTGACCAGCGTCTGCAGGTCGAGGCCGAAGGCATCGCGGTAGGCGCGGATGATCACATCCGTGCACACGCCTCGCTCGCGGGGCACATCGCCGTTGGGAAAGCCGATGCGGGCATAGGCCGGATCGTAGAGCCGGGTCACCCCGACCTGTGCGGAGGCGGCGGCGACGAGCCGGGCCTGCCAACTGGTGCAGGTTGGGGCCGCATGCACACAGGCGGCCCGCCCGGCAGAAGGCGGCGGTTCGGCCACGGCTGGCCAGGCCGCAAGCAGCGCTAGGCCAAGTGTGGCAAGGATGGCAAGTCGGATTGGCATGGAAGGTCTCGGCTCAGGTCGGCTTGCCATTTCCGACAGGATTTTCGGGCAAAAGCATGGCCACTCAGCCGGCGATGGTGCCTGCCTGACAGGGCATCAGCGCCCGCGGGCCAGTTGAGGCAAATCGTGGCATGGATTTTCCTGCGCCAAGCCGCTAGACAGCCGCCGGATTACCGACAACGGACCCCGGTCATGACGGACGCAAAGAAGCACATCTTCATTTCCTATTCGCGCCAGGGCGGCATGGCGCTAGCCAGACGGGTCAGCGCCGCGCTGTCCGGCATGGGCTTTGATGCCGATGTGCCGATCCAGCCGATCTGGGAGCCGGATGCGGAGTGGGATGACGAGGTGGTTGCCGATATCCGCACCGCCGCCGGGGTGGTGTTCATCGAACCGAAGGATGAGCGGGCCGCGCCGCATCTGATGTTCGAGATCGGCGCGGCCCATGCGCTGGGCAAGAAGATCGTCGGCGTCGGCGCCAACCGCGAGGAATTCTACCTTGAGGAGGCGGGCAGCGACGGCGTTCTGCATATCTATGATCTCATCGATGCGACCAATCTGTCCGATGAGGAGCTGGCCGTTGCCATCGTTGCCGGGCTCGGCCTGACGTCCTGAGACCTGCCCGACTGCGCCGGTTTCCCTGTCCGGACCCGGGCTGGCGGGAAAGCTCGCGCATGCCTATTTATGCCTGATGAGCGCTTCGGATGATGACGAAAAGAACCGGCTTTCGGCGCGAGCCACCCGGTATGCGCGGGTCGGCATGCATGTCGGCGGTGCGGCGGCGCGGGTGGCAGGCACGCGGCTGTTCGGTGGATCGGGAACGGGCGATGCCGCAGCCCTCGCCGGAGCGCTCGGCCGGTTGAAGGGACCGCTGGTCAAGGTGGCGCAATTGATGGCCACGATCCCGGATCTGCTTCCCGCTGATTACGCAGCCGAACTGCAGAAGCTGCAATCCCAGGCCCCGCCGATGGGCTGGGTGTTCGTCAAGCGGCGCATGGCCAGCGAACTCGGGCCCGACTGGCAGGCGCGGTTCCAGAGTTTCGAAAAGGACGCGGCTGCGGCAGCTTCGCTGGGGCAGGTGCACCGGGCGGTTTCGCTCGACGGGCAGGCGCTGGCCTGCAAGCTGCAATACCCGGACATGGCCTCGGTGGTGGAGGCGGATCTGGCCCAGCTTCGCCTGTTGTTTGCCGTGCATCGGCGCATGGATGGCGTGATCGATACCTCGCAGGCCGCCGAGGAGATCGCCGAGCGGGTGCGCGAGGAGCTCGACTATGTGCGTGAGGCCGGCCATGCGCGGCTTTACAAGCGGGTGCTGGCGGACGAGCCACTGGTGCGCGTGCCCGAGGTGTTCGACGGGTTGTCAACACGGCGGTTGATCACGCTCGGCTGGCTCGATGGCAGCAAACTGCTCGACCACCGGCAGGACGATCTTGAAAGCCGCAACCGGCTGGCGACGGCGATGTTCAAGGCCTGGTGGCTGCCGTTTTCCCGCTACGGCGTCATTCATGGCGATCCGCATCTGGGCAATTACACGGTCTTTGACGAGGGCGGCCGGGCAGGGGGGATCAATCTGCTCGATTATGGCTGCATCCGCATCTTCCCGCCCGGGTTCGTCGGCGGTGTGGTCGATCTCTACTACGGGCTGCGCACGGGTGACCGCAACCGGGTGGTGCATGCCTATGAGACCTGGGGATTCAAGGCTCTCAACCCGGCGCTGATCGATACGCTCAACATCTGGGCGCGGTTCATCTACGGGCCGTTGCTGGAAGATCGGGTGCGGTCGATTGCCGATGGGGTCAGTCCGGCCGAGTATGGCCGCCGCGAGGCGATGCGGGTGCGCTCGGAGCTGAAAAAACACGGCGCGCTGACCGTGCCGCGCGAGTTCGTGTTCATGGATCGGGCGGCCATCGGGCTCGGCGGAGTGTTCCTGCACCTGAGGGCGGAGCTGAACTTCTACCGCCTGTTCAATGCGGCGATCGAGGGCTTTGACAGTGCCGATGTCGCTCAGCGCCAGGGCAGTGCGATGCAGGGCGCGGGCCTTGCCTGATTTCGGTCAAGTGGACGGCGGAAAAATTGCCACACCCGACCATTGCGGCATTGCGAGGCGCAGGCTAGTGCGTAATGTGTTGTCAGAATTTGGCGCCTAGAGGGGTTTCCATGGCCGAGCATCACGGATCGCACCGTGTCGACAATGATTATGTCGAACACGAAAAGACCTACAACCTGTTTGTCACCCTTACAAAATGGGGGACGGTGGCAAGTCTGCTCATTGTCCTGTTCGCTGGCTCGATGACAAGTCTTGTGCCGTGGGCGCTGACTCTGGTGCTGGCGGTGCTGATGTTTGTCGCAGCCATGATGCTCTGAACCCGTGGCGGGGCCGGCGGCCCCGTTCGCGTTTCCATCTGCGAGGAGTGACGATGCGCATAGTCGTTCTTGATGAGGCCAAGTCTGGGGAGCCGCGCGTTGCAGTCACCCCGGAGACCGTGAAGAAGCTGATCGGCTTCGGAGCCGAGGTGACGGTGCAGGCCGGCGCCGGCGCGTCGTCGAGTTTCCCTGACGCCGAGTTCGAGGGGGCTGGAGCCAAAGTCACCAAGGATATGAAGGCCGCACTGGCCGAGGCGGACATCCTGTTGTCGGTCGGCAGGCCGGACAAGGGGCGGATCAAGGGCATCAGGAAGGGCGCGCTGGCTCTGGCCACCATGGATCCTTACGGCAATGCCGAGGCGATCCAGGGATTGGCTGATACCGGTGTTGCCGCCTTTGCCATGGAGTTGATGCCGCGCATCACCCGGGCCCAGGTCATGGACGTGCTGTCCTCGCAGGCCAATCTTGCCGGCTATCGCGCCGTGATCGAGGCCGCCGGGGAATATGGCCGGGCCTTTCCGATGATGATGACCGCAGCCGGCACGGTTCCGGCGGCCAAGGCGTTCATCATGGGCGTCGGCGTCGCCGGCTTGCAGGCGATTGCCACCGCGCGCCGGCTCGGCGCAGTAGTGACGGCGACCGACGTGCGCCCCGCCACCAAGGAGCAGGTTGAATCGCTCGGCGCCAAGTTCCTCGCGGTTGAGGATGAGGAGTTCAAGCAGGCGCAGACCGCTGGCGGCTACGCCAAGGAAATGAGCAAGGAATACCAGGCCAAGCAGGCGGAATTGACGGCCAGCCACATTGCCAAGCAGGATGTCGTCATCACCACCGCCCTGATTCCGGGCCGGCCAGCGCCGCGCCTGATCACCAAGGAAATGGTGGCATCGATGCGTCCGGGCTCGGTCGTCGTCGATCTGGCGGTGGAGCGCGGCGGCAATTGCGAGCTTGCCCGCAAGGGTGAGGTCGTCACATCCGACAATGGCGTGAAAATCGTCGGCTGGGGCAATCTGGCGATGCGCCTGCCGCAGACCGCCTCGGGCCTCTATTCCAAGAACCTTGTCGCGTTCCTCGAGACGATGATCGACAAGAAAGAGAAAAAGCTCAGCGTCAACTGGGATGACGAACTGGTGAAAGCCACGCTGCTGTCGAAAGACGGTGCGCTCGTCCACCCGATGTTCCAGCCCAAGTCCTAAGGGGGCTATCCATGGCCAATTCTCCAGCCGAACTGGTTGAACAGGCGCGTCAGGCGGCCGCTGCCGCCAAGGCTGCGTCCGACAAGGCGCAAGCCGCGCTCGATATGTTGCAGGGGGCTGCCGATGCAGCCGGTGCGGCGGCCTCGGCCGCCACGGGCGGCGCGGTTGATCCGTTCATCTTCCGCTTTGCCGTGTTCGTGATGGCGATTTTCGTCGGCTATTATGTGGTCTGGTCGGTGACACCAGCGCTGCATACGCCGCTGATGAGCGTTACCAACGCTATTTCCTCCGTGATCATTGTCGGCGCCTTGCTGGCGACGGGCGTCCAGATCAGCGAAAGCGGTTCCGGTTGGGCCGTCGTTTTCGGGGTGATCGCGCTGATCTTCGCCTGCGTGAACATCTTCGGCGGGTTCCTGGTCACCCAGCGCATGCTGGCGATGTACAAGAAGAAGGGCTGAGCCGATGAACGCCAATTTCGCCAATCTTCTCTATCTCGTCGCGGGCGTGCTGTTCATCCTGTCGCTGCGTGGCCTGTCGCATCCCACGACCTCGCAGCAGGGAAACAAGTTCGGCATGATCGGCATGGGCATTGCCGTCGTGACCACGCTGCTGCTGTCGCCGCCGGCGTCGTTCATGAACTGGCTGTTCCTGCTGGTCGGGGCCGGTGTCGGCGGCGGCATCGGCGCATTGCTGGCCCAGCGCATCGCGATGACGGCAATGCCGCAGCTGGTGGCCGCGTTCCACAGCCTCGTCGGTCTTGCGGCGGTGTTCGTCGCGGCTGCGGCGCTTTATTCACCAGCGGCGTTCGGTATCGGAGCCCCGGGCGCGATCAAGGGCGCCTCGCTGTTCGAGATGGCGCTGGGTGCCGCGATCGGTGCGGTGACCTTCACCGGATCGGTCATCGCCTTCCTCAAGCTCGACGGTCGCATGTCTGGCGCGCCGATCATGCTGCCGCAACGGCATGCGATCAACATCGGCCTCGGTGTGCTGCTGGCCTTTTTCATCCTGGTGTTCATCCGCTCGGAATCGACGGCGGTGTTCTGGCTGATCGTGCTGGTCAGCTTTGCGCTCGGCGTCTTGCTGATCATCCCGATCGGCGGCGCCGACATGCCGGTGGTGGTTTCGATGCTCAACTCCTATTCGGGCTGGGCGGCAGCGGGCATCGGGTTCACGCTTGGCAATCTCGCGCTGATCATCACCGGCGCGCTGGTGGGCTCCTCGGGCGCGATCCTCAGCTACATCATGTGCAAGGCGATGAACCGCTCGTTCTTCTCGGTCATCCTCGGCGGCTTCGGCGGCGAGGCGGTGGCGGGCGGAGCGGCGCAGGAAGCGCGGCCCTACAAGGCCGGCTCGGCGGATGATGCGGCCTATATCATGAAGAATGCCTCCAAGGTCATCATCGTGCCGGGATACGGTATGGCTGTGGCGCAGGCCCAGCATGCGTTGCGCGAGATGGCCGACCTTCTGAAAAAGGAAGGGGTGCAGGTCTCCTATGCCATCCATCCGGTGGCTGGGCGCATGCCGGGGCACATGAACGTGCTGCTGGCCGAGGCCAACGTGCCGTATGACGAGGTGTTCGAGCTTGAGGACATCAACTCGGAATTCGCCCAAGCGGATGTTGCCTTCGTCATCGGCGCCAACGACGTGACCAACCCGGCGGCCAAGACCGACAAGACTTCGCCGATCTATGGCATGCCGGTGCTCGACGTCGAGAAGGCGGCGAATGTGCTGTTCGTCAAACGGTCAATGGGCGGCATCGGCTATGCCGGTATCGACAACGACCTGTTCTATCGCAACAACACGATGATGCTGCTGGCCGACGCCAAGAAGATGGTCGAGAACATCGTGAAAGCGCTGGCGCATTAATCCGATACCATACCCTCGACCGGGGCGATCAGCCTGGCGACACCCCTGACATGACAAAGGCCGCCTCGAGGCGGCCTTTTTCTTTGTCGTTCCGTTCAAAGACCGAGAATCAGCGGAACAGGCCGAAGCCGCCGCGCGAGACCGAGGCATCCTTGGGCAGGACGACGTTCGGGTTGAGATTCAGCGCACGCTGGTAGGCCTCGTTCGCCTCAGCCTTGCGGCCGAGCCGGTCAAGCGCATAGCCGCGCCCGGCCCAGCCGTCGGCCTGCCGGTTGTCGATGTTCAGCGTCGCGGTGAAATCCTCGAGCGCCTGTTCGAACTTGCCGATGGCATTCAGGCTCTGGCCGCGACCCAGATAGGGCGGAGCGACATAGGGATTGCGGTCGATCGCCGCATCGAAATCGGAAATCGCCAGCGGGTGCTGGCCCTGCAACTGATGGATCAGCCCGCGGCCATGATAGGCCTCGGCCATGTCCGGCTTGAGCCGCAGCGCCTGACTGAGATCCTCATTGGCGGACTGCATGTTGCCTTGCGCGCGGTAGAGGTTGCCACGGGCGAGATAGGCCGCCGGATAATTGGGATCGGCCTGGATGGCGCGGTTGAAATCGCCGAAAGCCAGATCGTTCTTGCCGATCTGGCGATGGGCAAGACCGCGATTGACGTAAGCAGCGGCGAAATTCGGATTGATCCGCACCGCGCGCGAGAAATCATTGATCGCATCATTGAACCGACCGGCCCGGGCATAGGCGGCACCGCGCGTGTTGTAAGCCTGGGGATCATCCGGGTTGCGGGCAATGACATCGCTCAGCGAGCCGATATTGGCCGAGCTGGCGGCCGCAGCGCTTGCGTCATCGACTTCCGCGACGCCGGCCGGGTTGATCGGGCTGATCGTCTCGCAGGCTCCCATTGCCAGAACCAGCGCCAGAACCGGCACCAGAACCGGCACTCTTGCCCAGGTTCTTACACCGCGAGATTGCCGCAGTGCGGCATGGGAACAGGAACTCTTCATGGCTGCAGCCAGCATCACACCACTCGTTTCGACCGCGCCCCTCAGGGGCACTCTTAGCGCTGTTTAGCGAAAACATACCACAAAAACTTAAAAGCGCCCGGAATCCGGACGCTTTTTTGCACATGAGCCAAAGGTGGCTCCCAGGACCGCCTGGCGATCCGGCTGCGCAGAAGGTCTCAGACCTTCTTGACCTTCGGCTTGGCGGCCGGCAGCAGGCCTTCGCGCTGCAGACGCTTGCGCGTCAGCTTGCGGGCGCGGCGCACAGCCTCGGCCTTTTCGCGAGCGCGCTTCTCGGACGGCTTCTCGTAATGACCGCGAAGCTTCATTTCACGGAAAATGCCTTCACGCTGCATTTTCTTCTTGAGAGCGCGGAGCGCCTGATCAACGTTATTGTCGCGAACGAGTACCTGCACGTGCTGTGTCCGTCAGTCCTGGCGTGGTGAAAACATACGGGCAGGCGCCTAGATGCCTGCCAGCGGAAGGTTGGGTCATTATCAAAGCGACCGGCGCTTGTCCAGCGCGGGAAAACGGCACCTGTGCGGAAAATGGGCGGTATTCAACCGGCGTGACGCCGCACACGTGTCACATGGCCCATCTTGCGGCCTGGACGCGGTTCGCTCTTGCCATAAAGATGGAGATGCGCTCCAGGCTCGGCCAGCAGTCTGGCCCAATCGCCGGCCTCGTCGCCGATGAGATTCTGCATCGTCACGCTTGCCCCGGTGCATGCCACCGATCCGAGCGGCCAGCCGGCGATAGCACGGATATGCTGCTCGAACTGCGATGTTTCCGCACCTTCGATGGTCCAGTGGCCCGAGTTATGCACGCGAGGAGCGATCTCGTTGACGATCAGGCGCTCGCTGCCGCCGTCACGAAGCAGGAACATTTCCACCGCGAATACCCCGACGGCATCCAGCCCGTCGCCGATCCGGCGGGCGATGTCGAGCGCGCGGGCCTGCGTCTCGGGCGAAATCCGCGCCGGGACATTGGTCTGCCAGAGGATATGGTTGCGATGCTCGTTCTCGCAGACGTCGTAGGCGGCGAATGTGCCATCAAGGCCGCGGGCGGCGATCACCGAAACTTCGGCAGAAAAGGGGACAAAGCCTTCCAGAATGGCCGGCGCCCCGCCGATTGCATCATAGGCAGCCGGAAGGGCGGTATCGGGACGGATCACCACCTGCCCCTTGCCATCATAGCCGAAACGGCGGGTCTTGAGCACGCTCGGCCGGCCAAGGGCAAGCACCGCCACCTCAAGTTCCGTCAGCGAATCAACGCTCCAGAACGGGGCGGTCTCGATGCCGAGATCGGACATGAAGGTCTTTTCGTGCAACCGGTCCTGGCTGATCGACAGCATGCGGGCGCCGGGGCGGACCGGCTTCAGCGGCGCAAGAATCTCCACCGTGCGGGCCGGAACATTCTCGAACTCGTAGGTGATGACATCGCAGCGGGCGGCAAAGCGGGCGAGCGCCTCGGCGTCCTCATAATCCCCGGTCATGCATTCGGTGGCCACATCGAAGGCCGGGCCCTCGCGTTCAGGCTGGTAGATCAGGGTCCTCAGGCCAAGTTCCGCCGCCGCCAGGGCGGCCATGCGACCAAGCTGACCGCCGCCGAGAATGCCGATGGTCTGGCGCGGAACCAGACGGTTCATGGCTCGTCCCTCGGGCGTTCGGCGACCGCGGCGGTCTGTGCCGACCGCCAGCCATCAAGCCGGGTTGCGAGCGCCGGATCATGCAGGGCAAGGACGGCAGCGGCCAAAAGCGCAGCATTGACGGCGCCAGCGCGGCCTATGGCCAATGTGCCTACCGGGATTCCGGCCGGCATCTGCACGATCGAATGCAGGCTGTCGACGCCGGACAGCGCCTTGGATTCAACCGGCACGCCGAAGACCGGCAGCGGTGTCATCGCCGCCGTCATGCCGGGCAGATGGGCGGCGCCGCCGGCGCCGGCGATGATGACGTGATAACCGGCCTCGCGGGCCGATCTGGCAAAGGAAAAAAGCCGCTCCGGCGTGCGGTGGGCAGAGACAATGCGCGCGTCAAACGCGATGCCCAGCGCTTCCAGTGTGTCCGCCGCGTGTCTCATCGTCGACCAGTCGGACTGGCTGCCCATGATGATGGCGACTCTGGCGGGTGTTCCGGTCATATCCGCATGTCCCTTAGATCACGCTCTCGTTTCGGCTCAATCACCGAAACGAGAGATATAGTGACCGACAATAATAACCTGGAGCATGCTTTTGGCGAAAAACCGTCGACACTTTTTCGCAGCATGCTCCAAGGCTGCTCCCCTGTATCCAACCATGCGGCGCCAGCGCAAGGCTCTCGTGCGCGTCCGGTTAGAGCATGCTGCGATTGGGTGAAAGCCGGCTCATCGCAAAAGGCATGCTGTGAACTCCAGATATCGATCACGTTGCCTCGCGCTTTGATGGAATCATCAGAATGCGGATAACGTGATCGGTATCAATAAGTTAGAGCATGTCTTCTGCGATTGAC
>DAOMXG010000061.1:0-12308 GCA_035436995.1 Beijerinckiaceae bacterium
GTTCTCGGCGCGACGGGCGGCGGCGTAGCTCTGGGCCGGGGCCTCATCGTCCGCGCCTTCATGCTCCATCAGGGTATGGTAGAGCAGCCGCTCGAAATGCGGCCGGAAGCCGGCGATGATCGCCTTGGGATCCGGCACCAGCGCCGCATCGGTGATAAGGCCGAACTGCACCTTGCCGTTATAGGTCAGGATCGACACACCGATTCCGACATCGCCCGCCTGCGGCACCCAGAACATGATCTGGCTGATCTGCGATCCGGCGATCGACATCGGGAACTGCGGGCCCGGCACATTGGTCATCACCGCAGTCGCGCGGCTCAGAAGCGTGTCGAACAAAAGATCCTGGGCAATCTTGGGGGCATAGCCCAGCGCCGACAGGAGCCCGAATGTCACCGGCGCCTCGTAGGATTTCTTCAACTGATCCATCCGGCGGCGGACCTCGAACACCCGTTCGAGCGGGTTGTCGATCCCCACCGGCAATTCCAGCGCAACGATGCCGAACCGGTTGCCGAGTTCGATCTGCCGCCCCTCCTTGCGCAGATTGACAGGAACCAGCGCGCGGATCTCCACCCCGTCGGTCGTCTCGCCGCGGTCGGCGATATAGGAATTGATCGCTCCGGCCACTGACGAGAGCAGGATGTCATTGACCGAACAGCCCAGCCCGCGGCTCAGCGCCTTGACCTCGGCGAGCGGCATCGGCTCGCTCCAGGCCACCCGCTTGATGCCGTGCGGCTTGCCCTTGAGCGGGGTCTGGCTGTCATTGGACATCAGGATCAGCCCCGCCAGCTCGCTCAGGATGCTGGTGCCCTCCCTCAGATAATCGAGCGCCCTGCCCGGATTCGACGGAATTTCGGCCGCATATTTCAGGCCCTTGTTCGACAGTTTGCCGCCCAGTTTGAGCGCCTGTCCAAGCGGCGCAAACATCTGGTGCAGCCAATCGTCGTGGTCGTCCTCCTCTTCTTCCTTGGCCGCCTCGCGGCCGGCCGCCTTCCCGCCGCCCGACAGCATGTGCATCTCATCGGTCAGCGACAGCATGACGCCGATCAGCGCGATGCCGTCGGCAATGGCGTGGTGAATGCGCACAACCAGCGCCGCCCCGCCCTGAAACCCCTCGACGATGTGAATCTGCCACAGCGGAATGGCATGATCGAGCGGAATGGCGGCCTGTTCGCCGACAAAATGCTCCAGCTCCGGGTCACCTCCCTCCCCTGGCAGACGGATGCGGTGGATATGGCGGGCCGGATCGAAATCCGGATCCTCCACCCACCATGTCCCGGCCGGCCGCGTCTCCACCCGCTGGCGAAACCGTCGATAGACCAGCAGGCGATCGACGATCGCCTTTTCCAGCCGGTCAACGTTGACCGGGCCGGCGAGTTTCAGCACCCCGACAATCACCATCAAATTGTTCGGCCGATCCATACGCAGCCACGTCGTATCGACGGGCGACATCTTTTCGCTATGCGGCATCGTCCCCTGGTCCTCCCCAACGCCGCCCAAGCCAATTTGTCTTTAGGCGGCGCTTACTAATCCGGGATGGTAGAGTATTTTCATGGACACGAAAGTGGAAATTGCCGGGCGCCTGATCGCCCGGATGAACGATGCGACCGCGCTGCGCGGCCAGGCGCGCGGTGACGAAAAGGCGATGCGGAGCCGTGCATTGCTGCGCAGCTGGCAATCGCAGCGGCTGGCGCGCACCCATGCCGACCTGCTTGCCGATGCGCGGTTTCACGACGCAGCGCAGTTTTTCCTCGACGAACTCTACGGGCTGAAGGACACCGCCCAGCGCGATGCCGATGCAACGCGCGTGGCCCCTACCCTCGCCCGAGTGCTTCCCGAGGCCGGGCTGGAAACGGTAGCCGATGCGGCCGAACTTGATGCGATCTCCGAGGAATTCGATGCAGCCATGGTCAGGGCGCTCGGCCGCAAGGTCGAGGGAATCGATTCGGCCGGCTATGCCGCCGCCTACCGCAAGGTCGGACGCAAGGATGACCGGCTGCGCCAGATCGGTCTGGTCGAGCATCTCGGCCAGGCGCTGGATCGCCTGACCCGCCGCGCCTTTGCCGGAACAGCGCTGAAAATGATGCGCAAACCGGCGGAACTTGCCGGGTTTGCCGATCTCCAGGCATTCCTGCAGACCGGATATGACGCCTTTCGCAAGATGGGCAGCGCCGAGGACTTCCTCAACCGTATCATCAGCCGCGAGCGCGCCATCGTGGAAGCGCTGTTTGCCGGCAATGATGCGGTGCTTGATGCTGGCCCCGAGCATTTCGGAGTGTCGCGATGAATATGTCATCCCCACCCCCGGCCGATGACCGGGACCGGCTGGAAACTCTGTTCGCCGCCCAGCGCGCGCTGTCGCGGCGCGTGCCGTTTCCTGACCTTTCGACCCGCAGGAGCCGGCTTGAGCGGCTGCTTGCGCTGCTCGTCGACAACCAGACAGCGTTCGAACAGGCAATTTCTGCCGATTTCGGCCATCGCTCGGTGCAGGAAACCCGGCTGGCGGAGGCCTTTGTCGCCGAGGCCGGCATCCGCCATATCCTCAGCCATCTCAAGCACTGGATGCAGCCCAGACGGATCAAGACCGAGCTTGCCTTCCTGCCCGGATCGAACCGGCTGATGCCGCAGCCGCTGGGCGCTGTCGGCATCATCGCGCCATGGAACTACCCGTTGCAACTGACCATCAACCCGGTGGCCGCCGCCTTTGCCGCCGGCAATCTGGTCATGCTCAAGCCGAGCGAATTCACCCCCGCCTTCTCGTCCCTGCTGGCGCGGCTGGTGGCCGATCTGTTCGCGCCGGAAGATTTCACTATCATCGAGGGCGGCGCCGACGTGGCGCGGCAATTTGCCGATCTGCCGTTCGATCACCTGTTTTTCACCGGATCGACCAAGGTTGGCCGGCTGGTGGCGCAGGCGGCGGCGCGCAATCTGACGCCGGTGACCCTCGAACTCGGCGGCAAGTCGCCCGCCATCATCGACGCCTCTGCCGACATCGCCAAGGCAGCGGGCCGCATCGCCTTCGGCAAGCTGCTGAACGCCGGGCAGACCTGCATCGCCCCCGATTATGTGCTTTGTCCGCCGGAGCGCGAGGCCGAGTTCATCTCCGCCTACAAGGCAGCCGTCGCCCGTCTCTATGGCGCGGATGCGGCCAATCCCGACTATAGCGCCATTATCACGGATCGGCATTTCAGCCGGCTTGAAGGGCTGATCGACGATGCAGCGGCCAGGGGCGCGCGTATCGACTACGCCGTCGCCGATCCCGCCGCCTGGAAGGCAAGGCGCAAGTTCCCGCCCTGCCTGGTGCAGGGCGCCTCGGCCGAGATGCTGGTCATGCAGGAGGAGATCTTCGGCCCCATCCTGCCGGTCCTGCCCATCGCCGATACGGCCGCTGCCATCGCCCAAGTCAATGCCGGTGACCGCCCGCTGGCGCTCTACTGGTTCGGCACCGATGCAGCGGCGCGCGACCGGGTGCTGGCCGAGACGGTCTCCGGCGGCGTGACGATCAACGATTGCCTCGTCCATATCGCGCAGGAAAACCAGCCCTTCGGCGGCGTCGGCGCCTCCGGCATGGGCGCCTATCACGGCGAGTGGGGCTTTCGCACCTTTTCCCATGACAAGCCGATCTTCTACCGCCCGGAGCTTTCGGGCCTCGGCCTGATGCAACCGCCCTATGGCAAGACCTTCGATCGGATGCTCGCGCAGCTGCGGCGGATCATCTGAGCGCAGCCTGTGACGGCTGAGGAGACAGGACATGACCCAGGACATGTTGGAGTTCGATTATCTGGTGCTCGGTGGCGGCTCGGCGGGATCGGTGGTCGCCAGTCGGCTGAGCGAGCGGCCGGATGTAACCGTCGCGCTCGTCGAGGCCGGCAACAAGGGCGCGGGCTGGGTGGTCAACACCCCCATCGCCGGCGCGCTGATGGTGCCCTCCCGTCTCAACAACTGGGCGTTCAAGACCGTGCCGCAGAAGGGCCTCAACGGCCGCATCGGCTATCAGCCGCGCGGGCGTGCACTCGGCGGTTCCTCGGCGGTCAATGCGATGGTCTATGTGCGCGGGCACCGCTGGGATTATGACCATTGGGCCGAACTCGGCTGCAAGGGCTGGGCCTTCGATGACGTGCTGCCCTATTTCCTGAAAGCCGAGACCAACGAGCGCGGCGCTTCCCAGTGGCATGGGGCGGACGGGCCGCTGCATGTCTCCAATTCCCGCACCGGAAACCCCTGGCACGCGATCTTCCTTGAAGCCGCACGCGAAGCGCAGTTCCGCATGAACGAGGATTTCAACGGGCCCGAGCAGGAAGGGTTCGGGGTCTATCAGGTCACCCAGAAGAACGGCGAGCGCTGGAGCGCCGCCCGCGGCTATCTGCACCCCTTCCTCGGCAAGCGCGCCAATCTCTGTGTCGAGACCGGCGCCCAGGTCACCCGCATCCTGTTCGAAGGTCGCCGGGCCATCGGCGCCGAGTTCCGCCAGGGCGGCGTGATCCGCCATCTGCGCGCCCGCCGCGAGGTCATTCTCTGTGCCGGGGCGCTGCAATCGCCGCACGTGCTGATGCTGTCGGGCGTGGGCGACGCACCTGCCCTGCAAAAGATGGGAATTGCGCCGGTGCTGAACCTGCCCGCAGTCGGCAAGAACCTCCAGGACCACCCTGATTTCATCTTTGGGTATGAAGCAAAAAGCCTCGATCTCGTCGGTCTTTCCATGAAAGGCTTCGCGCGATTTTTTAACGAAATTCGGCGCTATCGGCGGGAGCGGCAGGGGATGCTTGCCTCCAATTTCGCCGAGGCGGGCGGCTTTCTCAAGACCCGGTCTGACCTGCCGGCGCCGGATATCCAGGTGCATTTCGTTGTCGCCATGGTGGACGATCATGCCCGCCGGCTGCGCTGGGGGCATGGCTTTTCCGCCCATCTGTGTCTGCTGCGGCCGAAAAGCCGGGGCTCGGTCGCCCTCGCCGCGCCCGATCCCTTCACCGCGCCGCTGATCGATCCCAACTTCCTCGATCATCCTGACGATGTGGAGGACATGGTTGCCGGGTTCAAGCAGACGCGGCGGATCATGGACGCGCCGGCGCTGGCTTCGCTCCGCGGCCGCGACCTGTTCACCGCCAACATCCGCACCGACGAGGAGATTCGCTCGGTGCTGCGCGAACGGGTCGATACCGTCTACCACCCGGCCGGCACCTGCCGCATGGGCACGGGCACCGATGCCGTGGTCACACCGGATCTGAAGGTTGTCGGCATGGAGGGCCTGCGCGTTGCCGATGTGTCGATCATGCCGACGCTGATCAGCGGCAATACCAACGCCCCGGCGGTGATGATCGGCGAGAAGGCGGCGGATCTGATCGCCAGAACCGCCCGCTCGGCAGATCACGCTCCCGTTTTGATGGCCTCATCAAAACGAGAGACAACGTGATCGATTAAAATAGTTCAGAGCGTGCTTTCCGCGAAAAACCGTTTCCACTTTTCCGCAGCATGCTCTGGCGGTGGCCTGACCCGATCGAGGCGGCGGATTCAGCCGTCGGCCTGCCAGCGTCGCCCGGCCAGCCGCAGGTCCGGCGGCGGCTTCCGTCCCAGGATCCAGAACAGCAGCGCGGCCAGCCCGAAAGCCAGCGCGGCCGGACACGACAGAACCGCCTGCTCAAGACTCCCCCAAACCCCCTCCGGCAGCAGCGCGCCCAGCCGCTCGCGCGACAAAGGGCCGAACGTGCCTGCCGGAAGCCGCGCCAGCACATCCCCGAGCGGGGTCACCGCCAGCACGCGCGTCGCGACAAAGCCGGTGCCGTCGATGACCAGCAGCACGAAGCCGGCAAGGGCGCTGAAAAAGCTGAAAAGGCGCAGCAGTCGTTTCATTCCAGATTCCGGCCGATACGGCACCGATTCCGCGCCATCGTAGGCACGGCGGATCGATCTAGGCAACGGATATGGATGGATGCGTCACCTTAGCCGCACCCCCGCCACCGATTGCCCGTTTACATTGCGCCCGTCCCGGCCTATGAGGCGCTGGCTCAACAGGGCGCGGGCTCCCCGCCTTTCGGCTGTCACAGCCGGTTCGTCCTGGGCACGGAGAGGTGGCCGAGTGGTTGAAGGCGTACGCCTGGAACGCGTATATACGGGAAACCGTATCGAGGGTTCGAATCCCTCTCTCTCCGCCACTACTCAGAAATTCGGACAACTGCGATGGGGTTCGCGGAGGCCGCGCCTGACCATTCTATTGTTTGATGGATCGCAGGAACGCCGAAGAACTCAGCTTGATGAACACCCCTGAATATCATCCGTGCTGCCACTCGCTGCGGTGCCTCAATCAAATCCTTGATGATGCAGGTATAGTCTCCGAGCGCGGCATGCACTGCGTCGACATAGGTCAGGAAGCCCTCGACGCCTCGCTTTTCTGGGCCCAAAGACCCGCGAAAGCGAAAATCAGATGCAATAGTCTTGCGAGCGCGAGTCGTGTCACGCCTGTTCCAGACATCAGCATAGAAGCTCTCGACCAGTGCTTTTGGACCTTCAACCATGTTGGTGTGGCTACCGGCTTGATGTGGGGACCGCAAGGCACTGTCATGTGTAGACGGCTCCACTGGGTCAAGGGAGTAGGTTCGGGTTTGGATCGAGACAGGGATCGGTCATGTGTCCGGCCTGCTGCCGCGATTTGATGTCAGCCCGGAACAGGGGCGCGAGCTGGCGCAACCACGCGTGTTTCATTGACCAAAGCGCTGGTTTGTGCTCGCCTCTTGAACGGACAGGAGGCGCATCAGTTTGGGTGGAATTTCAATCGAGGATGTATCTGTTTCCTACGCGGGTAACCGGGTCATCCAGAACCTTTCGCTGACGATCAAGGACGGGGCGCTCTTCACGCTGCTCGGGCCTTCGGGGTGCGGAAAGACCACATTGCTGCGCATGCTTGCGGGCTTTCTCCCCGTGGACAGCGGAAGGATCCGGTTCGGCGAGACCGATGTCACCCAGTGGCCACCGTATAAGCGCGATATCGGCATGGTGTTTCAGGACTATGCGCTGTTCCCGGACAAGACCGTTTTCGACAACGTGGCCTATGGTCTCCGCGCGAGGAAACGGGACGAGGCCACCATCCGCGCAAGAACAGGTGAATACCTTGAACGGGTGGGGCTTTCCGGCTTCGAGAAGCGTCGCCCCGCCGAACTGTCCGGCGGTCAACGCCAACGGGTCGCGCTTGCCCGCGCGCTGGTCATTGCGCCGCAAGTGCTGCTGATGGATGAGCCGCTTTCGAATCTGGATGCCAAGCTCCGGGTGCAGGTGCGCGAGACCATTCGCGACCTCCAGAAGGAGGCGGCAATCACGACCGTCTTTGTCACGCATGATCAGGAGGAAGCGCTCGCACTGTCCGATGCAATCGGCCTGATGCGGGCTGGCCAGATTGAACAGATGGGTCCGCCGGTCGAGATCTATTCCACGCCGGTCTCAGCCTATGTGGCCGATTTTGTGGGAGCGGCCAATGTGATCGCCGCCACCACGCAAGCCCACGCCGGCAAGGGAGCTGATGTCGAGGTGCAACTGGCCAGTGCGCGGATTGTGGCGCGGGCCGTGACCGACGTGCCGGCAGGCTCTGTCCAGGTGCTTGCACGGCAGGAAGATGTTGAATTGCATGCGCCGGACACCGGCAGCGGGATCCCCGGAACCGTCCTCCGCCGCCAGTATCTCGGCAGCCGAACCCATTACAAGGTTCAGCTCGGGGTCAATGGCCCCGTGCTAGCCGTGGAGCGGACGGGTCTTGCGCACGGCAGCATTCAGGAGGGCGCGGCTGTTCGGGTCGTGCTCGACAGGGCGCTCACCCTGGTGGTTCCGCGATGAACCGCCGACTGTTCGACGGCGGTATCTGGTTCTGGCTGTCGCTGGCGGCCTTGGTGGTGCTGGGCGCCTTCATTCTCTATCCATTGATCAATGTTCTGGCCTCCAGCTTCGGTGCAGCGCGTATGGATGGGCGCAGTGGATGGCAGATTCTGCTGTCCGAGCCGAAATACCTCCGGGCTGTCGGCAATACCATGCTGCTGGGGCTTGTGGTCACGCTGACAACCACCGTGATCGGCGTGCCACTGGCCTATGTCACCGCGCGCTTCCGCTTCCCCGGCAAGGCGCTGATCGCTATCTTGCCGCTGACGACGCTGATCGTTCCCGAAGTGATCGCGGCACAGACCTGGCTGATGATGCTGGGCAATAACGGGCTCATCACCCGTACGCTCGGGGAATGGGGGATTCCGGTACCCAGCTTCTACGGTTGGCCGGGCCTCATCATCGTGATGACCTTCATCTATTACACCTACATCTACATGGGCACGCTGGCGGCCATTCGCGGGTTTGATCATCAACTGGAACAGGCCGCACAAAGCCTTGGTGCGTCACCAGGTCGGGCACGGCTGGATGTGATGCTGCCCGTTGTCCTTCCCGCCATTCTGGCCAGCGCCCTGCTGGTCTTCACGCTGGTTGTCGGCAATTTCGCCGTCGCGACTATCCTCGGGCACAAGGTGGAGTTGCTCTCGGTCATCACCTACCAGACCTTCGTCTCCGAGATCGGCAACGATCCCGTTATGCAGTCCACCCTGGCCTCGGTCTCGATTGGCATCGTCGCGCTGGCCCTTTTCCTCCAGCGCTTCATCCTCGCGCGTGGCCGCTATGAAATCACGCTTGGACGAGGCGCCAAGCCGGTGGATATCCGGGGCGTGCCTGCGCTTGCGCTGGCTGGCGCCGCCACGATCGTTGTCCTGATCTCGCTCCTTCCGTTGGCGAGTGTGATTGCGGGCGCCTTCACCCGGGCACGAGGACCGGTGATGCGCTGGGGCGAATGGACCACCGCAAATCTCGAACGCGTCCTGATCAACGCGCCTGATCCGATTATCAATACGCTGATCTATGCCGGCGCGGCGACGGCCTTGAGCCTGATCGTGTCGACCGGCGTGAGTTACATGCTGGTGAAGAAGCGCAACATCCTCACGCCGGCGATTGATTACCTCGCAGCCCTGCCTCTGGCGTTGTCCGGCACGGTCATCGGGATTGGACTTGTGATGTCGTTCAATCAGGGCTGGCTGCCGCTGACCGGCACGGCGGCGATCATCGTTCTGGCCTATCTTATCCGTCGCCTGCCTTTCGGCGTGCGCAATGCATCCTCGACGCTCTACAATATCCCCAATTCAATTGAAGAAGCCTCCATCAGCCTTGGCGTGCCGCCGCTGCGCAGCTTCGTGGCCGTGGTCCTGCCCTTGATGGTCCCGGCCATCGCGGCAGCGGGCGTTCTCGTCTGGACGACAACCGTTGCCGAGCTTTCGGCGTCCATCGTGGTCTATTCCGGGGGGCGTGAGACCCTGCCGATCCAGATTTTCCGCCTGATTGATTCCGGTTTGATGGCGCAGGCCTCGGCCTACGGCCTCGTTCTGGTCTCGATCATCCTTATACCGATCATCATCGCGACAGCACTGTTCCGGCTCGATATTTTTGGGGCTAAATGATTGCGGGCCGGAGGCAAGTGTCTATTCTGGGTTCGGAAGCCATCGGGCCAAGCCAAGGGAGAATGAACCCCATGAACATGACGCGTCGGACCGTCCTCGCAACGTTGGCCAGCGCCGCTGCCGTTCCAGCCTATGCCCAGCGGGACCAGACTGCCGGCAATGTGGTGATCTATACGTCCAACAACCAGCAATCTGTGCAGGCTGTGACCGATACTGCCGCCTCATTGCTGCCGAACGTGAAGATCAGCACCATCACCGGGGGCAGCGGCCAGCTTTTGCGCCGCATCGAGGCCGAGGCCGGGAAGACGCAGGCTGATGTCTTCTGGAGCTCCAGCCCGAACACGCTTGGCGCGTTCAAGAGCCTTTACGAACCTTACAAGTCCCCTAACGCTTCGGCCGTGCCTGCGGAGCTCATCGAGCCGGGCACTCTCTGGACCGCCTCGAATATCCATGTCGTCGTGGCGATGCTGAACACGACCCAGCTCGGCGGCCATGCCAAGCCCAAGACATGGACGGATCTGCTGGACCCAAAATGGAAGGGCAAGATCATCATCGCCGATCCTGCCAATTCCTCAACCGCCTACACGATCATCTGGGGCGTGAAGACGCTGTTTGGCTCCGAAGGGCTCAAGAAACTGGCGGCGAATGTCACTGTCACCAGCGCGGCAGCGACCGTTCTGCGCGCTGTGGCGCAAGGCGAATACGCGATCGGACTGACCTTCGAATCCAATGCCTATGCGTATGTCGCCGGCGGGCAGAAGGAAATCGAACTGCTTTACCCCGAGGACGGCACCTTCACGAGCCCGGAAAGCCTGGTCCTGATCAAGAACGCGCCAGCCGGCGAAGCGGCCCGAAAAGTCTATGACCTGCTTCTCTCGAAGGAAGCGCAGATCGCTTTGCTGGAAGCGGCCTTCCGCCGTCCCAGCCGCACCGATATTGATGTTCCCAAATACGTGAAACTGCCAAACCTCAACACGATCAAGATTGCGCCGATCGACGAGGCGGAAGCCGCGAGGCAGCGCACCGCTTTCCTTGGCGAATGGACGGCCGCAGCCGGCCCGCCAAAGTAAGCGATGTCCGAACTCGAAGACTGTCTTAGAGCGGCTTCTGAATTCGCCGATGAGAGCCGCGCGATGCTTCGCGCGGCAGCAGCCGAAACAAGGGCGAGCGAGCTCAAGCCCGATCGCACCTTCGTCACTGCAACCGATCGGGCCATCGAACTGCGCCTGCGGGAACGCATTGCCGACCGCTTTCCGCAGCATGGCATCTGGGGCGAGGAATTCGGACGCGAGAAGCCCGGCGCCGGTTGGCAATGGATCCTGGATCCCATTGATGGCACGGCCCAGTTCATCGCGGGGATACCGGTCTATGCAACGCTCATCGCGCTGGCGAAAGGGGGCGTTCCTGTGCTCGGTTTGATGGATTTCCCCGCCATTGGAGAACGCTGGATCGGCTGTGAGGGGCACGCAACGACTTGCAATGGTGCTATCTGCCGTACAAGCCGCACGATGATATTGTCTGATGCCATGATGTCCACAAGCAGCCCGGATTTCTACGCGGAGACAGAACGCCCCGTGCTGGCAGCGTTGCAGGGGGCAACACGCTGGCGGATCTATGGCGGGGCGGCGCTGAGCTATGGCTGCCTCGCAGCAGGCCGGACAGATCTCGCGTGCGATTCAAGTTTCCAAGTCTATGATTTTGCCGCTTTCCGCCCGATCATCGAAGGTGCTGGCGGCGTGGTCACCGACTGGGAAGGCCGCAGTTTGTCACTCGATAGCGGATCGCGCGTGCTGGCGGCTGCAACGTCCGGGCTTCACGCGGAGGCGTTACGGCTTCTCGGCCAATCACAGCGGATCTGATTCCGGCACTTCAAGAGGCACTGTCAGGAGGTCCCGGTTCGCCCGCGGCGCCCGCCGCGCCGCTGGGGCGTATCATGCGGAGCATGGATCCTCGTCGGCAGCCTGACGGTCTGGGACAGACACGGGAAGGCATCGCGGGCATTCGGGAAGGCCATCGCATCGACGAACAGCGCCTGAAAGCGCGGCTCCAGCGCGGTCTCGATCTTGTCGACCGACCGCACGATCTCCGCGACCACGCGGCGATGGGCGCGATTGAGCAGGGCCATGCGCGCGCCCGTGCCGGCGGCGTTGCCGACCGCCGTCACCTTCGTCACATCGCAATCAGGCACCATGCCGATCACCAGCGCATAGAGCGGGTCAATATGCGTGCCGAAGGCGCCCGCCAGCTTGATGCGGTCGAGGCGGTCAACGCCTGAATGCTCCATCAGCAGCCTGACGCCGGCATAGAGCGCCGCCTTGGCCAATTGGATTGCCCTGACATCGGCCTGCGTGATCCTGATCTCGATCGTCCCTTTCCAGAGGAGATAACTCCACGTCCTGTCCTCCGGGATGACCCGGTTGCTGAGCGCCGCCAGCGTGCCGTCGATCACACCCTCGGAGGTGATGACCCCGGCAAGGAACAGTTCGCCGAGAGCCTCGATGATGCCCGAGCCGCAGAGTCCGGTGACGCCGAGCTTCGCGGCAGCCTCGGTAAAGCCGGCCTCGTCCGACCACAGATCCGAGCCGATGATGCGGATCCGTGGCTCCAGGGTCGCAGGATCGATGCGCACCCGCTCGATGGCGCCCGGCGCGGCGCGCTGCCCACAGCGGATCTGGGCGCCTTCGAAGGCCGGGCCCGTCGGCGAGGACGCCGCATAGCGCCTGTTGCCGCAGGCAAGCAGGATTTCGGCATTGGTGCCGACATCAACAACCACCCGGCCTTCTGGTCTTCGCTGCTGCCGCCAATCGACCCGCAGCCGCTGAAAAAGCCCCGCTGCCCCCCCTG
>DAOMXG010000062.1:0-6889 GCA_035436995.1 Beijerinckiaceae bacterium
GTGACTGGAGTTCAGACGTGTGCTCTCCCGATCGGCGGCAGGTTGCCACTGCGCAGCGGAAGCGGCAGCCGGTCTGGGCTGCTCATGTTCGGGATAGTCCTCCGCCTGCGGCGGCGGGCGGATAATCGGTTCCTGAAAGGCGGGCTCGGGAGCCTGGACGGTGGCCGGCTGATAGGCCATCGGCTGCTGCACCGGCTGGCTGAACACCTCGGGGGGCAGTTCGGCGGCGCCCGGTGCCTTGTCGACATCGAACATGAAGCGCGTCGTGATGATGCCGATGGCAAGGACCATGGTTGCCAGCGTCGAGAACAGGATGATCGGTACCTTCTTCGGGAAGGCCGGCAGCATCGGCAGCACCGCGCGCGAGATGATGCGCGCATCCGCAGGCGCGGCCGCATCGGAATCGCGCGACAGCGAATCGCGATACTTGGTCAGATACTGCTCGTAGTTCTCACGCAAAGCGCGGGCCTCCCGCTCGAGCGCCCGAAGCTGAACCTCATGCTCGTTGGCATTGGCAGAAGTCTTCTTCTGCGCCTCGAACTCGGATTGCAGGCTCTGCAGCCGGGCACCGGCGACACGGGCATCATTCTCCAGCGTGCGGGCCGTGCGCTCGGCCGCGGTGCGGATCTGGCTTTCCAGATCGCTCAACTGGGCGTTGAGTTCCTTCATGCGCGGATGGCCGGGCAGCAGCGAGCGCTCCTCCAGCGCGATCTGGGTCTTCATCGCCACGCGCTGCTCAAGCAGGCGGCGGACCAATTCGTTGTTGACGACCTCGGAGGTCTCGAAAATGCGGCCGGATTTCAGCGCCTCGCGGATGATCTTGGCCTTGGCCTGCAGATCCGATTGCATCGAGCGGGCGTTGGACATCTGGGTGTTCATCTCACCCAGCTGCTGGGTAGCGATGGTGGCGTTGGAGGCGCCGATCAGCAGGCCGTTCTGGGCGCGGAATGCCTCGACCTTGGCTTCGGCTTCGGCCACCTTGGCCCGCAGCGGCTCGATGGCCTGGCCAAGCCAGGCACTGGCCCCCTGCGTCGTCGATTTCTTCGCGTCCCGCTGCAGGGCGATATATTCCTCGGCGATGGCATTGGCGGTCTTGTAGGCCAGTTCGGGATCGCGCGAGGAAAACTCGACGGAGATCACCCGCGACTTGCCGACGTTGAGAACCAGCAGCCGATCGTAATAATTCTCAAGAACGCGTTCTTCCGGCGAATTGGCCAGCGGGTCCTTGGCCAGACCGAGCAGCGACAGCACCCTGCGCAGAGTGCTGACCTCCTTCTTGACCGAATCGAACTCCTCGCGGGAGGCCAGATCCAGCTTCTTGATGACCCGCAGCGCAAGATCGCGCGACATGACCATCTGCACCTGGCTCTGCACCCCTTCGGAGTCCATCGCCTGCTCGCTGCCGCGGGAATCCTTGTCAGGCCGGGTGAAATAGTTTTCGCGGTTTTCGAGAAAAACGCGCGCCTCGCCGGTATATTTCGGCCTAACGATGTTGACGAAGGCTGCAGCACAGATGAAGGCAACGACAGCCGGCAGCAGAATCCACCGCTTCTTGCGGTTGAGCTCATTGAAAATGCTGCCGAAACTCCTGCCGGCTTCCGGCGAGGGTTCAAAATCGGCGGAGTTCGCAAGCCGCATGCCACTGGTCTCCAGACGCAATCTACGCATGGCCAGTTTCATACGAACATGGTTAGTGACGCGTTAAATTCGAAAAATTTGTTAAGTTTGGAACTTGTTAACCATAACGGGCGATGCTCGCCGGCAGTTGTCATCCTGGCGATTTGTCCTTGTGAGCATGAAACGTCGTTCCCTCCTGATCAGTGCTGTTGCCGCGCTCATGGCTGCGGGCTGCGCCCCGTCGGTCATGCCGCCGGATGTGCTGCAGGCCAGCCTGCACGAGCCCTATATGCTCAACACCGGCGACAAGCTCAGGGTGATCGTGTTCGGCCAGGATGCCCTGTCCAACGTCTATGCGATTGATGCCGCCGGGCGCATCTCGATGCCGCTGATCGGCTCGGTGGATGCACGCGGGCTGACCACGCAATCGCTCGAGCGGGCAATCGAGAACAAGCTCAAGAGCGGCTATCTGCGCGAACCGAAGGTCAGCGCCGAGGTCGATACCTACCGGCCGTTCTTCATTCTCGGCGAAGTGACGACTTCCGGCCAGTATCCGTTTGTCAACAACATGACGATCCAGACCGCGGTGGCGATCGCCGGCGGCTATGCTCCACGCGCCGCGCGCACCTATGCCGAGGTCACCCGCGTCGTGAACGGCGATCTGGTCACCGTCAATGTGCCCGTCACCACCCCGATCCGGCCGGGCGACACAATCGTCGTCAAGGAACGCTACTTCTGACCCGTAGAGCATGCTGCGAAAAAGTGTGGACGGTTCTTCGGAGACAGCATGCTCCAGCTTATTATTGTCGATCACGTTGTCGCTCGTTTCGGTGATTCAACCGAACCGAATGCGTGATCTGGTGGCAGTTCGGCCTGACGGCGCAGGGACACGCCGACAGCCGGGGCTGCGGTCGCAACCGAGGCTGTCATGACCCCATTGCGCATCCTGTTCGTGTTTCGTGCACCGGTGGGCGGATTGTTCCGCCAGGTGATCGACCTGATACGCTACCAGTCCAGAAGCGGTCACCAGATCGGCATCATCTGCGACAGCCTGACGGGCGGGGCCCGTGCGCTGGAGCTGTTCGAGGAACTCGGACCGATGTGTCCGCTCGGCATCCATCGCATGCCGATGCATCGCAATCCGCATCCAAGCGATTTGACCAACATCCGGGCCATTGCCGCCATCGTGCGCGAAAAGAACGTCGATGTGCTGCATGGCCATGGCTCGAAGGGCGGTCTTTATGCCCGCATCGATGCTGCCTTCCGCCGCTCCGGACCGATCCGCGCCTACACCCCACATGGCGGCAGCTTCAACTACGAGCCGGGCACGCTGATCCACAGCGCCTACATGCTGGTCGAGCGGTTTCTCGAGCGCGGAACGGATGTCTTTACCTTCGAGAGCCAGTATATCGCCAACCGTTTCTATACCGAATGCGGCAAGACCGACCGGCTGGTGCATGTCACGCTCAACGGCCTGTATCCGCACGAGTTCGAGCCGCGCCAGACCATCGCCAATCCGACAGACATCCTGTTCATCGGCGAATTACGCGCCGCCAAGGGCATCGACATGCTGCTCCAGGCCCTCAGCCGCCTTCGGCAGCAGGGCAAGCCGATCACCACCACAATCATCGGCGGCGGGCCTGACGAGGGCCTGCTGCGGGCCATGGTGCTCGACCTCGGTATCCACGATCAGGTAATCTTCACCGGGCCGATGGTCGGCTCGGAGGGGCTGAAGCGTGGGCGCATCATGGTGGTGCCTTCGCGGGCAGAATCCCTGCCCTACATCGTGCTGGAGGCGGTGGGCGCGCAGGTGCCGCTGATCACCACCAATGTCGGCGGCATTCCGGAGATTGTCGGACCGGATTACGACTGGATGATCGCCTCGGGCGATCTCGAAGGGCTGGTGCGTCTGCTGCACCAGGCCATCGATTCCTCGGCCGATGACCTGGCGGCCCGATCCCTGCGTCTGGCCACACGCGCCCGCTCGATCTTCGACGTCGAAAAGATGGCAGCCGACATCGTCGTTGCCTATCGCGAAGCCATTGAGGCCCGAATACGGGCTTAACTGACGATTTATTGCCGTCTGGCACACTCGCCAGACCGAATATGCGCAGCGCAAGACAGGTAGCGATGGTTGACCCCCGTTCCTCTTCGGCTTCTGAGGCAACGCCCGCACCCGGCCTGCGGCTGGCCGAGACGGTGGCCGGCCTGACCCCGCGCAGCAGCACTTCGCCGGCAGTGATCATGGTGCTGGCGCGCCTCGGCGAGGCACTGGTCATCATGACCGTCGGCGTGCTGGCAATCTATCTCTACATCCCGGCTTCCGAACCGCTGAAAGGCGCCTACTGGATCGCAGTGCCGGGGGCAGCGCTGCTGACCGTCGCCATGCTTCAGATGCTGGGCCTTTACCGCATATCGGCGCTGCAGGCCCCGCTGGTGCATGGGCCCAAGGTGGCCGGCGGCGTTGCCGCCGTGTTCCTGCTGATGCTGGCGATCATGTTCTTCCTCAAGCTCGAAGGCGGGTTCTCGCGCGGTGTGTTCTCGCTCTGGCTGGCGGGAGGGCTGATCAGCCTGCTGCTGGCGCGGATCGCGATCGCCATGGTGGTGCGCGGCCTGCTGCATAGCGGGGCACTGGAACGTCGCGCTGTGATTGTCGGTGGCGGCGACTATGCCGAGCAGCTCATCGAGGCGTTTGCCGCATCGCCCGACAGTGGCATCACCCTGTGCGGCCTGTTCGACGAGCGCAACGATCCGCGTTCGCCGGATCTGGTCGCGGGCTACCCCAAACTGGGCGGGATCGACGATCTGGTTGCCTATGCACGGACGATGCGCATCGACCTGATCATCTTCTCGCTGCCGGTGACCGCGGAGGCCCGCATTCTGTCGATGCTGGCCAAACTGTGGGTGCTGCCTGCCGACATCCGGCTGGCGGCGCATATGCAGCGCCTCAAGTTCCGGCCACGCAACTATTCCTACATCGGCTCGCTGCCGATGTTCGACATCGCCGACAAGCCGTTCAGCGAATGGGACCTGATCATCAAGTCGGCATTCGACCGGATCGTTGCGGCGCTGCTGATCCTGCTGCTTGCCCCGGTGATGGCGACGGTGGCGCTTGCTGTCCGGCTGGATTCACGCGGGCCGGTGCTGTTCCGCCAGAAGCGCTACGGCTTCAACAACCAGCTCATCGAAGTGTTCAAGTTCCGCTCGATGCATGTCGACCAGCTCGATGCCAACGCCTCAAGGCTGGTGACCCGTGGCGATCCGCGCGTGACCCGCGTCGGCCGTTTCATCCGCCGCACCTCGCTCGACGAACTGCCGCAATTGTTCAATGTTCTGACGGGCGAACTGTCACTGGTCGGCCCTCGCCCGCATGCGGTGCATGCCAAGGCCGAGGACCGGCTCTACGACGAGGTGGTGGATGGCTATTTCGCCCGCCACAAGGTCAAGCCCGGCATCACCGGTTGGGCACAGATCAACGGCTGGCGCGGCGAGACCGATACGGCCGAAAAGATCCAGAAGCGCGTTGAACACGACCTCTATTACATCGAGAACTGGTCGGTGCTGTTCGATCTCTATATCCTGGCGATGACGCCGGTGGCGCTGCTCCAGGCCAAGAACGCCTATTGAAGCCGCGCCTCTGCCGGCTCGCAGACGCCCCGATCAGGCGGCCCCGGCCATGCCCTGCCGGCCGAGAATGTCGGCATAGACCTCCTCGATGCGGTTGACATGCCGGTCGAGCGAAAAGGGATGATCCCAATAGCGGCGATGGGCGGCATTCGACATGGCCGTCACCCGGGCGTCGTCCTGCATCAGGCGCAGCTTTTCGGCGAGGTCCGCCACGTCCGCCTGGCGGAACCACAGTCCGGTGACGCCATCGACAACGCTTTCGCGGCCCGCCGAACCATCGCCGGCAATCACCGGAGTGCCCAGGGCCAGCGATTCCAGCACGGTCAGCGGCTGGCCCTCATGCCAGAGCGAGGGAAACACCAGGCAGCGGGCGGCACGCAACGCCTTGCGCACACCTGCGGCATCCGCCCAGCCGTAGAACCGGGCATTGGGGTATTTCGCCTTCAGCTCCGCAGCCGCCGGCCCGTCGCCGACAAAGGCGGGCGTGATCCCGGCACGCGCCGCCGCCTCGGCAAACAGCGGGCAGCCCTTTTCGGTGGACAGACGGCCCAGAAAAAGAAAATCGCCGCTGGCCGGATCGGCTTTCGGGCCGAGGTCCTCCGCCTCGATCGGGTTGGCAACCTCGTAGAGCCTGGTGGATTTCGGCAGGTGCGGCTCGATGATCGCGCGCTGGTAGCCGTGGAAATAGGCGATGTTGCTGAACACCTTCGGCATGCCGGCGACATGGTTGGTGATGAGGCCACGCGCGCCGCGCCAGAGCTTGAAGCCATAGGAGCGGGAATCGCAATGGGTCTTCCAGCAGGCCAGCGACAGCGGCTTGAGCGTGCAGTGATGGTGCTCACGGTAATTGTAGAAGCCGCCGTTCGGACACATCAGGAAATATTCGTGCATGGTGTAGATCACCGGCAGCCGCGAACGGGCGATGGCCCGGGCGATCGACGGCGACAGCGCCTTGGCATAGCCGTGGACATGGATGACGGTTCTGCCCCTCGGCTGGCGGGCAAGCAGCTCAGCGAGCGCAACTTCGGCCGCGCGGTTCCACAGGCCACGCATGGCAGCGGCCTTCTTGTCGGGATCGTTGACCAGTTCATGCTGCCCGAGGCAGACGACCTCGATGCCGGCCTCGACCAGCGCCGGCAGCACCGGCCCGGCCGAGGCAAAAACCACAGGCTGGTGACCGCGGGCCTTCAGACCCAGCGCACTGTCCAGCGCCACCTTGGCCTGGCCACCGTTGATATGGGCGCAATCGAGGACAATGACGATGTTCATGGGCAAAAAGTCCATTCTGGCGCAGGCGCCGCACAGCCGCCGCGCACTATCCCGAATAGCGCAAAGAAATGAACAAAAGCCGATGGCAACGCGGCCAGCGCGATTCTTACGCCTCAACGAACACGCGCGGAACAAAGATGTAAACGCTGCTGTAACCGCGCAAACGAAATAGACCAGCGGTATTTTAAATTTGTAATGAAATTCAAATTTTTAGAATGGTCGGAGTGGCGGGATTCGAACCCAGATCTCTTCTGATGGCCTCTGGCCAAAGGCCAACCGGCCATCAGACGTCCAGTCGTGGGTTCGTCCGTCAGAGTGAATTGGTCGGAGTGGCGGGATTCGAACCCAGATCTCTTCTGATGGCCTCTGGCCAAAG
>DAOMXG010000062.1:6989-12252 GCA_035436995.1 Beijerinckiaceae bacterium
AGTCGTGGGTTCGTCCGTCAGAGTGAATTGGTCGGAGTGGCGGGATTCGAACCCACGACCCCTAGTCCCCCAGACTAGTGCGCTAACCGGACTGCGCTACACTCCGACTTGAGCCGGCTTATAGCAGCCTCAGACGGCGGTGCAATCGGTTTGAGCGATGCCGGCCCATGCCGATCCGGCAAAGGACAGCGGACCATCCCTCCGCTCGCGGGCTGTTGATCGGGCACGGACTTGCCGGCCGGCGCCGTTGCGCGCAAACTCGGACGTCCCGGCTGTCTGGAGAGGCAGGCATGCGTGTTGTTGCAATTCTGGCCGTGCTGCTCGGGCTGCTGACACCGGCGCGCGGCGAGGTGGCCTGCCAGGCCCACAGCGCGATGGGCGGCGCCCGCATCGAGCGGGCCGCCCTTGCCGCCGATCAGGTCAAGATCACCTTCGTCGGCCATGCGACCTTCCTGATCGAAACGCCGAAGGGCGTGCGCATCGCCACCGATTACAACGATTACGTCCGCCCGCGCGCCGTGCCGGATATCGCCACCATGAACCGGGCGCATGACACGCATTTCTCCCGCTCGCCCGATCCCGGCATTGCCCATGTGCTGAAAGGCTGGAGCGAGACCAGCGCCATGGCCCGGCATGACCTGACGTTTCAGGATGTGCGCGTGCGCAACGTGCCCACCAACATCCGCACCTACGAGGGAACGGAGCGCTACGGCAATTCGATCTTCGTGTTCGAGGTGGCGGGCCTGTGCATCGCCCATCTCGGCCATCTGCACCACACGCTGACGCCGGAGCATCTGAGAACCATCGGCCAGCTCGACGTGGTGCTGGTGCCGGTGGATGGCTCGTTCACGATGGATCAGGACGGAATGGTCGAGGTGCTCGACACGTTGGGCGCGCGCCTTGTCATTCCGATGCATTATTTCGGCCAATCGACCCTGCAGCGCTTTCTCGACCGGCTCGGCCAGAACTACGATATCGAGCGCAGCCCGGTCGGCGAGGTCACCGTGTCGCGCACGAGCCTGCCGGCAAAGCCGAAGGTGCTGGTGCTGCCGGGGCGGCTGTTCTGAGGCGGCGGTCCGCCCCTATTCCCGGAACCGGTCGAACACCATGTCGGGCGAGGAGGTGTTGTGGCGCGAGTAGCTGTGGCGGCCCATCCACACTTCCACCGCCTCGAATGGCTTGAACTCCATGATCGGCGCCTCGCCCCAGCCGGGGGCGCTCCTTCCGCGCCAGGCGATGCGGGCGGCGTCGTTGTTGAACTCGGTGACATACATCGAGCGCAAGCCGGCAAACGGCACATCGCGCGGCAGATTGCCGGAGAAGGTCACGTCCAGCACCTGCTTGTCGGGGTCGATGGTGGTGACCGCCAGCGTCGCCTCGCCGCCCTTCACAAAGCTCATCTCGAAGGTCCTGGTCTTGGGATCGAAGCCGAGTTCCTTCAAGGCCACCACCGGGCGACCTTCCATCGTCACCGGCCCGACCATGAAGGACGAACCATAGGCCGTCCATTTCATGTGCTGCGGCGGCAGGGGCCGGGCCCGCCAATACCCGTCCGGCGGGTAGACGACGAGGAATTCCTCGGCCGAATTGCCGGCGCGCATCCACAATTGCACCAGATGCAGCCCCTCGAAGCTGTTGCCGTTGATGACCACCGGCACATTCGCCGGACGCCAGAACTCGTGGTATTTGAGGCCGATCACCTGGAGTTCAAGGTCCTCATACAGCGTGATGCGCTCCGGCATCGGCGGCTTCTGGCCCTTGGGCGGCTCGCCGCCGAAATCGCAATTGGCCCAGTCCGCCGCCCAGCGATCGGCAATCAGACCGCCGATATAGGAAGGATGCAGTGCCTGGATGCGGAAGGATTTCACCGCCGGCGAGAGCAGCGGCACGTAAATGTTGTCCTTTTCGGCACAGAGCACCGGTTCGGAGCGGCTTTCCACCCGCACGGCTTTCTCGTCCGCAGCAGTCTGCGCGGCGGCAGGGGCGAGCAGCGCGGCAAGGGCGATGAGGACAGCGGCCAGGCGCATGAAAGGCTCCAGCGATCAGGTGGCAAGGATGGCGTAAATATCGCCGGAATTGGCATCGTGTGGCAGGGTAGCGATATAATCGGCCATGTCGCGTAATGAAACCGGGCTGCCGAAGGTCATCTGCTGGCTCTCGCCGAGCGCGACATCAAACCGGTAGCGGCCCATGTCCTTCAGCCGGTCGAGCGCTGCCAGCGCCACATCGCGCTGGATCGTGGTGAATTCGAACGACAGCGCCGGCAGCGGCCGCGACAGGCCCGCCAGCACTTCAGCCTCGAACCCCTCAACGTCGATCTTGGCAAAAGCCGGCACGCCATGGTTGGCGATCAGCCGGTCGAGCGTTGTAACCCGCACCTCGATGGTGCGATCCCAGACCTGCCCTTCCCAGCCGCCGGCGCCATCGGCGGCGGCGATGAAGGCGTCGGAGGCGGTCGACACCGTGGGATTGGCCGAATTGATCCGCATCGCGATGCGCCCCGCCGCCGCGCCGCAGGCCTGCTCGAACAGCATCACGCCGGGATCGGCGCCGTGGATGATGCGCAGCGCCGCCATGCAATCGGGCTGCGGCTCCAGCGCCACGACTTTCGCGCCCAGAGCCCGGAAGGCGGCAACGCGGTCGCCGACATGGGCGCCGATATCAAAAACCATATCGCCCGGTTTGACAAAGCGGGCGTAGAGCGCCTGCATCGCCGCCTCGCGCGCCGGATCGCCATGGTAAACCGCAATGGAGCGCGCCAGCGCCGGAAAGGCGGCAAGGCGCTCGATCTGGTCCGGCGTCAGCGCCATGTCAGTCTCCCTGCTGCTGCACAATGCGCACAACGTCCGGAGTTTCCACCTCTTCCGGGATCATCGCAAGGCCAGCGCGCGCCGTTGCCGCACCGATATCCGGATCGGCCGTCCAGACCGCAAAAGGCATGGCGAGCAGATAGCCGGCCGTCAGCGGCAGCGACCACAGCGCCAGCAAGGGCGAGGCCCAGGCCATCAGCCCGAGCACGATGGTGCCGAACAGCAATTGCGGCCACAGGCCGGCAAAGGCGGTCGACCAGGAAATGCCATGCGCATCGCGCGCCTGCCCGCCCCAGACCACCGAGGCGCCGAACAACAGGCCCACCATGAAGATCGTCGTGCGCAAGGTGGAGACCGCGCCCTGGAGAAAGGAAAAGACGATCTCGATCACCGCGCTCATGAGGAATTTCGCCGTTCCGCCGTAGCGAGCGGTGCCACCGCGCGTCATCAGAATGTCGGCAAGGCCGCAGAGCTTTGGCATCAGCGACATGGTGAGGAAGGAAACGAACATCACGATGGCCGCCGTCGTCGGGAACGCATTGGCGGCGTCGCTGTCGTAGGGTTTGAGCGCGGCGAGCGCGATCAGCAAGGTCCAGGCCGGAATGCCGATGAACATCAGGATCGCCCAGATGAGTTGGAAGCGGCTGACCGGATAGAGGCCCGGAAAGTCGAGCAGCTTGAGATATTGCAGGTTCCCCTGGCACCAGCGCACGTCGCGGCGGGCGAATTCGAGCATCGTCGGCGGGTTTTCCTCCCACGAGCCGCCCTCTTCGGGCAGCACGCGCACCTCGTAGCCGGCGCGGCGCATCAGCGTCGCCTCGACCTGATCGTGGCTGAGAACAGGCCCGCCCAGCGGAGGGCCGCCGGGCACCACGGGAAGGTCACAGTCCTCGAAAAACGGTTTGATCCGCACCAGCGCGTTATGCCCCCAGAACGGGCCGCAATCGCCGATCCACCAGGCGGAGCCCATCGTGTAGGCGCGCATGCCATGGCGCATGCCGAACTGGAAGATGCGGGCAAAGGCGCTTTTCGACGGCATGCCGACGACCAGGCTTTGCAGAATGCCGAGCTTGGAATGCACCTGCATCATCCGGACATGGCGGACAATGGTCGGCCCATCCATCAGGCTGTCGGCATCGAGCGGCAGCATCAGCTCGAAGTCGGCGCCCCAGGTGGCACAGAAATCGCGGACATTGCCGGCCTTGAACCCGGCATTGTCGGTGCGGCGGCGATAGATGAGGCGGGCGCCCGGCTCCACCTCGGCCTTCCAGGCGGCGAAGGCGGCCTCCTCGGCGGCAGCGACGGCCGGATCGTTGGTGTCGGACAGGACAAAATAGGCGAAGCGGCCGCCGAAACCGGTCCCTTCCAGCGACTGGCGCACGGTTTTCAACCGCAGGAAGGCGCGCGCCGGGTCCTCGTTGCGCAGGGTCATCAACACGGCAGTGTCGATGGTGATCGGATCGGGCGCATCCCCGGCATCGGCGAAGGGCGCAACGCGCACCATCGCATCACGCGGCGAATGCAACAGCATCAGCCCGATGATCGAATTCCAGAAGCCAAGCACCGTCCATGGCGTGCCGACAATGAAGCAGACCAGCATCAGCGTATCGAGCAGCGTCCAGCCGTTGCTGGCCATCAGTCCGATGAAGGCGGCAATCAGCATCAGCCAGGTCGCGATGTTGAGCAGCGCCACGATCTGCCGCCGCCGCTTCAGCTCGCGCACCGATTGCGTGCCGGTGGGGGTCAGCACTTCGCGCTGCAGGGAAACAGGAAAAGCTTGCACGGGATGGAATTTCCGGGATTGAGTTGTTCCCTGTGGCGATGCCCATTTTCATTGCCGGATGCAAGATGAACACAAGGCAAATTCCGTGAATTCGCTGTCCGCCCATGCTCTCTGGATCACCGGCCCCGGCCGGGCGGAGGTGCGTGCCTGCACCCTGAGGGAGCCGCGCGCGGATGAGGCGCTGGTTCGCACGCTGTATTCCGGCCTCAGCCGGGGCACCGAGCGGCTGGTGTTCAATGCCGAGGTGCCGGTCAGCGAATACCGGCGGATGCGCGCGCCGCTGATGGAGGGAGATTTCCCGTTTCCGGTGAAATACGGCTATGCGGCGGTCGGTGTCGTGCTGAAGGGGCCGGAGGCGCTGGTCGACCGGACGGTGTTCTGCCTGCATCCGCATCAGGACCGGTTCGTCGCGCCGGTGGCGATGCTGGCGCCGGTGCCCGATCGCGTGCCGCCGCGCCGGGCGATCTTTGCCGCCAACATGGAAACCGCGCTCAATGCCGTGTGGGATTCCGGCGCGGGTCCGGGCGACAGGATCGTTGTCGTCGGTGCCGGCGTGGTCGGCCTGCTGATCGCGCGGCTGTGCGCCCGCATGCCCGGCACCGAGGTCACCGTGGTCGATGTCGCCAGCGAACGGGCGGAAACGGCGCGGGCGCTGGGCTGCCATTTCGCC
>DAOMXG010000063.1:0-12214 GCA_035436995.1 Beijerinckiaceae bacterium
GCCCGGCGCCTTGAACAGGTCCTCCCTGCGGATCGCCTGCACATAATGGACGATCTGCCGGGCGAGTTTGGCCGGCACATCCGGATATCGCGCCTTCAGGATCGCCAGTTCGCGCGGCGCATCGGGGTAGTCGACCCAGTGATAGAGGCAGCGGCGCTTGAGCGCATCGTGGATTTCGCGCGTGCGGTTCGAGGTGATGATGACGATCGGCGGATGGGGCGCGCGGAAGGTGCCGAGTTCCGGCACGGTGACCTGAAAATCGGAGAGGATTTCCAGAAGATAGGCTTCGAATGCGGCATCGGTGCGGTCGAGTTCGTCGATCAGCAGCACTGGCGCTCCACCCGCGCCCGCTTCCAGCGCCTTCAGCAATGGCCGTTTGATCAGGTGCCGTTCCGAAAAGACATCGGCGCCAAGTCGCTCGCGATCGGTCTCGCCCGCCGCTTCCGCCAGCCGGATCGCCATCATCTGGCCGGCATAGTTCCACTCATAGACGGCCGAGGAGACATCGAGCCCCTCGTAGCATTGCAGGCGGATCAGGTTTCGTCCGAGCGTTGTCGCCAGCACTTTGGCGATCTCGGTCTTGCCGACGCCGGCCTCGCCTTCGAGCAGCAGCGGCCGGCCCATCTTCAGTGCCAGAAACACCACCGTAGCCAGGCCGCGCTCAGCGACATAGGAGCCGGACTTCAGGAGCGCCTGCGTCTCGTCGATGCTGCCGGGCAATGAGGACATCGGGCCTTGCGCCTTTCTTCGAGGGGGAGGAGCAGACGAGCCTTGCGCGGCGCTGCCGTCAAGAGGCGTCAGGCCGCGTCGTCACCGCCAATCGGACCGAAGCGGAATTCGGTGACATGGCGGTAGAGTTCGCCGGGCCGAAGCACGGTCGAGGGCATGTGTGGCAGATTGGGGCTGTCGGGCGCGTGCTGGGTCTCCAGACAGAGGCCCGCATGGGCGCCATACATCGCCCCGTCGAGCCCGGGCACCGGCAGGTTGAGCCGCTCGGCATCGTAGAACTGGAGGCAGGGCTCGGTGGTCCACACCTCCATCTGCATCTTCGAGCGCTGCGACGACAGCCGCGCCGCCAGCGCCAGATCGAGCCCTGATTCATCGGCTTCGAGCGGATCGCGGCGCAGCACCCAGTTATGGTCATACCAGGCGCGCTCGCCATCATCGCGCATCATCAGGATCGGGCGCGGCCTGCGGAAATCGAAGGGCGTGCCGGAGACCGGCGCCAGCGTACCGTCGGGAATGAGATCCTCGTCGATCGGCGTGTAGAGATTGGCACGGATCTGCAAGTCGTGGTCGAGCACATCGAGCCCGTCGTCGAGCTTGAAATAGGAATGGTTGGTGAGGTTGCAGATCGTCGGCTTGTCGGTAAAGGCCGTCAGTTCAACCCGGAGCGTCGGCCCCTTGAGGACATAGCGGCAGGCGGCGGTCAGCGTGCCGGGAAAGCCGGCATCGCCATCGGACGAGACCAGCCCCAGCGTCACCGAACTTGCATCATGGGCCAGGATGGTCCACGGCCGCTTGCCGAAGCCCTGCCCGCCACCATGCAGCGCATGCTTGCCGGCCTGGTTCTTCGGAATCTGATAATCCCAGCCGTCCAGCCGGAAGGTACCGCCGCCGATGCGGTTCGCATAGCGCCCGGCGATCGCGCCGAAATGCGGCGAGTGCAATTCGTAGTCACGCAGCGAATTGAGGCCGAGCACGACACGCTGGCGCCCGCCATCGGCCCGCGGCACGATGAGATCGCGCAGCACGGCGCCATATTCGATGATCCTTGCTTCCGCCCCTTCGCTGGTGATCATCACCTCGTCGACCGGACGCCCCTCAAAGGTTCCGAAATTGCGGCGGCTCATCGCGTCACTCCTGTTGCCGCCGGCAGCGTTGACCGGACCGACAGCAGCCGTCAAGCACCTGTCGGCTTCAACCGGTCGGCTGCGGGCAACAGCCGCGCCGAGTTGAGCAGGAACAACAGCTCCGAACCGACATGGATCAGCGCCGCCAGCAGCGGATTGAGCATGCCGAACGCCGCCAGCACGATGCCGAGCGTATCGACGCCGATGGTGCCGGCGAAATTCTGCCAGATGATCGAGCGGGTCCGCCGGGCGATCCTGAGTGTCTCGACCAGCTTGACCAGATCATTGCCGATCAGAACCACATCAGCGCTTTCCTTGGCGACATCCGTGCCGGACCCCATGGCGATGCCGAGCGTTGCCGCCGTCAGCGCCGGAGCATCGTTGACCCCATCGCCGACCATCGCCACATGCCGGCCCTCGGCCACCATGGCACGGATGCGATTGAGCTTGTCCTCGGGCAGCATGTCGCCGACCGCTTCGCCGATTCCGAGTTCCGCCCCGACGCTGCTCGCCACCACCTGCACATCGCCCGACAGCAGCATGGTCTTGATGCCGAGCCCGGCGAGATCGGCCATCGCCGCCCGCGCTTCGGCCCGCACGGGATCGCGCACCAGGATTTCGCCGAAAAACGCGCCATCGACAGCGACCAGGATTTCCGATCCCACCGCATCGGCCGGCCGCTCCGGCAAGGCGATGCCGGCGCCCTGCATCATCTTGCGGTTGCCCACCTGCACGAAGCGCCCTTCGATCCGCGCCTCGATGCCGCGCCCGAGCGTGTAGGAAAAGCTCTCCGGTTCGCTGATCGGCACGCCCGCTTCCCGGGCGCGCTTGAGCACAGCCATCGCCAGCGGATGCTCCGAATGCAATTCCGCCGCCGCCGTGATGCGCAGCAGATCGTGATCGCTGACGCCTGGCGCGGCGATCAGCCGCTCGACCACCGGCTCGCCCTCGGTCAGCGTGCCGGTCTTGTCGAGCACGACCGTGTCGATCTTGCCCAATGTTTCCAGATGCACGCCCCCCTTGATGATCGACCCCAGTTTCGCCGCCCGTCCGATCCCGCCGAGAATCGCCAGCGGCGTTCCGGCTGCAATGCCGCAGGCACCGGCCACGATGATCACCGAGATGGTGTCGCGGATGTTGCGGGTCAGCACAAAGGTGATGATCGCCGCAGCGAAGGAGAAATAGACGAGATAGCCGGCGAGCCGGTCGGCCAGCCGCTGCACCGGGGCGCGCGCCTGCTCAGCCTGCTCGACCGCCTCGATGATCCGCCCGTAGGTCGTGTCGCGCCCGACCCGGCTCACCGCGACTTCAAGACTGCCGACCTGATTGATCGAACCGGCATAGACGATGGCGCCGGCGGTCTTTTCCGCCGGCATCGATTCACCGGTGATGCGCGATTGATCGACGCTCGAATGCCCGTCGGTGACCGTGCCGTCGACCGGGATCTTCTCACCCGGCGAGACCAGCACGCGATCGCCCGCGACAATCTCGCTCACCGCCAGCGTGACGATCTCGCCGCCCCGCCGGACCCGCGCTTCGGCCGGCACGAAGGCGATCAGGTCCTTGATCGCCGTGCGCCCGCGCTGCACCGTCAGATGTTCCAGTTCTTCAGCCACCAGAACGAAGAAGGCCACCACGATGGCCGTGAAGAACTCGCCGATCGCCGCCGCTGCGACAATCGCGATGGTCATCGACAATTCCATCGTCATGCGGCGCTCGACGAGGTTCTCGAACGCTTCGCGGAAGATAGGCCAGCCGGAAAACGCCAGCACGCCCACGCCAATCCCCATCGTGATCGGCGGCGATGGCTCGAACCACAGCACGGCAATGGCCAGCAAGGCGACGCCGATCCGCGCGATCGCGATCGGCTCGAACGGCACCGCGTCATGGCCGTGGGCGTGGCCGTGCTCGTCATGCGGGGCCGCCTTGGTGCAGCAGGAGACATCGGGGGCGGCAGTAGTGGTCATGGAAATGCTCCTTGTCCGGAGCTATACGCCTTCCTTAGAACCCTTCCAAGAAAATATTAGAACAATTCAAAAGTGAAACACCGCGACGCCCCATGCGGATGCGCGACATTCCCCCGCGCCGGGGGCACAGCTGGCCAGCCCTTGCGACGGCTGGCGCCGGTCACTGTTGCGGGCCCGCCTTTTCCCGCTGCTGGGCATGGCCACGAAAATCGATGATCTTGCGCAGAAAGCCTGGCGCGATGGCGGTCAGCGGATCAATCGTCAGGGTTGGCGCGCTCAACTGGCCGCTGATTGTGTAGCGCACGGCGAACAAACCCTCGTTGCGGCCACCGCCAAGCAGCGGGCCGAGCACCGGCACCTGGGCGAACATGTTGTTGAGCGAAAAGGCCGGAACGAAGGTGCCCGTCAGGCTCACCCGATCGCGCAGATAATCCAGCGACCCATTCATCGAACCGCCGATCTCCGGCCCCCAGACTACCGCATCCTGAACATCGAGTCGGCCCGGCGTGCGCGCGAAGGTGACATTCATCTTGGTGAAGGGCACGTCCTTGGTCTGGCCGAGGCGCCGCAGCACCTCCGGCGGCAGGCGGGTGCTGTCCCCGCCGGTGCTGGCGGTGGCGGTCTGATCGGTGACGAGCCGCTTGAGCGCCGGTTCGTCGCGCAGCGAAAAATCGCGCACCAGAATGGTGCCGCGCTGGCTTCCCTCGCCGAGGGCGGCGGACAGGATGAGGTTGCCGCCCCGCATGCGCGCGTAGAGATCGAAGAAGCGCAGGAAGGCCCCTGCATCGCCGCTTTCCACCACAAGGGTCGGCGCCCCCGCCTGCGGTTGCAGCTTGACGGTGACCGGCCCGCCGTCGAACCGTCCGCTCAGATCAAAGCGTTTGAGGTCATTGCCCCGCTTTTCCATGCGAAGATCGGCATTGGCCACCAGTTCGCTGCCAAACCCGCTCATCACCGTGGTCTTGAGGGTCAATTCGGTATCGCGGGCATTGGCCTTGTCGATGCTGCCGGTCTGCGTCGCCTTGAGGAACGGCCGGGCATCGAAGGCATTGCCGCGCACGGCGATGCGGGTGATCGCGCCGGACCGCTCCGCATCGACCTGCACATTGTCGCCGGGCGACAGCTTGAACGAGGAGAAAGAGGCCTTCTGGAAGGTGCCGTCGCGCGCCAGATCCACCGCGCCGCGCAACGACAGGGTCCCGGCATCAAGCTCGAATTTGCTGAGACTCCAGGCCCCGCCCGGCCGTTCGGCCAGCACAGCGCGGGCCTTGCCGGGCGTTCCGGCCTTTTTTGACCATCCGGGCACGATTTCGCCGATCCCAGCGCGCGCCAGATCGAATTCGGCAGCCACTTCGCTCTTGCCATCATTGCTCTTGCCATCATTGCCCTTGCCATCCTCATGCAGTGGCACCGTCAACCGGGCCAGGATCGGTCCGGTCAACAGGGCGCCGGCGCTCATCCCCAGTCGCGCCCGCGCTGCATCGTCGATGGTCAGGTTCAGCGTCGCCATCGGCGGTGCCTTGCCCGAACCGCGCACCTCCACCTGTGCCGGAATGCCGCCGAGCCGCGCATCACCCTTCAAGAGGATCGTCTCGCGCTCGACCGTCAGTTGGAGGGGCCCCCCTTCCAATGCGCGCCCGGCATAACCGGTATCGACCGAGACGTCCTTGAGAATGGCGTTCATCCCGATCCGCACATCGCCGGCCTGCGGTCTGTCGTTCAGTTTCAGCGCCAGGGTCACCTCGCCCTCGGCCTGCCCCTTGATCCGCGCCGGATCGATCGGCCGGGGGACAAAGGGTTGCAGGCCGGGCGCGCGTGCCAGATCGGCCAACGCATCGGCGCTTCCGGAAAACCTTGCCCGGATCAGTGCTTCGGGAACCTTCGCCCAGGTATCGGCGATGGCAAACTGGCTGGCATGCAGCATCAGCTTGCGGCCACCTGTGTTGATCATTCCTTTTTCTATGTCGACCCGAACGCTGCGTCCGGTGGCCCGGCCGGTGGAATTGACATCGCGGATCAGCGGCGTATCGGGCAGCGCCTGCAACACCGTTCCGGTCAGTTTCCAGCGCGCCGAAACCGCCTCCTCCGGCAACGGCCTGGCCGCTGCCGCCGCCAGAACATCGCCCGGAACATGGACGGCCAGCACCAGATCGGTCAGCAACCCGCCATGCACATGGTCGGCAAGCCAGCGCCGTGTTTCCGGCGCAAAGAATCGCGGCCAAAGCCGCAGCGCCGCCCGCGCATCGGTGTCGGTTGCTGCAACATCGACCTTCACCGATGGCTGCCCGGACGCATCAGGGGCAATCTGCACGGCGGCGGTGACATTGGCCTTGGGGCCGATCGCTTTGAGGTTTTCGACCCGCAACGCTCCGGTCGCGGGGCTGTAGGCCAGATCGAGATCGAGCGAGGAAAGTTGAATGACTTCATCCGCCTGGGCCAGTCCATCGAACCTGGGCTCGGCGGCAGAAAGCCGTCCGCTCCAGTCGCCTGCCGGCGCTGCCGGCGGTGTGATCGTTCCGGCCAGCTTCAGGGCCACGGCACCCGAGGTAATGTCCAGGCTCTCGATCGTGATTCCCGGCGCCTGCTGCGTCCAGTTGAGCACGGCACGGCTGCGATCGAGCACCAGCGGCGGTTCACTCGCATTGAGGTTGAGCGCCGTGCGGCCGAAGGACACTTCCGCCCGGGCCGACACAGCCTGCCTCGACTGATCCACCTCGGCATCGAGCAGGAAGTCGACCTCCGTGCGGCCATCGACGCCTGCGGCCATCAGCCCGGACAGGGCCAGAATATCGCCGGCGTCGAACCGTTCGGAGCGCACGCGCAGCCGCTGCGTCGCCTCGCCCGGCGGCGACAGTTCGAGATCGACGGCAAACGCCGTCTGGCCCATCCGCACTTCGGTGCGGGCCAGAACCGCGCTGGAATCCGCCGTCGACAGATCCGCGCGGATCCCGGACAGGCTGAATTTCTGTCCGTTGCGCCGGTCTTGGATCGCAAAGGTCGCCTCGCGGATGCCAAGCTGCGGAAACGTTCCGCCCAACGCCTCACGGGTTGCCGACAGGCTGGCAAATGTGGCGCCGATCCAGGTTCGCAGGCGATCAATGGGCCCGGCTGCGTCCATCTCCGGGGCTTTTGGTTGCACAGCCGGGGCGGCGACAACGCCGGCGCTCTCGTCCTCGCCAAGCCCGAGTTGCCCGGTCTCGGACAATTCGAGCACGACGCTGAGGCCGCTGAGTTCGATTCTGGTCGGCACCAGCGCAAGCAACACCAGCCGGGCGGAATCGAGCGTGATGACCCCTTCCGGCGCGTCGATGATCCGCCGCCCGTCGGCATGGCGCAGATGAAACCCTGTGACCTTGATCGTCGTCTGCGCCTGTTCACGCCGCAGATCGACCGCATCGAGCCCGACCTTGAACGCCGCCCCCATCCGCTCTTCGAGCACCCGCACCAGCTTGTCGCGCAGGTATTGCCCGACGAGCGGATGCCGTTCGAGATTGAAATACAGCATCCCGACGACGATGGCCGCCATCGTGGCCAGCGATAACACCGATCCTATGGCAGCCGCGCCAAGCACAAACCGCCAGCGAATGGCCGGCCGAGCAGAAGCGGACGCGGAAGCCTTGACTTCCGTCGCTGCGGGCAAGCCGGCACCTGGTGCCGACCCCCTGTCGCCCCCAGGGATCGTCGTCGCCTCGTCCATTCTGATTCCACTATACCGGGAATTACGTTTTCAGGCACGTGCCCTTCTGGCGGAGCTGCGCGGCAGTCCCTATGTCTGGCTCATGGCAGACGCCTGTGACGAACCCAAGGCAGGAGACAATCCATGAGCCAGCCCCTCACCATCGGCGCCCCCGCCCCCGATTTCACTCTCGCCAGTGACGGGGGCGGCAGCATCACCCTGTCCAGCCTCAGGGGTAAAACGATCGTGCTTTATTTCTACCCCAAGGACGACACCTCAGGCTGCACCATGGAGGCCAAGGATTTCAATGCCTTGCTGCCGAAATTTGAAGCTGCGGGCGCCGTCGTGGTCGGCGTTTCGCCCGATCCGGTCAAGAGCCATGATGCCTTCAAGAAGAAATACGGCCTGTGCTTTCCGCTGGCCGCCGATCCGGACAAGGCGATGCTGTCCGCCTATGGTGTCTGGGTTGAGAAATCGATGTATGGCCGCAAATACATGGGCGTCGAACGCACGACCGTGCTGATTGACCGCAACGGCCATGTCGCCCGCATCTGGCCCAAGGTGAAGGTCCCCGGCCACGCCGCCGAAGTGCTCAAGGCGGCCGAAGCCTTGTAGGTCCAGCCGGTCTGGCGCGGGGATGCCCTCGCGCCAGATCGAAGGCCGGTTATTTCAACCCGCAGGCCTCCAGCGCGGCCTGCGCCTTCGGTCGTGCGCTGTCGGCGAAATAGCCGTTGCCGCGGTAGAATTCGATCTCGCTCTTGTCCATCGCCTTCAGCGCCCGGCTGGCATAGCAGCCGCAGGGCTTGGAGACCTCTCCGGTCGTCACGCTGCCCTTGGCCCGCTGAGCCTTGACGCAGACCTCCGCAACCTTGCTCTGCAGCTTGGCGACCGATGCCGATTTCAGCGAAGGATCGGGCTTGTAATCGGCCGGCACGCCCTGGCAGCCAGCCAGTGCAACCGCAGCCACGCAAACGCATACAACCCGGCGAACTCCAGCAAACATTCAATCACCCCCACATTCGTCGTGATGTCCCATTCGCCCCGGGAGCGCCCGCTTCGTCAAGCCCTCTTGAGCCAGATCGCACAATCATGCACCGCCGCCCCCCCGTAGGGTGCGATGGAATCGGCGCCGATCAGCGTATTGATCCCGCGTCCCTCGCGATGACTGGCGTTCGGAAAGATGGATTCGGCAATCACCACACCGCGCTGCACGCCGTCGAACAGCCGTGCGGTCAGAAACACCGTGCCGCGCCGGTTGCCGATCTCGACCGCATCGCCGTCGGCAATTCCGTTCTCCCCGGCATCCGCCGGATGGATCAGCAGCGACGGCTGCCGCTCGCGGCCCATCGACGTCGGCGTTTCGGTGAAGGTCGAATTGAGGAAGGACCGCGCCGGCGAGGTTGCCAGTCGGAACGAGTGATCCTCATCTGTCGCTTCGATGAGGTCGGCATGATCGGGCAGCCCAGGCAGGCTCTGCCAGGGGCCCTTGAGCCCGTCATTGGCCAATGGCACGCTCGACCAGTCGGGCCGGAAGCGGAATTTCCGGTCAGGCCAGGCAAACCCGTCACGGTAATGGGCAGTGGCAAAATCCGGCTGGAGATCACGCCAGCGCTCGGCCTTCAGCGTTTCGAACGAGCCGCGTCCGGAGCGCGCCAGCAGATCGTCAATGAGCGCGCGTGGGCTCATCGCAAAGCCGGGGTGGCTTGCGCCAACCCGGCGTGCGAGATCGACGATCACCTCGTGATTGGACCGGCACTCACCCGGCGCCTCGATCAGTTTTGGCCCGAGCATCATGTGCTGGTGGCCGCCGCCTTGATAGATGTCGTCGTGTTCCAGAAACATCGTCGCGGGCAGCACCACATCGGCCATCTGCGCTGTTTCGGTGAGGAACTGCTCATGGACGACGGTGAACAGATCGTCACGGGCGAAGCCGCGCCGCACCAGGGACTGTTCGGGCGCGATGCTGACCGGATTGGTGTTCTGGATGAACAGCGCCATCACCGGCGGCCCGTGGCGCAACGCCTCGGCATCGCCGGTCAGCACACGGCCGATCTGCGACTGATCGAGCACGCGAACTGCCGGATCAACCGCATCCAGCCCCTCGATCATCGTCTTGTCCCAGCGGTAGATGGCGCCGTTGTTGAAAAAGACGCCCCCGCCCTCATGCTGCCAGGCGCCGGTGACGGCGGCGATGCAACTGGCGGCATGCATGTTGACCGCTCCGTTGCGCTGGCGCGAAAAGCCATAGCCGAGACGGAAGAACGTGCGCTGCGTCGTCCCCACCAGCCGCGCGAAAGCTTCGATCGTGGCGGCCGGCACGCCGGTGATCGCCTCCGCCCAGGCGGGCGTGCGACTGGCAACATGCTGTTCCAGCCCGTCCGGATCATCGGTGTAGCGTGACAGATAGGCTCGGTCGGCAAGGCCATCGCGGAACAGCACATGCATGACGGCAACCGCCAGCGCGCCGTCCGTTCCCGGCCGGACGATGATCGGCAGATCCGCCTGTTCGAGCGTTTCGGTGCGATAGATGTCGATGGCGACGATCTTTGCCCCGCGCTCCTTCCGCGCCCGCACGGCATGGGTCATCACATTGACCTGGGTTGCGACCGGATTTGTTCCCCAGATCACCACGCAATCGGCCCTGGCCATTTCGCGCGGATCGACCCCGGCCAGCCTTCCCGTTCCAGCGATGAAGCCCGTCCAGGCTGGCGTGATGCAGACCGTACCGTAAAACCCCGAATAGCGTTTGACGTGCCGCAGCCGGTTGATGCCGTCGCGCATCACGAACCCCATGGTCCCGGCGTAATAATACGGCCACACCGCTTGCGAACCATGGGCACGCTCAGCCGCCAGCAGGCCCTCGGCCACCCGCTCCATGGCCTCGTCCCACGAGGCGCGGCGGAACTGGCCAGAGCCTTTCGGGCCGGAGCGGATCAACGGATGCAGCAGCCGGTCGGGATGGTGGATCCGCTCGGCATAGCGGGCGACCTTGGCGCAGATCACCCCGGCGGTATAGCTCTGCTCGCGCGCACCGCGCAGGCGGCCGATGCGGTTGCCGTCCAGCAATTCGACCTCCACCGAACAGGCGGAAGGGCAATCATGCGGACAGGTGGAAAAAGCCGAGCGTTTGGCCGGAGCGTTCATGCCGGAAACAGTGGCAGCAATCGCCGGGAGTGGCAACATGGGAAGGCAACGGGAAGCATGGCAGCGCTCCGCTTTGTCCCCCGCGACCGCAGAAAGCCCCGGCGCCCGCCCCGCCTGCCCCACCCCTCGCCCGTAAAACCGGGCGCCCGGGTGTCAAACAGGCGGATCCAGCTATAGAACGCGGATCTTGAAAACCATCGCGCCGTGGTTGTTGGTGCGGCTGCTGTAGCCATAGAGCCGCAACACCATCTCGTCCTGGCCGGTAAAGTTCTTGAAGGGCCGATACTTCCAGACATAGGTTTTCTGGTTGACGCTGACGAGGCCGTTCTTCGGCTGTTTGTCGACCTCGATGCGGAACACGGTCACGCCCGGCATCTTGAGATCGCCCGAGCAATATTCACCCTGGCGCACATCGAGATACTGCGTGGTGGTCTCGCCGAAGTTGAACATCAGCTTGCTCAGCGAGCACTCGGCGCTGGCCGGCACCGCGGCTGAAACCACGGCGACGGCACACAGGATTGAACGAAGGGATCGCATGATCAGTCCCTGCCTTTCCGGCCTCAGCCATCATTCGGTAAGGCGCAGCTTGAGGATGCGCGAAGAGATCAGGTCCAGCACGGTCTGCAGCTGTGCAGCATCGATGCTGAATGATTTCTTCGGATCGCCTGCGCACTGCACCAGCTTGGCGACCGCCGCCGGATTCGAGAAATTGACCGCGATCGTATAGAGATCGACGCCATACTGATTGCGGATCGCGCTGCACCAGGAAAGCATGCGCGCATCCAGGGCCTGCTGGTTGGGCGAACCGTTGCATCCCGGGTTCATATGGCCCGAACAGCCCCAGAAGCCCGGATAGTCGACAGCCTGCGTGTTCTCCCCGTCGGTGATCAGGATCATCACCTTGGCGGAATCGACCTTGAACACACCGGGTAGCTTGGTCAGGCCGAAGAACGCCGGCCAGCCGCTGTTGGGCGACAGGCTGCGCAGGCCCCAGCGCAAGCCAACGTCATTATGCGTGCCGCCGGGCACCGGCGTCATGCGATCCAGCGTTTCGATGATCTGCTGCCGGTTGCCGGAGAGCCCCAGCATCGGCGTCGGGCAGTTCATGTTCGGTCCGGTGATCGGCTCGGGGGAGCCGGTGGGAGTCAGCTTGTCCCACGCAGTCGGTGGAACCCACGGGCACCACGACACCTGGTTGGTCTGCACCTTGCGCTCGTTCGGATCGGAAACGCAGCCCGAGACCAGCGTTGTCTTGGGGAAGGTTCCACGCAGCCAGCAACCGCCATAGCTGAAGGAGCACGCAGTATGCGCCGCCCCTGCATAGGGATTGAGGCGACCATACTCGATACTCTGCCCACAGCTCAGCATGGTCAGCGCCGTATCGCAGATCACTTCCGGCACCTGGTAGTTGTAGCAATAGGGCACGCACGTCCAGCACGATTGCCGCGGGTTGTTGGCCGAGGCCCGTCCCGGCAGCCTGTCGCCATAGATCGCGGCAGGCTGGACCTGCGGCGCAACGCGGCGCAGCAGATCAAGGAACCCCTGCGTGCCGCTCGGCGGCGGCGGCGGCGTGC
>DAOMXG010000064.1:0-12196 GCA_035436995.1 Beijerinckiaceae bacterium
GGCGGCTTCGGCGACGGCGGCGGCGGCGGCGCGTCGACCGTCCGCACTGGTTGGGCATGTGCTCGCAACCGGTGCGGACGCACTGCCACGAAACAACGGCAGCACGATGGCAGTAGCTGCGATTTCGTTCAGTTGGTTGTAAGAATAATAAAGCCCCGGCCATACCCGCCAGGCGGCGCGGGCGCCGATCAGCCAGACGATCTCAAGCGGCTGCTTTTTCAGCCACGCTTGAAGCGCTTTGTCGTCGGTGACATCGATCACGCGCGCCCCCGGGTTCCCGGTGCATGATATGGTGACCGCATCGCGCCTGCGCAAGCACTTCCCTCCCCAAAGTGGGGAGGGAGGAATGGGGCACTCTCCCTCCCCTGTCAGGGGAGGGTCCGAGCAAAGCGAGGGGGGGGGGTGAACGTGCCGACAGAAAAGTTGGAGCACGCCCCACCCGGTCGCTGGCGCGACCACCCTCCCCAAAGTGGGGAGGGAAATCTGGAGCACTCTCCCTCCCCTCGATGGGGAGGGTCGCGAGTGAAACGAGCGGGGTGGGGTGGCGCGGACAAACCACCCCCACCCGGTCGCTGGCGCGACCACCCTCCCCGCAAGGGGGAGGGATTCGCGCGCCTTACTTCATCTTCTCGACCTGGCCGAATTCCAGCTCGACCGGCGTGGCGCGGCCGAAGATCGACACCGCCACCTTGAGGCGCGAGCGGATCGCATCGACATCCTCGACGACGCCGTTGAACGAGGCGAACGGCCCGTCCGACACGCGCACCTGCTCGCCCACCTTGAAGGTGATCGCCGATTTCGGCGCGGCACTGGAATCGACCACCTGGCCCTTGATGCGCTCGGCCTCGTGATCCGGGATCGGGATCGGCTTCTTGTCGGCGCCGAGAAAGCCGGTGACCTTCGGCGTGTTCTTGATCAGGTGATAGGCATCGTCGGTCAGGTCCACCTTAACCAGCACATAGCCGGGGAAGAACTTGCGGTCCGTCTCGATCTTGCGGCCGCGCCGCACCTCGGTCACCTTCTCGGTCGGCACGAGGATTTCATCGAACAGATGACTCAGGCCGCGCTGCTCGGCCCCTTCGCGGATCGAATCCGCCACCTTCTTCTCGAAATTGGAGAATGCGTGAACGATATACCAGCGCTTGGCCATGGGGGTATCCGATCGAAAAGACGGGTATCAGCGGGAAAGAACCAGGCCGACCAGGATGCGGATGATCCAGTCGGCAAACAGGAAGAACAGCGAGGCGACAAACACCATCAGCAGAACCATGCCGGTGGTCACCATGGTTTCCTTCTGCGTCGGCCAGGTCACCTTCTTGGCTTCCGAGCGGACTTCCTGCAGGAACTCGAGGGGATTGAGCTTGGACATGCAACACCCGGACTTTGGCTGCCCTGTTGCACCCAAGTGACCGCGACCCGCCGCGCGGGGAGATCATCAGACTGCACTGTCAGGGAATGGCAGCGTCTGTAACCTTTTGCGCGGCTTCTGGCAAGGGGGCGGGCGAGCCCGTGCCGTGTTGAAAAACCGTTTTGCACTTTCCCCGGCCTGGTCTAGGGAGCGCAGGCTTGCCTGTCCCTCTGGCTGGCCTTTCCGGGCTGTCCCCGGCACATCAAGGACCATGGATGCCGCTGCTGACCACCACCGACGCGCTTGACGCCGCCTGCGAGCGTCTTGGCAGCCACGACTTCATCACCGTCGACACCGAGTTTCTGCGCGAAACCACCTATTATCCCAAGCTGTGCCTGATCCAGATGGCCAGCAGCGATGAAGTGGTGCTGGTCGATCCGCTCGCCCCGGACCTGTCGCTGGAGCCCTTCTACCGGCTGATGGCCAACCCGTCGGTGGTGAAGGTGTTTCATGCCGCCCGCCAGGATGTCGAGATCATCTGGACCGGGGGGCGGCTGATCCCCGCCCCGCTGTTCGACACCCAGATCGCCGCGATGGTCTGCGGCTTCGGCGAGCAGGTCTCCTATGAAAGCATCGCGGCCGCCCTCGCCAATGCCCGCATCGACAAGTCATCCCGCTTCACCGACTGGTCGCGCCGCCCGCTGACCGAGGCGCAGCTTGCCTATGCCGCGGCCGATGTCACCCATCTGCGCACGGTCTATTCGGCGATCATCACCAAACTGGCCAAGAACGGCCGGCGCGACTGGCTGGTCGACGAGATGGCCGCCCTGGCCGATCCGTCAAGCTACGAGACCCAGCCCGAACACGCCTGGGAACGGCTGAAAACCCGCGTCCGCAAGCCCAGGGAGCTCGCCGCGCTGATCGAGCTTGCCGCCTGGCGCGAGCGCGAGGCGCAGGCCCGCGATGTGCCGCGCGGCCGCATCCTCAAGGATGATGCCCTGGGTGAAATCGCCTCCGCTCTGCCGGCAACGGTCGAGGATCTCGGCCGGTTGCGCACCATTCCCAAGGGTTTCGAGCGCTCCCGCACCGGCGCCGACATTCTCGCTGCCGTGGAGCGGGCGAAAAACCGCGACACCGAGACCCTGCCCGCCCTTGAGCGGCCGCGCGGCGGTTCGTCCAACGGCGCGCTGATCCAGCTGTTGAAAGTGCTGTTGCAGGCCGTGGCCGAGCGCCAGCGCGTTGCCGCAAGGTTGATCGCCAGTTCCGATGACATCGAGGCGATTGCCACCGAAGAGGCGCCGGATGGTCCGGTGATGCAGGGCTGGCGACGCGAATTGTTCGGCGATCTCGCCCTGCGGCTGAAGCGCGGGGAAATCACGCTTGGCATTTCCGGCGGCCGCATCGTCACCCTGCCGGTGCCCGACCACGCCGCGCTGCAACCGGCGCAGTGACCGCCCTCAGGCGGCGCGGGCAACCGGCTCTGGCAGTCCGACCGTATCGATCAGCCCGTCGATCTCCGCCTGGATGCGCCCGGTCGTTTCGTTGAACCGCTGGGTGGCCCCTTCCAGGCTGGTGACCGCCGCGCCGGCGGCGATGATCGCTGCCTCGATGGCGGTGAAGTGCTCATGCGCCGTCAGGCTGTGCCGCGCCGCATTGGTCGAATTGCGGGCAATCTCGTTGGTGGAAATTTCCTGCTCGCTCACCGCCGCCGCGATCACCCGGCTCGCTTCATCGACCGCCTCAAGCTGCTGGCCGATGCCCCGCGTTGCCGCGCTGGCTGCGGTCGTGACGTCCTGAATGCGCGAAACCAGCGACGTGATTTCCGCAGTCGCCCGCGCGGTTTCGGTGGCGAGCGCCTTGACCTCGGCCGCGACCACCGCAAAGCCACGACCGGCTTCGCCGGCACGCGACGCCTCGATCGTTGCGTTAAGGGCCAGCAGATTGGTCTGCTCGGCAATGGCGCGGATACTGGTCACCACCCTGCCGATGCGCTGCACGGCCTGCGACAACTGGGAGACATGATCGATGGCTGTGGCGCCGGCATTGGATGCCTTGCGCACCAGATCGGTCGATTCGCTGGCCTGCGCGCTGATGCTGCGCACGGCCCCGGCAATCTGGTCAACCGCCGCAGCAAGGCTGGAAACGGCGATCGCGCCCTGATTGGACGCCTCGCGCGCCGCATGGGCATCGCCTATGGCCCGTTTGACCTGTTCGCCCAGCACCCGGGCCGTCTCCCGCACGCTGGAATTGACCGCTCCGGCATCAACGAGCATCGCTCCAAGCGCCGTGCGCGAGGCAAGGACATTGGAGACCGCCGTGGCAGGCTTGGCCGGCGCCTCCACCACGGCAGCCGTGGCAGCGGCCGATTCCTTGTGCAACCGATGACGCAGGAAGGCCAATGCGCGTGCAAGGTCGCCGACACAGTCGGTGCGATCCTGCCCGCCGATCTCGACATTGATCCGTCCATCGGCCAGCATGCGCGCCGTGATCGCCAATGCCGCCATGTCACGCTCGCTGGTGTCCAGGATGCGGCGCCCGATATAGGCTGCGGCGGCACAGACCGCCAGAACCCAGAGCGCGATCGCGCCGACAAGATCGAACACATCCGGACCGGCCCAAAGCGCTGCACCACCGAGGCCGGCCACGATCAGCAACGCCGGACCTACGGTCAACTTGAGGGCAAGGGCCAGCAGATCGCACGAGCGCAGCGAAACAACGGGCTGTTCAAACACGGGAGCCTCCTGGGAGCATTGCTTAACCAGAAGGCAACAGGAATGGTTAAAGCGGGCTTAAATGCCGGAATTTCCGGTATTTTCTACCTGGATTTCAGTTCTTCAACCAATATCCGTCCCAAAATGAACCAGCATCCAGCCTAACGTGCAATGGTAATCACCGGTTCCCTGCCAATCAGCTTGGCGAGCTGCTTCAGCCTGTTGAACAGCCGTTCGTTGGCGAGATCGGCCAGATCTTGCGGCAAGGTCAGAACCAGCGCGCCATCCTCGATCCTGATCGGCACCCGTTTGAGCACACCCGGCATCGCTGCCGTGGCGAGATAGGCGGTGCGCATCGCCGCCCCCAGCAGCCGCGCCCGCTCGATCATCCGGGTCGGCGCAAGCTCGCGGATACGCGGCGGCGTCTCCCCCGAGACCGGGCCGATATGGCGGTAATAGACCGACAGCGCCAGAAACACCCGCTCCGCATGATCGACCCCGGGAAGAACCGCATGGGCGATGACGTTGAGGCTCTGTTCCCCGCGATAGTCGGGATGGGCCCGCCAGGAAATATCCGACAGAAGGCAGGCGGCCAATCTCAGCCGCCGCTCGGCCTCGCTCTCGCTGAAATCCGGATGGGCGAACAGCCCGTCGGTCCATCCGGCAAGCTCGACCGTATAGGCCGGCGAACGCGACCTGAGCTTGTTGAGTTCGCCCGCCACCATCAGCAACGGATCCTTGGCGCGCTCGGCATTGTCGAGCAATTCGTAGAGCAGCCCTTCGCGCACGCCGAGCGCCGAGACGATCAGCCGCCGCGCCCTTGACCGCTTCATGAGATGGTCGAGCACCAGCGCGCCATAGGCCAGCAGTGGCCGCCGATCGACCGCCACCGACGAAATCGCCGTCAGGCTTTCCGGATCAACCCGCGTCACCATGCGGCAGAAGTCGATCGCCTCATCGGCCGGCATGGCATAATCGTGCAGCACATTCAGCGGATAACCGATATGGCGCATGTGCAGCCTGGCGATGGCCCGCCAAGTGCCGCCGATGGCGAAGATGTCGCGCCCTGTCCCGCTCCTGAGCGCCGGCAGATCGTCCATCGCGCCCTGCACGATCTTCGAAGCCTTTTTGAGCGAGCGACCGGAGAGATCGCGCAGGGCCAGCCCGCCGAGTTTGAGGCTCACCCCGGCCCCAAGCACACCGTCCTTCACATCGATGAGTTCGAGGCTGCCGCCACCGAGATCGGCGACGATTCCATCCGGCTTGTGAATCCCCGAGATCACACCCAGCGCGGCAAGCTGTGCCTCCCGCTCGCCGGAAATGAGCTGGATCGGCCCGCGCAGAATCCGCTCCGCCTCGGCGATGAATTCAGGGCCATTGCTGGCGTCGCGGGCAGCTGCCGTGGCCAGTGCATGGAGCGTTCCGACCCCGATCACATCGGCCAGCGCGCGAAACCGCTTCATGGCCGAAAGCGCCTGCTCGACGCCATCCTCCGGCAGCCGGCCGGTCAGTGCCACATCGCGGCCGAGGCCGCACAACGACTTTTCATTGAAGATGGGCGTCGGCGTCCGGCACAGGGCGTCATAGACCACCAGACGCACCGAGTTGGACCCGATGTCGACGACACCGACGGGCCGGTCCATGTTGTCGTTGGGGCCGGAGAACAGGGTCGCGAGCATCGAGGGCCTCAGAGCGCGAGGGTTCCGCGTGGCTGGACGCGCCGGTCCTTGTCGGCGATCAGGGTGCCGATCTTGCGGGCCCGTTCACCGGATGCCCCCAGCGCCGCGAGCACGGCTTCGACCGCCTCCGGCGCCACGACGGCCACCATGCCGACGCCGCAGTTGAAGGTGCGCAGCATCTCATCAACCGACACGCCGCCCGCTTCCGCCAGCCAGCCGAACACTTTCGGCGGCTGGATCGCGCCGAGATCGAGGTCGACGCCGATACCCTTGGGCAGGACGCGCGGAATATTGTCGATGAATCCGCCGCCGGTGATATGGGCCAGCGCCTTCACCGCCCCGCCGTGCGGACCGCGCAGCAGGGACAGCAGCGGTTTGACATAGATGCGGGTAGGCTCGAGCAGCGCCCGCGCCAGCGTCTTTTTCGGCGCGAACGGCGCCGGCACGTCCCAGCCGAGATCCGCCTGCCGGACAATCCGCCGCACCAGCGAATAGCCATTGGAATGCACCCCGGACGAGGCGAGTCCGACAAGCACATCGCCCGGCCGGATCGCTCTCAAGCGCGGCAGGATGGCATCGCGCTCCACGGCACCGACGGCAAAGCCGGCCAGGTCATAATCCCTGTCGTGATAGAGCCCCGGCATTTCCGCCGTCTCGCCGCCGATCAGCGCACATCCGGCGAGCCTGCACCCCTTGGCGATGCCGCCGACGATCTTCACCCCGATCTTCGGGCTGAGCCGGCCAGTGGCGAAATAATCGAGGAAAAACAGGGGTTCCGCCCCCTGCACCACCAGATCGTTGACACTCATGGCAACAAGATCGATGCCGACGGTATCGTGAATCTCGGCGTCGATGGCGATTTTCAGCTTGGTGCCGACGCCATCATTGGCCGCCACCAGCACCGGGTCCTTGAAACCGCAGGCCTTCAGATCAAACAGGCCGCCGAAGCCGCCGATTTCAGCATCCGCTCCGGTGCGGCGGGTCGCACGCACCAGCGGCTTGATGGCTTCCACCAAGGCGTTCCCGGCGTCGATATCCACGCCGGCATCCGCATAGGTCAGGCCGTTCTTGCGCACACCGCTCATGCGCATTCCGGTATTGACCCTCGGCCTGTTTGGCAAGCCCCGCCTGTGTATAGCGGGGCCGGCACCCCGCCGACACCTGTGCAACCGCAACCGGAATACCTATAAAAAACGCCATGAGCATGAACCTCGCCAACTGGCTGACCCTGCTGCGGCTGTGCCTTGTGCCGCTGGTCATCGTCGCCATCACCCAGCATCGCTTTGATCTGGCGCTGATCGGCTTTGTGGTGGCTGGCCTGACCGACGCTGTCGATGGCTGGATTGCCCGCCGCTTCAATCAGATGTCGGAACTCGGCGCCCTGCTCGATCCGATTGCCGACAAGTCGCTGCTGGTGTCGATTTTCATCACCCTTGGCATTCTCGGCATCATTCCGCTGTGGCTGGTCGTGCTGGTGGTGGCGCGCGACCTGATGATCGTCGGCGCGGTCATCATTTCCTGGCTGCTCGACAATCCGGTCGAGATCCGTCCGCTGCTGGTCTCCAAAGCCAATACCGCCGCGCAACTGGTGTTTGCCGCCTACAAGCTGGCCACGCTTGCGTTCCAGATTTCCTGGCCGCAGATCGATCTCGGTCTCACCGCCGTCGTCTGCCTGCTGACCACGGTTTCGATCGCGGCCTATCTGTCCGGCTGGCTCCGGCACATGACACAGTGATGGCACGTCCTGTAAGGCCACGCCCACCGCGCCCGCCGGCCCAGCTGCCGCTCGATCTGGCGCTGGCGCCGCAATTCGGTGAGGAGGATTTTCTCGTCGGTCCGTCGAACGAGGCGGCGCATGATTTCATGACGCTCTGGCCGGACTGGCCGGCGCGCATCGCCCTGCTGACCGGCCCGGCGGGCAGCGGCAAGACCCACCTTGCCCATATCTGGAGCGCCCGCAGCGGCGCCCGCCTGCTGGCGGCTTCCCGGATCGGCGACGTCTCGCCCGCCATGCTGACCGATGCGCCGGCACTGGCGATTGACGGCTGCGACACCGGGACATTCGACGAGGCGCGACTGTTCCACATCATCAATCTGGTGCACGAGCGCGGCCGCACCCTGCTGCTGACCGCCCGGCGGCAACCGGACCTCTGGGGAATCGCAACCGCCGACCTGCTGTCGCGTCTGCGGCTGGCACCGGCGACGGCCATTGCCGGACCCGACGATGGTCTGCTGCGTGCCGTCATGGTCAAGCAGTTCCTCGATCGGCAGCTCACGGTGGACGTGTCTGTCGTCGAATTTGTCGTAGCCCGGATCGAGCGCTCCTTCGCGGCCGTCCGTTCGGTTGTCGATGCGCTGGACCGCGAGGCGCTGGCGCTCGGTCGGCGCATCACCCGGCCTGTGGCGGCAGCCGTGCTGGAGCGGATCGCCCCGTCCTGACGCGCCATGATTTCGGCTGAAATCTCTGCCGTGATGCGATAGCTTGATCTCATCGTGAGCAGGATCGCCGAACCATGAACGAACTTGCCCGGCCGGGCCGTCAGGCGGCTACCCCCGTTGCGCTGCGTAATCAGCCAGAACGCTTCATCAATCGCGAGCTGTCGTGGCTCGGGTTCAACCGGCGTGTGCTGGAGGAAGCGGGCAATCCGGCCCACCCGCTCTTGGAGCAGTTGCGATTCCTGTCGATCTCGGCGAGCAACCTCGACGAATTCTTCATGGTGCGGGTGTCCGGCCTGGTCGAGCAGGTGATCGCCCGGGTGGAGACCCTTTCGGATGACGGGCTGTCGCCTGCCCAGCAGCTGCAGAAAATCCATGAATCGGTCAAGCAGCTGACCGATGCCCAGCAGCAGCGCTGGCACGAGCTGCGCCGCCTGATTGCCGAGAACCACATTGATGTTCTCGGCCCCGATGCCCTGAGCGAGGAGGACCGGACCTGGCTGGAGGGCTATTTCCTCTCGGCCATCTTCCCGACGCTGACCCCGCTGGCGATCGACCCGGCGCACCCGTTCCCGTTCATCCCGAACCTGGGGTTCTCGCTGGCGCTGATGCTGTCGCGCAAGTCCGACAAGTCCAAGCTGCGGGCGCTGATTCGCATGCCGCAGAAGATCGAACGTTTCGTCCGCCTGCCTGCCCCGCAGGGGCGTCACCGCGTCATTCTGGTCGAACAGGTGATCATCCTGTTCATCGGCAAGCTGTTCCCCGGCTACAAGCTCAAGGGCCACGGCTGTTTCCGCATCATCCGCGACTCGGACGTCGAGATCGAGGAGGAGGCCGAGGATCTGGTGCGGGTGTTTGAATCGATGCTCAAGCGTCGCCGCCGCGGCGTGGTGATCCGCCTTGAGGTCGATGCCGCGATGCCGCAGGGTTTGCGCGACTTTCTTACCGATGAGCAGGATCTGGCGCATGGCGAGGTGACGGTCATCGACGGCATGATCGGCCTCAACGAACTGTCGCAGCTCGTCGATCTGCCGCGGCCGGACCTGAAATTCGTCCCTTACGTTCCGCGCTTTCCCGAGCGCATCAAGGAACTCGGCGGCGACATGTTCACCGCCATCCGTCAGAAGGACCTGGTGGTCCACCACCCGTATGAATCCTTTGACAGCGTCATCCAGTTCCTCACCCAGGCGGTGCGCGATCCCAATGTCGTGGCGATCAAGCAGACGCTCTACCGCACCTCGGCCGATTCCCCGATCGTGCGCGCCCTTGCCGAAGCGGCCGAGGCCGGCAAATCCGTCACCGCGCTGGTTGAACTGAAGGCCCGCTTCGACGAGGAGGCCAACATCCGCTGGGCGCGCGATCTCGAACGGGCCGGCGTACAGGTGGTTTACGGCTTTATCGAACTGAAAACCCACGCCAAGCTCTCGCTGGTGGTGCGGCGCGAGCATGGCCAGCTGGTGACCTACTGCCACATCGGTTCGGGCAATTATCATCCGATTACCGCGAGGATTTATACCGATCTTTCGGTTTTCACCGCCGATCCGGTGTTTGGCCGCGATGTTGCGCGCATCTTCAATTTCATCACCGGCTATGCCGAACCCGCCGAACTCGAGCAGATGTCGGTCTCGCCCTACGGGGTCAAGCCGCGCCTTCTCAAGCACATCGAGGAGGAAATCGCCCATGTGAAGGAAGGGCGCCCCGGCGCCATCTGGCTGAAATGCAATTCGCTGGTCGATCCGGTGATCATTGATGCGCTCTATGATGCCAGCGCGGCGGGCGTGAAGATCGATCTGGTGGTGCGCGGCATCTGCTGCCTCAGGCCGGGCATTCCGGGATTGTCGGAGAACATCACCGTCAAATCGATCGTCGGCCGGTTCCTTGAACATGCGCGCATCTATGCGTTTGGCTGCGGCTTCGGCCTGCCGCATCCCAAGGCGGCGGTCTATCTATCCTCGGCCGATCTGATGCCGCGCAATCTCGATCGCCGCGTCGAGGTTCTGCTGCCGCTGACCAACGCGACGGTGCACGAACAGGTGCTTGAGCAGATCCTTTACGGCAACCTGATCGACAACCAGCAGAGCTGGACGGTCTTGCCCGATGGCTCATCCCGGCGCATAACCCCGGCCGACGGCGAGACGCCGTTCAACGCCCATCAGTATTTCATGACCAACCCGAGTCTCTCCGGCCGTGGCAAATCCCTCAAGCATTCCAGCCCCAAGGACCTCATCCGCCTCCGGCCGGGATGAGGCACCGGCCCGCAAGGGAGAGACCGGGTCGCAGGCCCGCCGGCGCGCGAAAGTCGCGGTGCTGATCTCGGGGCGCGGCTCGAACATGGCGGCGCTCATCGAGGCGGCGGGGCTTGCAGACTATCCGGCCGAAATCGTGCTGGTTCTTTCCAACAAGGCCGAGGCCGGCGGGCTGGCAATCGCTGCTGCCGCAGGCATCGCGACGTCGGTGATCCCGCACAAGGGATACAAGGATCGCGAGAGCTTCGACCGGGCGATGACCGCCGCGATCGAAGCCTCCGGCGCCGAGCTCGTCTGCCTTGCGGGCTTCATGCGGCTGCTGTCGCCGTGGTTCTGCCGCCACTGGCACGGCCGTCTGATCAACATCCACCCTGCCCTGCTGCCGAGCTTCAAGGGGCTCGACACCCACGCCCGGGCGCTCGCCGCCGGCGTCAAGATCCACGGCGCGACCGTGCATTTCGTCATTCCGGAGATGGATGAGGGGCCGATCATCGCGCAGGGCGCGGTGCCGGTTCTGCCGGAGGATGACGAGCCCGCGCTCGCAGCGCGCGTGCTGGGAGTCGAGCACCGGCTCTACCCCGAGGCCTTGGCGCGGGTGGCGACTGGCGCAGCGCGAATGGTCGAAGGCCGCTGCGTGATGGCCCCGCATGGCCCGGCGCAGGGCGCCCTCATGGTGCCATCGCAGGATTGATGGCCCCGGCCATCGGCGCGGCTGCCGCGCAACCGATCATTTACGACGATCTCAAAGTCTGCCGCCGCCGGGCCTCAGGCTGAAGGATTGGTTACGGCATCAGGCGCAATTTGAAGGACCTCATCCGGAGTTCCCGACATTGCGTGTCCGCCTTTTTGCCCTCCTCCTCAGCCTGATCACGCCTCCCGCCCTGGCTCAGGACCGGCTGACGCGCCCTTTGAGCCAGCCGCCGGGCTATTCCTGGGCTGGGTTCTATTTCGGCGGCCATCTGGGCTACCAGCGCTCGCCCTCGGGCGGCAATCTTTCCGGCTACACCGGCTATGCGGCCGGGTTCTTCGAGACCGGCGGGCTGAAGCGCTTTAATCTTGACCCCAACGGCCTGTTCGGCGGCGTGCAACTGGGCGCCAATGCGCAATTCGACCGCCTCGTTGTCGGCGTCGAAGCCGACGCGAGCCTTCTGGGCCACATCGCCAAGGGGCAATCCTCTGCCACCAACCGAACGACGCTGGCGACGCTATCGGTCACCCACACCGAGACACTGACCAGCAAGACCGACATCAACTGGCTGGCCACCTTCCGCGCCCGCCTGGGCTATGCGGTCCTCGACCGGCTGCTGATCTATGGCACTGCGGGCCTGGCCATGTCGCAGATCCGCGCCTCCGCCGGCCAGGTCTCGGTCATCCATACCGTGCCGCTCTCCGGGCCGAGCACCACCGCCACCAATCTGGCCAATGCTGCCTCGTCGAGCTGGACCCGCACCGGCTGGGCTGCCGGCTTCGGCGCAGAATGGGCCTTCTCCCGCTCGCTGTCGCTGCGCGGCGAGTATCTGCATTACAGCCTCGGCGATCAGACACTCGTCGTGCAGAACCAGACCGGCCCGGCGCAGACCACCAGCTTCCGCTTCCGCAATTCCGGGGACCTGTTCCGCATCGGGCTCAATTCGCTGTTCTGATACCAGTGGCCCTCACAACCGGGCCTTCGGCCCTGCTCGGCGTCGCATTCGCTCCTGACCAGCCGCCTGAAAATTGCCCCTAGATCACGTTATCCGCATTTTGATGGAATCATCAAAATGCGGATAACGTGAT
>DAOMXG010000065.1:0-12114 GCA_035436995.1 Beijerinckiaceae bacterium
GATGCGCTGCAGGCGATCTTCCTTGCTCATTACGAAAAGCATATCGCCGATTTCTCGCGCCCCTACCCCGGCCTGATCGCCCAGCTCGACCGGTTGCAGGCGGACGGCCATCGTCTGGCCGTCTGCACCAACAAGCTGGAAGCCTATGCGCGGCTGCTGCTGGACGAACTCGGGCTGACCCACCGTTTCGCCGCCATCACCGGCGGCGACAGCTTCGCCTTCAAGAAGCCCGATCGGCGGCATCTTGAAGAGACCATAAGGCTGGCCGGCAGCGGGCCGGCGATCATGGTCGGCGACAGTCGGACTGACGTTGATACCGCGCGCAATGCCGGCATTCCGGTGATCGGGGTCAGCTTCGGATATACCGATGTGCCGATGAAGGACCTCAGGCCCGATGTGCTGATCGAGCATTTCGACGAACTGGCCGGCGCGATCGCCCGGATCGACTGAAGCCGGCCTCCTCGACGGGCCGGCCAGCCAGGCGCGGCGGCCGGCCGTTCCCGGTTCTCTGAAAAACCAATAACCGAAGCAATCCTTCGGCTTTCAGTGACACAAGAAGGCTTGGCAATGGTGGGCGCGACAGGGATCGAACCTGTGACCCCTTCGGTGTGAACGAAGTGCTCTTCCGCTGAGCTACGCGCCCGATCAGGACCCCGCGCTTCTAGGGAGCCCCGCGAGCGAAGTCAAGGCTGCGCCATTGTTGCAGACAGGCAACGGATCGGCGCTACTTCACGGGAAGTTGTTCCGATTCGGCGCTCATACGCTTGAAATAGCGTTCTATTGCGGACAAAGGTCGCTACTCCCATGCTGGGTGTGCGCGCACCCTGATTCACGTTACTTGAAGGATGCAAGGACATGCGTCGTTTGAATACGGCCGTTTTCGCCCTGCTGTTGGGCGCCGTGGCGGCGCCGGCAGCAGTCGCCTATGAGATCGACCCGCTGACCCGCGAACCGATCATCCCCTATCAGGACACCCGCGCCAAGGCGACGCCGATCCCGCGCGAGGAAGTCAGCTATGCGTCGAAGTTCGCGCCGGGCACCATCGTGGTGAGCACGGTCGAGCGCCGGCTCTACTACATCCTCGGCAACGGGCGTGCCGTGCGCTACGGCGTCGGCGTCGGCCGTCCGGGCTTTGAATGGGGCGGCAGCAAGGCGATCACCCGCAAGGCCGAGTGGCCGGACTGGACGCCGCCGCCGCAGATGCTCAAGCGCCGCCCCGACCTGCCACGCCACATGAAGGGCGGGCCGGAGAATCCGCTCGGCGCCCGCGCCCTCTATCTGGGCTCGTCGCTCTATCGCATCCATGGCTCGAACGAGCCGGAGACGATCGGCCAGGCGGTTTCCTCGGGCTGCATCCGCATGCTCAATGACGATGTGGTGGACCTTTACAGCCGCGTGAAGGTTGGCACCCGGGTCGTTGTCCTGCGCTGAGCGGGACGACATCGAAGGTTTCAGCAGGGGCCGGGCAACCGGCCCTTTTTGCTGCGCGCGACCCAAGCCGCCTTGACGGATGCGGCGCCCTGCCCCAACTGTGAGGCAGTAATGTGAATTCATCGCCAGAAAAGAAAGACCGCCCCTCGTGACTGACCGAGCGTTGCCGACCGGAATGTCCCCCGCGCCGCTCACCGACCCGTTCGGGCGGCAGGTCTCCTATCTGCGCGTTTCGGTGACGGACCGCTGTGACTTCCGCTGCACCTATTGCATGTCGGAGCACATGACCTTCCTGCCCAAGAAGGATCTGCTCAGCCTCGAGGAACTGTCGCGGCTGTGCGGATTGTTCGTCCAGCGCGGTGTCCGCAAGCTCCGCATCACCGGCGGCGAACCGCTGGTGCGGCGGGACATCATGCGGCTGTTCCGCGATCTGTCGCAGCATCTGGCAAACGGCGCGCTGGACGAACTTACGCTGACTACCAACGGCTCGCAGCTCGCCCGTTTTGCCGATGAACTCGCCGATTGCGGCGTCAAGCGGATCAATGTCTCGCTCGATACGCTTGATGCGGACAAATTCCGCTCCATCACGCGCTGGGGCGATCTTGATCAGGTTCTCGACGGGATCCGCGCTGCGCAAGCAGCCGGGCTGAAGATCAAGATCAACACCGTTGCCCTGCGCGATTTCAACGATCATGAAAGCCTGGAACTGATCCGCTGGGCGCATGGCCAGGGCATGGACATCACCTTCATCGAAGTGATGCCGCTCGGTGAGATGGAGGTGGCGCGTGTCGATCAGTACCTGCCGCTGTCGCAGCTCAGGGAAAGGCTTGGCCAGCAGCTGACGCTGAAGGCGATCGACTATCGCACCGGCGGTCCCGCACGCTACATGCGGGCCAGCGAGACCGGCGGCCGCATCGGCTTCATCACACCGATGACGCACAACTTCTGCGAAAGCTGCAACCGCGTCCGGCTGACCTGCACCGGAACGCTCTACATGTGCCTTGGCCAGGAGGATGCGGCGGACCTGCGCCAACCGCTGCGCTCGTCGGAAGGAGACGAGGCGGTGCTGCGTGCCATTGACGATGCCATCGCCCGCAAGCCGCGCGGCCATGATTTCATCATTGACCGCGATACGCGCCAGCCGGCCGTGCGGCGACACATGAGCCTGACGGGTGGCTGACAAGCCGCCGGCAACAGGGTTCTTTCGTGTTCTCCAACCTTTCCCCGAATGGCCGCGGCATCCTGGCGATGACCGGCGCGTCGATCGCCTTCGTGTTCAGCGATGTTCTGGCAAAGCTTGCAACACTGGACTGGCCGGTGGCGCAGCTGATGGCGGTTCGCGGCCTGTTCGCGGTGATGATCAGTCTTGCAGTGGTGATTGTCAGCGGCGACCGGCAGGCCCTGGGAGGGCTGACCAGACCGCTGATGACCGCGCGTTCGGCGACGGAAGCGGTTCTGGGGATCACCTTCCTGAGCGCGCTCGGAATGATGCCGATTGCCGATCTGACCGCATTGCTGATGCTCAGCCCGCTGGTCATTACGGCGATCGCCACATTGTTACTGGGAGAAACCGTCGGATGGCGGCGCTGGAGCGCCATTCTCGTCGGCTTTGCCGGCATGCTGCTGGTGGTCAAGCCCGGCGGAGCCCAGGCCCAATATCCGCTCTATCACGTCGCGGCGATACTCGGGCTTGCCGCAGTGCTTGGCGTTGCCTTGCGCGATATCCTGACACGCAAGCTCGGCAATGCCCTGCCGACCACGGTGGTCACGCTGGGAACATCCATCGGTTCCTGGCTAGCGGGCCTCGCCCTCAGCCTGTTTCAACCCTGGGCACCGTTCCAGTGGCGGCCGTTCCTGGCCTGCCTTGTCGCAGCGGTGATTGTCACGGTCGGCAATTACTTTATCGCACTGGCCTGCCGCGGCGCCGATCTCTCGGTGGTGGCACCCTACCGCTTTTCATCGGTCATCTGGGCCATCGCGCTGGGAGCGCTGGTGTTCGGCGAAGTTCCGGGCGCCCTGTCCATCGCCGGCATTGCGCTGATTGCCGCAAGCGCTCTCTACACTCTGCATCGCGAACGGGTGCGCGCCCGCACGCGACTTGACGGTGGGCAACGCTGACAGGCAAGGCATGCAAGAATCGCATATGCCTCCTGCCTGCCAGTCAGCTTGCCAGATGCTTGACCAATGTCTAAAGACTTGGGTTAATCGATCGTTCATGTTCCGGGAGGGGCAACGGTCGCTGCGGGAGAATGCACAAACCGGGAGGGACGCATGGCGGCCTTGTTGCGCCTGTCGAGGGGTATTGACTGGCTGAACGAAAAGATCGGCAAGAACGTGGCCTGGCTACTGCTGGCAGCGGTGCTGATTTCAACCGCCAATGCAATCATCCGCAAGATCTTCAATTCCAGTTCGAATGCCTGGCTCGAAGCGCAATGGCTGCTGTTCGGCGCGGTGTTCCTGCTGTGCGCTCCGTGGACGCTGCTGCACAACGAGCACATCCGCATCGACATCGTGAACTCCAAGTTGCCGCAGCGCGGCAAGCGCCTGATCGAGTTTCTCGGCCATGGCCTGTTCCTGATCCCGATGGCGCTGGTGATGATCGTCACCTCCTATCCCTTCTTCAAGACCTCGTTCCTGATGAACGAGCAATCGAGCAACGCCGGCGGCCTGCCGCAGTGGCCGGCGAAGTTCCTGATCCTGCTCGGGTTCATCCTGTTGCTGATCCAGGGCATTTCGGAATTCATCAAGCGGATGGCGGTGTCGCAGGGTCTGATCCCGGACTCGCTCGGCTCGGGCGGTCATCATGCTGCGGCGGAAGCCGAGGCGGAGCGCCTGCTGGAGGTTGCGCGCGAGGAGGCCGAAAAGGCCGAGCGCGCCCGGCTTGCCAAAGACCAGTAATCAGTCCCGATCCCGCGCGGAGTCCTTCGCTATGGCCGCTTTCATCGCCCATAATATCGCCCCGATCATGTTCGCGGCGCTGGTTGTCTTCCTGCTGCTTGGCTATCCGGTCGCTTTCGCGCTGGGTGCCTGCGGCCTGGCCTTCTTTGTCATCGGCGTGGAACTTGCGCCGCTGTCGGGCGGGACCATCACCCTGTCCTGGCCCTTGCTGCAATCGCTGCCGGACCGCATCTACGGCGGCGTGATGGCCAACGACGTCTTGCTGGCCATTCCATTCTTCACCTTCATGGGGCTGGTGCTGGAACGGTCCGGCATGGCGGAGGACCTGCTCGACACCATCGGGCAGTTGTTCGGCACGATCCGCGGTGGTCTTGCCTATGCGGTCATCTTCGTCGGCGCGCTGCTGGCGGCGACCACCGGCGTTGTGGCGGCCTCGGTGATCTCGATGGGGCTGATCTCGCTGCCGATCATGCTGCGCTATGGTTATGACCGACGCCTGGCCTCCGGCGTCATCGCGGCGTCGGGCACGCTGGCGCAGATCATTCCGCCGTCGCTGGTGCTGATCGTGCTGGCCGACCAGCTCGCCGCTGACGTCGGCTCGATGTATGAAGGCGCCTTCGTTCCAGGCGTGGTGCTGTCGGCGCTTTATGCCTCTTATGTGTTCCTCGTCAGCACGTTCTATCCGGCCGCTGCGCCGGGCCTGCCGCCGGAGGATATCGCCTTCAAGGAAACCGATCCTGCGGTTGCCAACCGGCTGTCGCGCGCCAATGCGATCGCTTTGCTGGCGATCATCGCGGCCGGGGTGATGTTCGCCGGCGGTTCACTCAAGACCCAGATCGTCGATGGTCTGGGCGGCGGCTGGGGCGCCAAGATCTGGGCGGTGATCCTGATCGGCTTCCTCGCCTGGCTTGCTCTTTCGGTTGTCCGGCTGGTCAAGACGCTGCAGGCCGGCGGCGATGAGCGCGGCTTGCTGTCCTTGCTGACGCTGACCATCGTCGCGTCGGTGCTCGCCTATCTCTACATGACGACGACCAAGGTCGGCGCAGGCGCGGATTTCGTCATCCTGACGATGTCGGTCGGCGTGGCGGTCGCCTTCCTGATTGCGGTCGCCAACTGGATCTGCTCGCGGTTCCTGGGCTTCCGCTTCCTGTCCAAGCTGGCCCAGCAGGTGACCTTCGTCATGGTGCCGCCGCTGGCCCTGATCTTCCTGGTTCTCGGCACCATCTTCATCGGCGTCGCCACGCCGACCGAAGGCGGCGCGATGGGCGCCACCGGCGCGCTGCTGCTCGCCGCGTTCAAGCGCTACCTCGACAATGATCCGAAGCGCTTCAACTGGACGATCATCCGCCAGGCGACGGAATCGACCGCCAAGCTGTCGGCCTTCGTGATCTTCATCCTGATCGGCGCGCGCATCTTCTCGCTCACCTTCTACGGCGTGAACGGCCATGTGTGGGTGGAAGAGCACCTGAAGTCACTGCCGGGCGGGTTCTACGGCTTCCTGATCCTCATCAACCTCGCCGTGTTCCTGCTCGCGTTCTTCCTCGACTTCTTCGAACTGGCGTTCATTGTCATCCCGCTGATCCGTCCGGCAGCGGAAGCAATCTTCACCACCGATCCGACGGCGCTGGAGATTGCCAGAAGCTTCAACCTGACGACGGACGCGGAAATCAAGAAAGCGATGATCGTCTGGTTCGGCGTGATGATGGGCGTCAACATGCAGACCAGCTTCATGCATCCGCCGTTCGGTTTTGCGCTGTTCTACCTGCGCTCGGTGGCGCCGAAGGAGCCGTATAAGGATCGCGTGACCGGCAAGATGACCGATCCGGTCACCACCGGCCAGATCTACTGGGGCGCCGTGCCGTTCGTGGTCATCCAGCTGATCATGGTGACGCTGGTGATGCTGACGCCGTCGATGGTCATCACCAAGAAGCCGGAACGGCCGGCGGTCGATCCAAGCAAGGCGCTCGAACAGCTCAACAACCTCGGTGGCGGCATCGGCGCCCCGGGCGGCGGCGGGCTGGATATCGCACCGCCGAAGTTCTGACGGCCCAAGACCTGGCTTGACGATCATGCAGCGGCGCTTCGGCGCCGCTGTTTTTTTGTGCCGTCAGGGCAGTCCCAAAAAACAAGCGGCGCCAGAAAGCCCCAAAAGAAAACGGCGCCCGAAGGCGCCGTTCCATTTGATCTCGATCACGCCGCTCAGGTGCGCTGGCGGGTGCGGATCATGAAGTTGTCGAAGGTGTATTCGGCAATCTGCCACCACAGATAGCCGTCATTGCGGAAGGCCATGTGCGAGTCATGCACCTTCTTGAACTGGGCGTTCTTGGCGTTGGTCTCGGTATAGACCTCGTTGGCGGCCTTGAGGCAGGCTTCCATGACCTCCTGCGGATAGGCACGGAGCTGGGCGCCGCCGTTACGCACCAGATCGATCAGCGCGGTCGGGTTGCGGGCGTCATACTTGGCCTGCATGTCGTTGTCGGCGAGATGCGCCGCTGCCTCGAAGATCGCCTTGTAGTTCTTCGGCAGTTCATTCCACTTGGCGGTGTTGACGAGGAACTTCAGCATGGCGCCGCCTTCCCACCAACCCGGATAGTAGAAGAACGGGGCGACCTTGTTGAAGCCGAGCTTCTGGTCATCATAGGGGCCGACCCATTCGGCGCCGTCGATGGTGCCCTTCTCCAGCGCCGGATAGATGTCGCCGCCGGCGATCTGCTGCGGCACAGCGCCGAGCTTGGACAGCACCTGACCGGCGAAGCCGCCGATACGCATCTTGAGGCCGGAGAGATCGGCAACGGTCTTGATTTCCTTGCGGAACCAGCCGCCCATCTGGCAGCCGGTGTTGCCGCCGATGAAACCGATCATGTTATACTTGGCGTAGAACTCGTTCATCAGCGCCAGACCGCCGCCGTGCATCATCCAGGCGTTCTGCTGACGGGCGTTGAGGCCGAACGGAACCGCCGTGCCGAATGCGAAGGTCGGGTCCTTGCCGATGTAGTAATAGGGCGCGGTGTGGCAGAGTTCCACGGTGGCGTTGGTCACCGCGTCGGCCGCCTGCAGGCCGGGAACGATTTCGCCCGCCGCGAAAACCTGGATCTGGAACTTGTTGTCCGTCGCCTCGGCGACGTATTTGGCCAGCACTTCTGATGCGCCATAGATGGTATCGAGCGACTTCGGAAAGCTCGACGTCAGGCGCCACTTCACTTCAGGCATTGACTGGGCAATGGCCGGTGCGGCAACTGCGGTAGCCGCAAGGCCTGCGCCTGCGGTGAGAAACTGGCGACGCTTCATGCTTATCCTCCCGGATGGTCAGTGGAATATGCCAAAACCCGCGCCGAACGGGTCGGCGCGCGTTGGGGCAATACAAAGCAGAAACATGGCCCGCTGCAAACAGGAATCTGCTCTATCCTGCCGACAAAGTGAACGACAGAATCCGGCGTCTATCCGTGGAAAACCAGCCCAGGAGCCGCGCCTTACCGGCCGAAAAGCGCCGCCCTAGCTATCGAACACGATGGCCGGCATGGCGCGCTGGCCAGCCCCCGCCGACAGGGCATCGCGGACCGCGCGCGCAATCGACAGATAGGCGGCTGCGTGCGGTCCGTCCGGGCTGGTGAGGACAATCGGCCGACCCGCATCGGAATTCTCGCGAATGGCCATGGCCAGCGGGATTTCACCCAGGAACGGCGCGCCAATCTTGGCCGCCTCGGCCCGCGCGCCACCATGTCCGAAGATGTCGTGGCGCGTGCCGCACTGCGGGCAGATGAACGTCGACATATTCTCGATAACGCCGAGGATCGGCACATCGACCTTGCGGAACATGGTGATGCCGCGCCGGGCGTCGATCAACGCCAGATCCTGCGGGGTCGACACGATCACCGCGCCGGCCAGAGGCACGTTCTGCGCCATGGTCAGTTGCGCATCGCCGGTGCCGGGCGGCATGTCGACTACCAGCACATCAAGATCGCCCCAGGCAACCTCGCGCAGCATCTGCTGGATGGCGCTCATCACCATCGGCCCGCGCCAGATCATCGCGCTATCTTCCTCGACGAGGAAGCCGATCGACATCACCTTCAGCCCGTAGCCATCGAGCGGCTGGAGCATATTGTTGCCGGCCATGACCGGACGGGTGTTGAGGCCGAACAGCTTGGGCATCGACGGGCCATAGACATCCGCGTCGAGCACACCGACCTTCAGCCCGAGCCGCTGCAATGACAGCGCCAGATTGGCCGATGTCGTCGACTTGCCGACCCCGCCCTTGCCACTGGCGACCGCAATGATGTGCTTGATACCTGGAACCTCCAGCTTGCCGCCACCCGGGGCAGGCCGAGGCGGCGCAGCAGCCTGGGCCTGGGAGGCCGCGGCCCGTTCGGCCGTCAGGGTCACCACCGCCCCGGAAAGACCCGGAACGGCTGCGGCTGCTGTTTCGGCCGCCTTGCGCATCGGCTCCATCGCCGCTGCCCGCTTTGGGTCGATGGCAATCGAAAAATATGCCTTGCCGGCTGCGATGGCGATCTGCGACAGCGCCCCAGACTGCGGCAGGGATGTCCGCCCGTCCGGCCCCTTGACGGCGGCGAGGGCAGCGAGAACGGCATCGGCATTGCTCATCGGTCAGTCTCTCCAGGCAAAGGACAATCGTCCGCCGCCATTTGCCCGGATGGCAGCGCTCCGGTCAACTGCTTCATCAGCGGCCGGTGAACTTCCCCTCCCTTTATCTCTCCTGGCCAACCGGCTACAGCTTGGCGGCAACAAGCGGCGGGCAGCCGCACCAAGGAGCTGGACATGGCGAAAGTGGCGTTTCTCGGCCTCGGCGTGATGGGATATCCGATGGCCGGACATCTCAAGGCCAAGGGCGGGCATGAGGTGACCGTCTATAACCGGACGTTTGCGAAGGCGGAGAAATGGGCCGCCCAGCATGGCGGGACGGCCGCCCGCACGCCAAGAGAAGCCGCAGCGGGCAAGGATTTCGTTTTCGCCTGTGTCGGCAACGACGACGATCTGCGCGCGGTCACCATCGGTCCTGACGGAGCCTTCCAGGCCATGGCCAGAGGCGCGGTGTTTGTCGACAACACCACCGCCAGCGCGGAAGTCGCCCGGGAACTCGCCACCGAGGCGGCAAAGCGCGGGGTCGGTTTTGTCGATGCACCGGTCTCCGGCGGCCAGGCCGGCGCCGAAAACGGCCTGCTGACCGTCATGTGCGGCGGCGATGAGGCAAGCTATGCCAGGGCCGAACCGGTGATCATGGCCTTTGCCCGCGCCTGCCGCCGGCTCGGCCCTCCCGGAGCGGGACAGTTGACCAAGATGGTCAACCAGATCTGCATCGCCGGCCTGGTGCAGGGGCTCGCCGAGGGTGTGCATTTCGCCAGGAAGGCCGGGCTCGATGTCGAGGCGGTGCTGGATGTCATTTCCAAGGGCGCAGCTGGATCCTGGCAGATGGAAAACCGCGGCAAGACAATGAACCAGGGCAAGTTCGACTTCGGCTTCGCCGTCGACTGGATGCGCAAGGACCTGTCGATCTGCCTGACGGAAGCACGGCGCAACGGCGCCAGTCTGCCGGTGACCGCGCTGGTCGACCAGTTCTATGCCGAAGTGCAGAAGATGGGCGGCAACCGCTGGGATACGTCCAGCCTGATGGCCCGCCTCGAACGCTGAGTGGTGATGCCGGCCCTGGCCGGAGGCAAGGGCGCTCCTGACTGTCAATCCCTCCCCCTTGCGGGGAGGGTGGTCCGAGCATCGCAGACAAGTTTACGCAGTCTGCGTAGACTTGACTGCGAGCGGCGGAGGACCGGGTGGGGGTGGTTCAACCCCTCACCTCACCCCACCCCGGCGCTGACGCGCCGACCCTCCCCATCAAGGGGAGGGAAGAACGGGTGTGGCGCCCCTCGCATCGGCTCGGCGTCGCGTTGCTCCTCGATTCTTTTTGTGCTGTCAGGCCAGACAGCCCTGAGTGATACTCTGAACAATAAACGGCGCAACGGGGAGGCCGTTGCGCCGAATTCCTGGCGGTGATCCGCCGATGCGTCAGGCCGCTCTGCCGTCAACCGGGGCGGTCGGGGGCGCGGGGCAGACCGAAGAGACTGGCCACAACCTCGCCTGAACAGCCCTGTTTGAGGCGCTCGCCATGGCTGGGAAGCTGAGCACATCCGCTCACGGCGGCGGCAGGGCAATCATGGAGGTTTGGGGAAGCTGGCAAGCGAGGCAAACGCATGGGCCTGTCTCCTGTCAAGGAAGCGCCCGGGGGTTCCGCCTGTCGCGTCATCCAATCCGGCCGCAACAAGGCCAGCGTGCCGCAGGATCGTTTGCAAAAGGTTAACGGCGCTTGCCCTGCTCACCCGGTGGTGAACAAAGCCGAAGCCGGCAGATCGGCGAACAGCCGGTTGCATTCAGGGATCTGCAAGCATGCCAAACCATGCCCTCGTATTGATTGAACATCAAAGCGAGAGATAACATGATCGTTATCAAGAGTTTAGAGCATGCTTTTTGCGATTAGCCGGATTCCACCCAATCGCAGCATGCTCTAAGGCGCCCGACCCGTTCGGGCTCACTTGAACTGCGGCGGGCGCTTCTGCAGGAAGGCCATCACCCCTTCCATGAAATCGGGATGGTCCGCAGCCGCCTGCTGCATCTCGGCCTCGATGGCGAGCTGCTGGCCAAGGTCATTGTCGAGGCTGCCGGCCAGCGCCCGCTTGATCAGGCCGAAGCAATGGGCCGGACCATCGGCGAGCCGGCGGGCGAGCGTGGCCACTTCCCCGGCGAAAGCCGCATCGTCATAGACCTTGTAGACCAGCCCCATCCGCTCGGCATCGTCGGCGCTGACCCGATCGGCGGTCAGCGACAGGGCAAGCGCGCGCTTGAACCCGACCAGACGCGGCAGGACCCAGGTGCCGCCGGCATCCGGCACCAAAGCGATCTTGGCAAACCCTTCCTGCAGATAGGCCGAACGGGTGGCCAGCACGATGTCGCAGGCAAGCGCGATGTTCATCGACGCGCCGACCGCCGGGCCATTGAGCGCCGCGATCACCGGCTTGGGATAGCTCATCAGGCGCTCGATCAGAGGATTGTAGTCGCGCATCAGAGGGCCGGAGAGGTCAAAGCGCCCATCAGGATGGCGCGGCAGGTCCTCGGTCAGGTCCTGCCCCGAGGAGAAGGCGCGGCCGGCGCCGGTGAGCACCACGGCGCGCACGCCCGCATCATCGGCAGCCGCTGCCAGCGCAGAACGGAGGTCGGCATGCAACCCGGCAGAGAAGGCATTGAGCTTGGCCGGGCGGTTGAGCGTCAGGGTGGCGACGCGATGCTCAATGGTGACGATCAGATTGGCGTAGGTCATGGGTTCTGTGCTCGTGGTGATGCCATGGAGAGCAGCGCATCGCACGACCAGGGCTGGCCGCCGTCGCTGTATTTGTAAGGGTTTCCGGCTTCCAGCTTGGCCGTGCCAACCGTGCCGGTCGTGGGCAGATAGATCGTGTAGCCGCCGGCGGCGCGATAGAAGCGCCAGCAGAACACGCCCGGTGCCGGCCCCTTCTCATAAGTGTAGCAAATCTCGTCCCGCCGGATGACCCAGCAGCCATCGCGCACCGGCACATTGTTGTTGTGACCATAGATGCGGCCATCGGGTGAATGATACTCGCTGTAGGGCATGCCCGACGAATGCCGCCCGGACAGGGTATTGCCTGTCACCTCCTGCGCCAGATCGGCGCCCGAGACCTGCTGGAGCGGCGAGGGCATGGCCTGCTGCGCCGGGTCATCGGCGGCCATGGCCGGCAGCGCCGCCACGCAGGCCAGGAGTGCCGC
>DAOMXG010000066.1:0-12046 GCA_035436995.1 Beijerinckiaceae bacterium
GGCCCTCGTCGGAATCCGGCGGCGGCTCCAGCGGGCCGCGCTTGCCGCAGGCCGCCACGGCGAGAACCGTGCCGATGCCGATGGCGCGCAAGAGATGGCGGCGGCTGGGGGCGGCGGACAAGGAGATATTGGTCATGCTCATATCAGGACTTGGAACATTTGAGGCCAGATAACATGCTTTGCGGGTTCGGCGCGACCAAAATCAGCCGCCATCCCGCTTGAGCCGGGTCAGCCAGCGCCGTGCCTGCCGGCGCACGTTGGCCGGGGCAGTGCCGCCATAGCTGGTGCGGCTCCGGACCGAATTGGCAACCCCGAGCACGCTGTAGACGTCTTGTGTGATGCGCGGCTCGATCGCCTGCATCTCGGCGAGCGGCAGGCGCTCAAGCTCGCAGCCGCGCCCCGCAGCTGCGCCGACGATGCGGCCGGTGACGTGATGGGCATCGCGGAACGGCATGTTGAGCGTGCGCACCAGCCAGTCGGCAAGGTCCGTGGCGGTGGCATAGCCGGAGCCTGCGGCCTTGCGCATGGCCCTGGCGCTGGGGACAAGATCCCGCACCATCCCGGCTGTGGCGGCAACGCAGAGTGCGAAGGCGTCGAAAGCGTCGAACGTGCGCTCCTTGTCCTCCTGCATGTCCTTGGCATAGCTGAGCGGCAACCCCTTCATGACCACCAGCAGGCCGGTCAGCGCGCCGATGATACGGCCGATCTTGGCGCGCACCAGTTCCGCCGCATCGGGATTGCGCTTCTGCGGCATGATCGAGGAACCGGTGGTGAACTTGTCCGAAAGCGCGACGAAGCCGAATTGCGGCGTCGTCCAGATGACCAGTTCCTCGGCCAGCCGCGACAGATGCATGGCCGAAATCGCCATGGCGGCCAGCGACTCAAGTGCAAAGTCGCGATCCGACACAGAATCCAGCGAATTGGCGGTCGGCCGGTCGAAGCCAAGGGCCGCTGCGGTGGCATGGCGATCGATCGGAAAGGATGTGCCGCACAGGGCGGCCGCCCCAAGTGGGCATTCGTTCATGCGGATGCGTGCATCGCGGAATCGGCCGCGATCGCGCCCCAGCATCTCGACATAGGCGAGCAGGTGGTGGCCGAATGTCGTCGGCTGGGCACTCTGCAGATGGGTGAAGCCCGGCATGATCGTGCCGGCATGTTCAAGCGCCCTGTCCGCCAGCGCTTGCTGGAGGTCCTTCAGGCCGGCATCGACCGCATCGACCTGGTCGCGCACCCACAGACGGAAATCGACCGCGACCTGATCGTTGCGCGAACGGGCCGTGTGCAGCCGGCCCGCAGCAGGGCCGATCCGGTCGGCTAGGCGTTTTTCGATGTTGAGGTGAATATCCTCGAGAGCCCGCGAAAAAGTGAAGGTACCGGCGACAATTTCCGCTTCAATTGCCTCCAGCCCCTCAGTAATGGCGTCAGCATCCGCGGCAGAGACGATCCCCTGTCTGGCCAGCATGGCCACATGAGCTTTTGAGCCACGGATATCCTGAGACGCCAGCCTCTTGTCAAAATCGATCGAGGCGTTGATCTCTTCCATGATCGCGGCCGGACCTTCCTGGTAACGGCCACCCCACATTGCGTTCGCCAAGGTCATCTCCTCGATGCACACTCATCCCGATCCTGCCCCACCCGCAACGACCCGTTCCGGCCTGTTGATCGCCGGCGGGCTTCTGGTCGCCGTCGTGGCAGGGATTGCCGGGCTATACGGGATGCGGGGAGACGGCGCAAACAGTCATATCGGCGGCGACTGCGCGCCGGCGCGGGGGGTCGCGGCCAGGATTGCGCCGCTCGCAACCGGCGAAGTGGCGGCCCTCAAGGTTACGCCACAGCCGCGCCCTGCGGTCGATCTCGGTTTTTTGAGGCCCGACGGCACGCCGGCCCGCCTCGCCGACTGGCGCGGCAAGACCGTGCTCGTCAACCTCTGGGCGACCTGGTGCGCTCCGTGCCGGGCGGAAATGCCGGCACTCGACCGGCTGCAGAAAGCGCTTGGCGGCGCCGATTTCGAGGTCGTGACGATCAACATCGACACCAACCGTCTCGATCGCCCCAAGGCCTTCCTCAACGAAGTCGGGGTCGCAGCGCTCGCCTATTATTCCGATCCGACCGCTGCGGTGTTTGCCGATCTCAAGAAGGCCGGAAAAGCCTTCGGCATGCCGACAACCCTGCTGATCGATCAAAACGGCTGTGAGCTCGGCGCCATGGCAGGGCCGGCGGAATGGTCGAGCCCCGATGCTCTGGCCCTGCTCAGGGCCACGCTGGGTCGCTGAAACCGCAGCCGCTCATACCAAGGGTCATGATAATTGACCCTTGGGTCCTGTTTTGAATTCTCATTTCCCATTGAAAAATAGTGAAATTCAAAGTTCGTCATCGGTCACTTCAAGTGACCGATGGTATCAGATGCGGCGGCGGACATAGGCAAAGGCGGTGAAAATATCGACCTTGTCGCGCGGCCCCTGGACTCCGAAGAACCGGCCCTTCACCGAATCGCGGAAATAATCCCCCTCGACACCGACCATCAGGCCGGGGGTCGGCATATATTCCGCGCCGACCTGGGCCAGCAGGCCACGCACCCTGTGACGATAATTCTCCGTGTCGGACCCCAGGCCATAGCTGGAAACACCGAACGTCGTCTTGAAGTTCGGCCGCCAGACGTGTTCGTACGAGACGATGGCCGAATGGCCCTTGGTTTGCTCGATACGTCCGGTGATGTCTGAAACATAGTCGGCACCGAACTTCGGAATGCCGAGATAATCCAGCGCCCCGCTGGCATAGGCTCCCGTGACCAGGATGCGGCCATAGGTGCCTTCGGCGGCCGGGCCAAACACCTCGCCCCATTTCACCCGGTATTCCACGCCGGCATTGGCCGCAAATCCGTAGGCGCTGCGCGAACCGATCGCGTCGTTGATGTGATGCAGGGCGCCGCCGAGATGGACGATGCCCCAGGACGGGGTCCAGCGCGCCTGCGCCACCACATCGGGCATGCGCTGGCCACCGTAAGCGGCCCAGACCCCCTCTTCCATGCGCCGTTCGGTCTGATCCTCGACCGCAACCGACACGCTGCCGGCCTTGTCGAAGCTCTTGGTAAAGGCGAGGAGGCTCAGATTGCGCTGCGATGCATAGCCGGCCGTATGGTTGTAGCCTGGCACGAAATCGAAATAGGACGGATGGCGCCCGGCGGTAAACCCGGCGTATTTCACCCAGGCTTCATGCACATGAACCGAACTGGTCAAACCAACATGATCGCGCACCGTCGCCGCCGTGACATTGGGTGAGGAGCGGAATGACAGGAAGGTGATGACCGGCTCGTCGCCGATCTTGCTGACGGTGGTGACGTTCATCCGCCCATCCAGCCGCGTCGCGAACCGGTCGATCTCGCGGCCAAGACGCTGCACCTCGTAAAGCGCGACCGGATGGCCGCCGACGGTCGTGGTCTCGATATTGAGGTCCCGCCTCGCCAGATCGAGGCCGATTTCGTACGCGATGTCGATCGCCGCCTTCAGGCAGATATCGGTATTGGGCAAGCGGATGAAGCCGGGCCCATACTCCGGACAGGCCCGCATCGGCTCGGCAACAGCGCCCGGCTGCAGGGGAGGCGCCTTCAGATCGGCGGCATGAACGCAAGCCGGTGACGCAACGGCGATACCAAACGCAAGGGCGGCTGAGCGGGCCAGGAGATGTTTGCGCTGCACTCGAATCAACTCGGATCGTGGCCGGCACTGGGCGGCCTGTTTCACTTCTGGAAATATTGCAGCCAACCTGCCTAAATATTCATTAACGCTAAGAGACACTAAACACTCAAAAACTGGCCCACAAAGCCAACGAATGTCATGTTTAATACACATTAATAATCGTTTTTAATCAGTTTATTCTTGGTATTAAGCAAGATATTTGATGTGTTTTGGCAAGTTTTACGGATTAATAGTGAGATGAATTGCTACATCACTATCGGTTTAAATTAATGTTTAATAAGTCATTTACTTGAATATTCGGATCAATTTCTAGATATGCCGACACGAGCCAACGACAGAATTGGCCAAGGCTATCAGACAGAGCAAGGACAGGAGTCATTCATGCGTATTGCTTCAGCGGCCATTCTGGCCACCGCGTTGTTCGCGGGCCCCGCCCTCGCCGGCGACATTTCGGTCTATCAGGAAGGCCGCTCCAACTGGATTGCGGCCAATCAGTACAACGGCGCCAATTCGGCCTGGATCCAGCAGCACGGCATCAACGCCAATGGCAACAACTATGCGGCCTTCGCCCAGACCGGCCGCTCCAACTTTCTCAATTCGGTCCAGACCGGCTACACTGACAACATCCTGTCGGCAAACCAGGTTGGTCGCTTCAATGGCGCCGAGGCCTACCAGCGCGCGCTCGGTGTCAACACCTTCTCGGTGACGCAGAGCCGCCGTCGCTAATACCAAAAGTCATTGAAAATGACTCTTTGGTGCAACTCAAAAATTTCTCATCTCGTTGATAAAAGTGAGAAATTTTTGAAACGAACCAAGTCGCGGCGAGTTCCTTGCCTTGCGACTTGGTATAAGGCCGGCTGCGCTTTTTCCAAACCCATCCTGCCCTGATCGGGCGCGCGGCGGCAGGCCGTCGCGCGTCGGATTGGTGCATCCTTATATCCGGAGGCCATCATGCGTCTGCTTTCGATTGCAACGGGGATTGCGGCTCTCGTTCTTGGCGCAACGGCCGTTCAGGCCCAAAGCGCGACATACAGCCAGTCCAACACTCTCAATGTTGCCGAGATCGACCAGGGTGCGGCGTCCAATGCCCTGCAGATGCAGCAGAGCGGCGTGAAGAACTACCTGTTCGCCCGACAGGTGGGGTCGACCAACAAGGCCCGCGTCGACCAGAAAGGCACCTACAACGGCGCGTTTCTTGCCCAGTATGGCGACGACAACAGTGCCACCTTCCAGCAGGTCGATGGCGCCAGCTATGTCACGGCGGCAAGTGGCGGGCGGATCGCCCGCAGCGTCGAGACGTCCGGCGGTGTGACCACCTATGTCACGACCTATACCAACGGTCCGATCAGCATCCTCCAGGCTGCAACCCAGCCCCAGGCTTTCGGTCGCCTTGGCCGGCGCTGATCCGCCGCCAACCCCCCTTATGCTCAGCACCGCAGAAAACTGTGTGCATGCTGCAAGGCATGGTCATTGCGGGTTCATTGTCTTTACCATAACTTGCTTGCCGAAGTCGCGCCGGGACAGGTGACGGCTCGGTTGGCCTCGCGCTTGGAGACAGACAATGACCACACTGAAGTTTTCGATTGCCGCTGGCGCATTGGCGCTTGCCGGCGGCCTGTTCGCGGCCCAGCCGGCTGCGGCGCTGACCATGCAGGAATGCAGCGCCAAGTATAACGCGGCCAAGGCCGCCAACAGCCTCGGCGGCCTGTCCTGGAACGATTTCCGCAAGGCCCAGTGTGGTGATGACGCCCCGGCGGCCGCGCCTGCTCCGGCCCCCGCAGCCCGCTCCCCGCAGCAGAATGCTCCGGCCGCCGCTCCGCGCACCCAGACCGCGCTTCCCGCCTCGAACGCCGTGTTCCCGCGGGCGATCGACCGGAAATACGCCACCGAGACCCCGGCCAAGCAGCGCATGAAAACCTGTCTTGACCAGTACAACGCCAACAAGGCGGCCGGCGCCAATGGCAACGGTGGCCTCAACTGGATCCAGAAGGGCGGCGGCTACTACAGCCAGTGCAACGCCCGCATGAAGCAGATCCAGGGCGTCTGATCACTCCTTCGCGCAGAAAGTCGGCGGGCCTCCCTCGGGGGGCCCGTTGCTTTTGTCAGAACAGTTTTGGCAAAAGGCGGCCGGTACGCGCCATATAGGCGCGATATTCATCACCGAACGTGTCCAGGAGCATCCGCTCTTCCGGGCCGACGCGCAGCAGATACAACGTGCCGAAGCCGATGATGCCCGATAGCCCGGCGATCCAGTTCGGCAAAAGCAGCGCCTGGGCCAGGGCCCACAGCCAGAAGGCCGAATACATTGGATGCCGGATGCGGGAATAGATCCCCTCGGTAATCAGCTTGTGCTCCTTGCGCATCTGCAACGATACCGACCAGTAGCGCCCGAGCGCCTTGTGGGTGAGCCTGAAAACCACCAGCGCCGCGACTGCCAGGACAACACCGAGCCAGGCAGCCAGCGGCGAAAAGGAACGGGCGGCAAAAGCCGGCCAGCCGGTCGCGACATAGATCATCGGGACAATCCCGAGCCCGGTCAGAGAAACTGTCAGGCGGAGCCGTTCGCGGGCGTCCAGCGCGTCGCGAGCGATCGGGGTCTTGCGCGCCTTGCGTTCATGCGGAATGCGCAGCACATACCAGAGTGCGGCCATCAACACATAGGCGGCCTTGGCTATGGTAGGGGTCATCGGCGGCTCCCATCGACCGCAGCAGGTTCCAGTGCGGCCTTGCCCGCATCGGTCAAGCGGCCATCCTCGCCGATCAGGCCCGAAAATCCGGCGTCGGACCCCGCCCAGACGGGAAGCGCGAAGGGGCCGCACAGCATCAGGTAATAATCATAGCGGGCGCGGCGATCATTGGCCGAGACGAATTGGCTGTGCAGACGGAAGAAATTGCGACGGATGCGCCGATAGCGAGCCTCGCTCAGCATGGTGCGGAACCGGACGGACCGCATGCCGGCAGGCCGGGCCGTCAGTCCCAGCTCGCTGACCGGCTCGCGACGGTAGAAATTCATCGGATCGTTGTGGGCATGGAAATCCTGCCAGACGAGCCGCGGCGAGGCCGCAATCTCGGCAAGGGTCGCCCGCAATCGAAACGAACCGGAATGGTAGCCGAGTTTGAGGATGGACGAGCCGAGCGTCACAAAATGCACCGGCGGGCCCTCAGGGCGGCGCGCCAGCAGCTTGGCGATCAATTCCGCCCCGTGCACGGCGCCAAGACTGTGCCCGACGACCAGCAATTCGCCGCCGCGGCTGGCAAGATCATCGGCAAGCCGGTCGAGGCGCCTGTCGACCTCCGCATCACCGTGCGTCAGCAGCCGGCGGGCATAGATCCAATCATCCAATAGGTGGTCCAGCATGAGCGGCCGGCCGATCACCCGGGCCAGCACCGCGAAGGCCGCGAGCGCTCCCACAAGGCGCAGAACCATGGCCCAGCCGGGCCCCAGAATCGCCAATGGCAATGCGGCAGCGATCAGCCAGGCGAGCCCGGCAAGCACACCCAGCAAGACGAACGGGTAGAGAAAGAACAGGCAATAGCGCCAGGCACGGGTCAGATAACGCCAGAACGCGCCGTGCAGGACGAAATCCGCATAGACCCAGAGCGCAAGCGGCAGGCGCAGGAACCAGGATCGTGATCGGTCAGCATCGATCAGATCGTTCCAGCAGAACAGATAGACGTCGGTATCCGCACGCCAGTCGGGGCCGGCAAGCGTAACCGGCCATCGGCTGGCGTGCTCATGCTCGGTCGCTGGTCCTGCCTTGGCGTTCAGCGACCATGTGTCCGATACCGTCGCAAGATCGCGCACAAACCGCTCGTGCGCCAGATCAGGAGCCAGCGGATAATATCCGCCGAGATAGGCAACCGTGCGCTGTTTTACACTCCCGGTCACCGGCTGCCCCTCGTCGCCCATTGTCCGGCGCTAGATCACGCCGCATTTTGATGGAATCATCAAAATGCGTATAACGTGATCGGTATCAATAAGTTAGAGCATGTCTTCTGCGATTAACCGGTATCCACTTAATCGCGACATGCTCTCGGCCGCGCCATCGTTCCTGTCGGCGACCTTTAGCCAAGGCTGGCGCCGGAGAAAAGCCTGAGGTTGTGTCAAGCGTTGGCTGCGCGACGGATCAGCAGCTTGTCGATCCGCCGGCCATCCATGTCGATGACTTCGATCGTCCAGCCGTCTTCCATGTCGGCGGTATCACCTTCAACCGGGATGCGCCCGAACAGTTCGAGAGCCAGTCCGGCCACGGTATGGAAGCGTGCATCCTCCGGCACGGCGATTCCGACAGTTTCCTCCAGCTCGGCGATCTCCGCCCTGCCATCGACCAGATAGGTGCCGTCCGCGCGTGTAACGATTGCCTGCCTGGTGACCTCGTGTTCTTCGGGAATGTCGCCGGCGATGGCTTCCAGAACGTCGGTCAGCGTCACCACGCCCTCGAATGCACCGAATTCATCGATCACGAAGGCAAAATGGTTGCGCTTGGTGCGGAACAGTTCGAGCACGTCGAGCACTGACGCCGCCTCCGGCACGAACAACGGCTCGCGCACGTTCTTCTCGATGTCGAGGGGCTTGCCCTCAAGCAGCACATCGAGCAGGTCCTTCTTGTGCACATAGCCGAGCGGCTCGTTGATCGAGCCATCCTTGGCCACCACGACACGGCTGAACGGACACTGGCGCAATTCCGCCCGGACCACCTTGGGATCATCTTCGACGTCGATCCAGTAGACTTCCGAGCGCCGTGTCATGATGGCCGCGATCGAGCGTTCCGCCAGCCCGATCACTTCCTTGACCATCACCCGCTCCTGCGGATCGATGACGCCCGATTCGGTGCCTTCCTGCAGGATGGTCTGCACCTCCTCCTCGGTCACCGACTGGTCGCGCACCGTTGGCACGCGCAGAAGCCTGAGAATGAAGGCGGTCGACACCCCGAGCAGCGCAACAACCGGTCGGGCGCCCACCGCCAGAAGATTGATCGGCCGGGCCACCCGCGCCGCAATCGTCTCGGGATAGGCGAGCGCGATGCGCTTGGGCACCAGTTCTCCGAACACCAGCGTCAAAAGGGTGGTGATCACGACGATGACGCCGATGGCAATTGCCTCGGCATGCGGCCGCAGGATTTCGAAAGCGGAAATTGGCGCGACCAGATCATTGGACAGGGTCGCCGTGCCGAATGCGCCGGTCCCGATCGAGATCAGCGTCAGCCCGATCTGGACGGAGGAAAGGAAACCTGTTGGCTCCCTGGCCAGATCGGCGGCCTTGGCAGCACCGTGATCACCAGCCTCGGCCATGGCATCCAGCCGGGCGCGCCGCGCCGAGATGATCGCCATTTCCGACATCGCAAAGAAGCCATTGAGCAGCGTCAGTGCGAGAAGTACGAATATCTCCAGACTAAACATTCAGCCGATCAGGGTTAACCGCCGGTCGTGTGGGCCAGCAACCCGCTTATCGCACGGCGAAGGCGTGATCCGCAACCGGCTCGCACAGTTTGTTTTCAGAACTGATCATTCTGTTTTAGACGCGCCCGGATCATTCGCCGGGTGCTCTGGCCTCGATTGCCAGCGCATGGACGCGCTCTTTCAATTCATCGGCGAGCAGCGCGTTGATGATCCGGTGTCGAGCCAGTCGGCTCTGCCCGGCAAAGGCCGATGCGGTGACAATCACACGAAAATGGGTCTCGCCGCCCTCCTTCCAGCCGGCATGGCCGTGATGGCGATGACTTTCGTCAATCACCTCCAGATGGAGCGGGGACAGGGTGGCGAGTTTGGTGGCGATGCGGGTCTTGAAGGTCATGGGGCGTGTTCTACCAGAATGCCGGCTCGGGTGAAATACGACCGGACAGGCGGCCGCAAACCTTGCCCCGTTAACCGTCGATGCGGTATCCTGTCCGGATGGATTTCAATTCGTCGCTCTTTGACAAGATCCGAATCGCCCGGGCGCGCGAAGAGCAGCAGCCGGCCGAGCGGCGCTGCGAGCATCCCGGCTGCCAGCGGCCGGGCAACCATCGTGCGCCAATGGGCCGGCACCGCGAGGGGCGCTATTTCCATTTCTGCCTCGACCATGTGCGGGCCTACAACCAGTCCTACAATTACTTTGCCGGGATGAATGACGAATCGATCCAGGCTTTTCAGAAGGACGCGATCACTGGCCATAGGCCCACCTGGTCCATGGGGATAAAGGGCTCACGCGGGCCCGACCTTGAGGCCGACGACACGATCTCCGACATCCTGGGCCTGTTCCGCAACGGTCGCCGCACAACCGAACGGCGTGAGGAACGGCGCGCGGTCTCTGCCGGAGCGAGCAAGGCCCTGGACGCGCTCGGTCTTGAGGAAGGCGCCGGCCGTGCCGAGGTACGGGCCCAGTTCAAATCGCTTGCCAAGCGCTTTCATCCCGACCTCAACGGCGGTGATCGTTCGCATGAAGAAAAATTGCGTGCAATCATCGACGCCTATAATTACCTGAAATCCGCAGGGCTGGCCTGACCGGTCCCGGCCACGCCACCCTTTGTGCAGCATGCCCGGCCTTCTCGCCGGGCCTCTAGGTGAACTATGTCCGAGGCAGTTACTGCGGGCAGCCCGATGCCCGATACCGAGTTTTCCGTCCGCGCGCTGTTCAATATCGACAGCGACATCAAGGTGCCCGCCTATTCCAAGGCGAGCGATCATGTGCCGGAACTCGATCCCGATTATCTGTTCGACCGCGATACGACCCTGGCGATCCTCGCCGGTTTTGCCCGCAACCGGCGCGTCATCGTCACCGGCTATCATGGCACCGGCAAATCGACTCACATCGAGCAGGTGGCGGCGCGGCTCAACTGGCCCTGCGTGCGCGTCAATCTCGACAGTCATGTCAGCCGCATCGATCTGGTCGGCAAGGATGCGATCGTGCTCAAGGACGGCAAGCAAGTCACAGAATTCCGTGATGGCATCCTGCCCTGGGCCTATCAGCACAATGTCGCGCTGGTGTTCGATGAATATGACGCCGGCCGCCCCGATGTGATGTTCGTCATCCAGCGCGTGCTTGAATCCTCGGGCCGTCTGACGCTGCTCGACCAGAGCCGGGTGATCCGTCCGCACGGGGCGTTCCGCCTGTTCGCCACCGCCAATACGGTGGGGCTGGGCGACACCTCCGGCCTCTATCACGGCACCCAGCAGATCAATCAGGCACAGATGGACCGCTGGAACATCGTCACCGTGCTCAACTACCTGCCGCACGATCAGGAAGTCGGTATCGTTCTGGCCAAGGCCCGGCATTACCGCAACAAGGAAGGCAAGGACATCGTTTCCAAGATGGTGCGTGTGGCCGACCTGACCCGAAACGCCTTCATGAACGGGGAGCTATCCACCGTGATGAGCCCGCGCACGGTCATCACCTGGGCCGAGAACGCTGATATCTTCAAGGATGTCGCCTTTGCCTTCCGTGTCACCTTCCTCAACAAATGCGATGAATTGGAACGCGGCACGGTCGCCGAATTCTATCAGCGCTGCTTCGGGGTGGAACTGAAGGAATCGACCGTCAACGTGGTTCTGACGTAAGGCGGGCGGCAAGCATGACCCGGCCCGTTGCCCTGTTTTTCGACATTTTCGGCACGGTCGTCGACTGGCGCGGCTCAATTGCGCGTGAGGCCCGCGAACGATTTGGCGAGACTTTCGCGGGCGAGGCTTTCGCCGATGCCTGGCGCGACGAATACCAGCCGGCCATGGAGCGCGTACGCACGGGCGGGCGAGGCTTTGTCAAGCTCGATGTCCTGCATCGGGAAAACCTTGATCGCATCCTGCCGCGCTTCGGGCTTGACCGGCTGACCGAGGCCGAACGCGCCGATCTCAATCTGGTCTGGCACCGGCTTGATGGCTGGCCGGATGCGTCGCTGGCGCTGCGGCGTCTGGGTGTGCTCTACCGGCTGGCGCCAATGTCGAACGGCAATATCTCGCTGATGGTCGATCTTGCCCGCCACAATCACTTTCACTGGGATGCGATCCTCGGGGCGGAACTCGCCCGGGACTACAAGCCCAAACTTGCCGTCTACCGCTCCGGCTGCGACGCGCTCGATCTTGCGCCGGAACGCTGCATGATGGTCGCTGCGCACACCAGCGATCTGGTGGCGGCCAAGGCGGCCGGCCTGCAAACCGCCCATGTCGCCCGGCCCGATGAATACGGCCCCGGCAAGGGCGAGGCGGCCCCCTCCGCGCCGGTTGATCTTGCCGCGCACGATCTCGACCATCTGGCGGAGCTGCTGGAATGCTGAGCCGATCCTATCATGGCTTGCCATGCCCGATTCCTTCGGGAAGAGGCTAGGCGATGTCCAGTTCCAGCAACCGTCGCCCCGGCCAGCCGGCCCAGCAGCCGACCG
>DAOMXG010000067.1:0-11926 GCA_035436995.1 Beijerinckiaceae bacterium
CTGACGGTCAATTGTCAGGGCCGCTGGTATTACCAAACGATTAATATTAAAAAGTATTTAATTCGTAATTTTAACAAAAGTTCCCCGCTTAACCGCATTTTTACATCGCTCTCCTAACGTCATGGCCTTGTAGAGAACCGTGTTGCGTTGGGGCATCTCTCATGAGTTTGTTTGCGTCGAGTCGCGCATCTGCTGTGGAAGCGGTGCCGGAAGTCCGCGTCAATATGTTGACCATGCGCGGCACATTGGCGGCTCTGGTCGCGAGAGCCCGTGCCAACCAAGGCTTCACGCTGTTCACGGTCAATCTCGACCATATCGTCAAGCTGAACCAGAACCATTCGTTCCGCGAAGCCTACCAGCGCGCCAGCCATGTCACGGCGGATGGCTGGCCCATTGTCTGGCTGGCACGCGGCAAGGATCGCCGCCGGGTTGCCCGACCAGGTGCGCGCGACCGTCGCCAGTCGAACGGATTGGAGCGCACAACCGGTGCGGACCTGCTGGAGCCGATGTGTCGCGAAGCGGCCAAACACGGCCTGCCGCTGTACTTCATCGGCCCCAGCCCGGATTCGCAGAAGGCCGGGCTGGAAATCCTGAAAAGGAAGTATCCGCAGCTCATCGTTGCCGGTGCAGAGACCCCGCAGGTCGGTCCGGACGTCGATGCCGCCACAGTCGAACCGATCGCCGAGCGACTTGCCACTACAAAAGCCCGGGTCTGTATCGTTTCGCTGGGAGCGCCGAAGCAGGAACTGCTGGCTGACCGCCTGCACCGTGCCTGCCCCGATGTCGGGTTTCTCTGCGTTGGCGCAGCGCTGGACTTCATTTCCGGACATGCTGTGCGGGCGCCGAAATGGGTGCGCCGCATCGGCATGGAGTGGTTCTGGCGCATGGCCAGTGACCCAAAACGCCTTGTGGGCCGCTACGTCGGCTGCGGGCTGACCTTTTTCCAGCTGTGCCTGCCGTCTGTATTCCGCAAGAACCCGCGGCTGGTTGTGGCCGGGCAGGACTAGGCATGACCTCAATGGGCATCCGTTCGGAACACAACGCGCCAGGCAGCAAGCACTCCCTGCGATGGCGCGCGTTCGCCAGCAGATGGGCCGGGCCGCTGCTTGCGATCGCGATTGCCGGCGGCGTTGCCGGATGTGAATCCGGACTCGGGTCCATGGGGTTCACTCTCGACGTTGCCGAAACCGGTTCGGTCAGCGCCGAAAAGGCGGCTCAGCGTGCCGCACCGCGGTTGCAGCCGGGCGACAAGACCCGCATCGTTGTCTATGGCGAAGATCGGTTGACCGGCGATTATGAAATCGACGGCCACGGCAACATCGTCGTGCCGCTGATCGGACAGGTCCAGGCCGCCGGCCTGTCGAAGAAGGAACTGGAATCGCTGCTGGTCGACCGGTTGCGCAAGGGGCAGATCCTGCGCCAGCCGGTGGTCAGTGTCGATGTGGCCTCGTTTCGGCCGTTCTACGTTCTTGGCGAGGTCGAAAAGCCCGGCGAATATGCTTATCGCAATGGCCTGAACGTCATGAGTGCGGTTGCGGTTGCCGGCGGCTACACCTATCGCGCCAGCAAGGGACAGGTGCGCATCCAGCGCGCAGGTGAAAAGAACTTCACCGATTACGAACTCACACCCGACATTCCGATCTACCCTGGTGATCTGATCAGTGTTCCCGAGCGCTATTTCTGAACGGCGGGACCGCCGGTCCTGGACCAGCCCCGCCTTGTGTGGAGCGCTGGCGGCAATTGCCCCGACAGTGGCTCCGGTTGTGGCGACTGCCCAGACCGTGCCGACACCGCCCACGTCAACCAGCGCTGCGGAAGAGACTGCCGCGCTGCTGGCCCCCATCCCACACAGCCAGAAGAATCCGCTGCTCAAGCCAACGCGCGACTATGGCGGGCTGCCGATGGGGGACTGGCTGTTCTTTCCCAGCGTGACAGCCGGGGTGACCTTCGATGACAACCTTGTCTGGTCATCACGCAAGCCGGTTTCAGCTACCGGCTTCCGGCTGGCTCCCGAACTGATCGGCATTCGCGACGCCGGCATCCACAAGACCACCGTTTATGGCGAGGTTGATGCCCGGCTCTATCCCTCTGTCCAGGACAGCACAGCGGTCAGCGCCCGAGCCGGCCTGGCCCATGCATGGGAAATCCAGCGCGACCTGTTGTTCAAGGCCCATATCGACTACGATCACCGATCGACCCATACCGGCAGCACCACAGGCAGCGGCGGTGACTTCACCACGCTGGCCATGCCGCTGGCCTATGATCGCGTCTCGGCCGCAGCCTCGCTGAACAAGAGCTTCGGCACGATGTTCATCGGGCTCGCTGCGGAAACGGTCAAGACAACCTACAATGACAATGCCACGACCCCGGGCCGGGCCGGCGAGAGTTTCCGCGACAGCTGGACGACAACCGGAACAATGCGCGGCGGCGCCTGGGTTTCACCAGCGCTCTATGTGTTCTCGCAGGTCGCCGGCAATATCCGCGACTATGGCGAGGGCAGCGACCGTTCCCATGGCTATCAGGTGGTCGCCGGCGTCGGTTCTGACCGCATCAGCCTGTTCCGCGGCGAGGTCTATGGCGGTGTCCAGCAGCAGTTCTACAACAGCGGGCCGGTCAAGGACGTGCTGGTTCCGGTGTTCGGCGGCAAGCTGTTCTGGTATCCGACGCGCGACATCACCCTGCGCATGTCGCTTGACCAGACATTCACGGACGCAAGGCTGGTGACACCGACCAATCCGGTCGGACATCCCGAACGGATGACGCTGGGCCAGATCAGCCTCAAATACCAGATCGCGCGCGACTGGGAGGCAACAGTCCGGGGTGGCTACAGCTATTCGCATTTCATCGGGACCGGTCGCCGTGACCAGGCCTGGCGCGCCGGCGTCACCGTATTCCATGAATTGTCGCGCAATCTCGGGCTGACGCTGGACTACGATTTTTCCCGGATCATCTCCAGTCAGGTCGCCGCCGGCTACACGCGGAACTCCGTTACCCTCGGGCTGAAATACCGCTACTAAAACCCTGCGGACCTGGGCGGGATCGCATAGACGCAAGACCTGCCGGCACAGTCTCAAATAACATTGGCCGGGGCTCGGGCGCCCGGCTCGAAATGCACAGTAGCGGCAAGTCTCAGGCCACTCGCCGGGACGATCCTGGCTGTTCCGCCGGAGCAGGCTGAAGGTCTGGCCAGTGCTCCCTGGCATCCGGTTTGCCGATGAAGTAGCCCTGGATCATGTCGCAGCCGAGTGCGCGCAGGTCCTCCAGTTGCCGTTCGGTCTCGATGCCCTCGGCAACAACCCGGATCCCGAGTTCACGGCCAAGCTGGATCACGGCATTGATCACCGCACCATTGACCCTGCTCAGTTCCCGCTCGGCAATGAAGGAGCGGTCGATCTTGATCTGGTCGAAGTCGTAACTCTTGAGGTAGGCGAGCGAGGAATGGCCAGAGCCGAAATCGTCGAGAGCAATACGCACGCCAAGCGCCCGAAGATCGCGCAATTGTGCCCGCGTTGTCGGATTGTCGGACAGGAGCACGGTTTCGGTAATTTCAAGTGTCAGCCGATGCGGCAGCAGGCCGGTCGTTGCCAGCGTATCGACGAGTGTTGCGATAAAGCCGCGCTGGCGCAGCTGCACCGGTGAAAGATTGACCGAGACGCTGCATTCGGTCCTGGCCATGGCAAAGCTGGAGCAGGCCTGTCGCAATACCAATTCACCGAGCGCATTGATCGCATCGCATTGCTCGGCAATCGGAATGAATTCAGCCGGAGAAATTGCCCCCTCGGTCGGATGGTTCCAGCGCAGCAACGCCTCGTAATGATGCACCTTGCCATCGGCCAGCGACAGGATCGGCTGGTAGACGACGCTGAATTCGTTGCGCTGAAGCGCTCCGGCCAGGCTGGTTTCAATCAGACGGCGGCGCGCATAGCGTGCTTCCAGGTCGCTGTCATAGAGGCGGTAACAGTTGCCGCCGGCTTCCTTGGCGCTATAGAGCGCGATGTCCGCGTATTTGAGCAAATGCTCGCCGGCAACGCGGGGATCGGCGTTGGTCATCGTGCCGACACTGGCGCCTACCACCAGTGATTTCTTGCCGATGCGATAGTCGCGCGACAGGCAGCGGACGAGGCGAGCCGCCAGCCTTTCCACCGAACCGGTCGATTTGGCGCCGATCTGGACAACGGCGAATTCGTCGCCGCCCAGCCGGACAGCAAAGTCGCCCTTGCTCAACAGCTGCTCCATCCGTTCGGCTGCCTGCTTGAGCAGAAGGTCGCCAATGGCATGCCCCATGTCGTCGTTGATGTCCTTGAAATCGTCAAGGTCGATGCAATGAATGGTGATGGACCGCTGAGCGCTGGCCCTGCCCTTTTCAGAAGCAAGCCAATTCATCAGGAACGCCCGATTGGGCAATCCGGTGAGCGAATCGTGCGTGGCCATGTAGGCCAGGCGCTGTTCGGTCGATTTGCGCTCGCTGATGTCCGTGACCGAGCCCTCGTAATGGATCGGCGCGCCCTCGGCATCGCGAACCAGCCAGGCGGTGGTCGAAATCCACTTGCGATGGCCGGTGCCAGGCTGCTCCATCTCGCAGACAAAGTCGATGATTCGATCGGAGGCGAACAGCATCTCACGGAAATTGGTCCGCGTGTCCCGGTCAACGGCGTGCCAACGGCTATCGCTGTTGGCCATGACCAGAAAGCCGGCAACGTCCTGATAGCCATAGATCTGCGCAAGGGCCAGATTGGCATCGAGCAGGCGCCCGGCGACTGTGGCCCGAAACAGGCCGGCGGCGGCATTCTCAAACAGGCTACGATGCAGATGTTCGGCGCGTTGCAGCGCAAGCAATTGCTCCTTGCGCTCGGTAATGTCGGTGAAAGTACGGACCGCTCCACCTTCCTTGAGCAGAACCGTGCGCACTTCCAGGACCTTGCCGTCCGGGCGGCTGCGCTCATAGACGGGCGGCGAGTTCACAATGCCGCCGGACATGATCCATGCCACCAGTTCCTCCGGTGTCATGGAAAATTCGCCGCGGTCCATCTGCCACTGGAGCAGTTCGGAGAAGTAGGGACGCCGATCCAGCAGTTCCGTCGGGAAGGCGAGCAACTCGATCAGCCGCTGGTTGTAGGCCGTGATACGCCCGCCGGCATCGACGATCAGCAACCCTTGCGAGGTGTTCTGCATCGCAGCATCAAGCGCCAGGCGAACCGAGGTCAGTTCGTCGGACTTGACCTCAAGCAGCCGCTCGAGCTCGCCGTTGGCCGTCTCGATCTCCTCGACCATCAGGTTGATCGACCGGTCGGTGCGGCGCCGATCGCTGTCCTGCTCGTCATAGGCTTCGCTGATCAGCTTTAAGAGGGACTGCAGATCCAGTGTCCCGCTCTTGTCCGTACAATTGCCAATCTGCGCCTGAAGAAGAGAATGCAGCAGTGTCACGCAGCACGCTCCGTAATGGTCATCACCGTCATTGTCTGGTTGTGCAGCTCGGAAAAGCCCGAGACCAGATGCGGCGAGATCTCGCCATATGAGTAGAAGCCGACGACGGGCATGGTGCGCCGCAGGGCAGCCCGAACCGCCGCGACCTCCTCACCGGTTCGCTGGCCCATCAGCAGGCGCCGACCGATGCAGCTGATCAGGAACGCAGCCCCCTCACCAGTCCAATTGTCGGGAATCCGTGCATGGTCCGCAGCCATGCCCGCACCATGCGCCAGACGGTCGAGCGAGCCACGCATCAATTGGGCGACCCAGCCTTGCGGCATCGAACCGGCGAACGTCACCGACCCTTGTTCGCGGTCAATTGCGAGCAATGTGCGGACGACATCGTGATCGGGATTGGCCGGGTTGAAGATGCGCAGGGGAAACAGCAGGCCGGTCCCCGGCAATCCGGCGGCCTCCTCGCCCAGATAGCGTTCGTAGAGTTCCAGCGCCGGCCGGCCATCAAGTTCGAACAGGATATTGTCGCGCGACCGGGTAATGCGACGCTTGGGTCCGAACCTGTCCCAGCCCCCGGCATGGCCATGGTGCAGGCGGACCGCTTCGCCATAGAAGCCGACCGCAGCGGCAATGCCTGGCCTGCCAGCCGCATCGGCAATGACAAGGGTCTGCTCAAAGCGCGCGCCATCGCCGGCCAGGCCGCCCATCAGCGGAATATGCTCACCCACGGCTTCGGCAAGGCCCGCCACGAAGTCGGTGCCGTTCAACGCCAGACCATCGGCAAGAACAAAAATTCCGGCGAGACTGGTGCAGGCCAGCCGGCGCCCCAGCGCCTGTCCGGCCTCACGGCTTCCAGCGTGCGCCTTGATCTCGGTGCTGGCAAAGCGCAGCGTGGTTTCGGCAAAATCAAGACCGAGCCCAACCACCTCGGCATCAGAAACAACACCATCATGGATCTGCCCGCCGGTTGAACAGCCAAGCACATGGCTGGCGGGAAAGCGGGTCCTGAAATCTGAGAAAAGCTCAGGGGCGGCAACCAGTTCGCGCGGACCGAACAGGATCACGACATCGGGCGATGATGCCGCAACGTCACCTCTCAGGCGGTTCTGGTGATCCCAGGTCAGTGTGCAGGTTTTCATATCTCGCCCCCCTGCTGGGCAATAAAGGCTGGAAACACTAAAATTTGCTTCAAATGCAAGTATTTCCGAGTGGTTTGTGCCGTGGACAGCGCCAAACTCTATATATGCCCAACGGCTGCTTAACGAGAGAACCGGCCGCGACTGATCAAATCCCGCTTGCCAAACGGGTGCGATGACTCACAATTGACGGACTTGAGGAAACGTCGAGGGCCGGCATGTATCGCGCGGTGACGAAGGATGTCGAGGTGGTGGTCCGGCCGCAGTTTTCGCCGGAGCAGTCCAATCCCGACAAGAACAAGTATTTCTGGACCTATGCCGTCGAGATCACCAATCACGGCGCCGAGACCATCCAGCTGCGCCACCGCCACTGGGAGATTACCGACGGCAACGGCCAGCGCCAGGATGTGCGCGGCCCTGGCGTCGTCGGCGAACAGCCGATTCTGAAACCGGGCGATACATTCCGCTATGCTTCGGGCTGTCCGCTGACGACGCCGCAAGGGATCATGGTCGGCGAATACGAGATGGTCGCAGCCGGAGGAAGCCGGTTCAACGTGCGCATCCCGGCGTTCTCGCTCGACAGCCCTTTCGAGGTGCGGAAAGTCAATTGACCCCGGAGCCGGATCCACTTCGCTTGAAAGCGCTCTGATACCAGTGGCCCGCACAAATGACCTGCCGGTCATTTCCCGGGCCGTCCCTCGCAACCGGGCCTTCGGCCCTGCTCGGCGTCGCATTCGCTCCTAACCAGCCGCCTGCCAATTGCCCCGAACGGTCAATTGTCAGTGCCACTGGTATAATCCAGCTCGCCGGGGCGAAAGCTGTAATGGACAGAGCAGAATTCGCACGTCACCCCGATCGTGCCATCCTCGCCGATCATCGCCTGCCTGTCTTCCACCGTGAACCGGCGCAGCATTTCGAGAATCCGCTCCGACGAGCAGCGGCACCGTTCGACCAGGCTGCTCGCCGCGAACACACGGACGCCGCGCTCATGGAACAGACGATAGAGCAGCGATTCCGACGACAGGCAGGAATCGACCAGTTCGAGATCCGTCACAGTCTCGACCAGCGAGCGGGCCTCGACCCAGGCATCATCCTCGACAAAGGCCGGCTGCGAGCTGCCGGCCGGCGCATCGCCGGGGTCGAATTCCGCCTGTCGCTGCCGTTCCGTCGAGCCGGGCAGGAACTGCACCATCAGCCCGCCGGCTCGCCAGCGGCGTCCGTCCGGAGTGTGTTCTTCGGCAACAGCCAGCCGCACGCGGGTCGGAATCTGCTCGGAGCGCAGGAAATACTGATGCGCGGCTTCCTCAAGTCCCTGTCCTTCCAGCGGCACCAATCCCTGGTACCGCTGCATATGCGGGCCCTGATCGATGGTGAAGGCCAGATGCCCCCTGCCAAGCAACTCGGCGGGAGAGGCCAGCGGATGCTGCGCCAGACGTTCGGCGTTGAAGCGGGCGTAGGCGCGAACCGAGGCAGGCGCACTGAAATCCACCACCAGCATGTCCACCGGACCGTCACTGCGGGTCTGCAACTGCAACTGGCCATCGAATTTCAGCGATGTGCCGATCAGCACCGTAAGGGCGACCGCCTCTCCCAGCAGGCGCGAGACCGCCCCGGGATAGGCATGACGGCGCAGGATGGCATCGACCGTGGGACCAAGCCTGACCACGCGCCCGCGCACGTCCAGCGCATCCACCTGAAACGGCAGAATCCGGTCATCGTCCGCGGCGTCGCAGCCAGCCGCTGCGACCGAAGCATCGCTCACCGTCATGGATCAGGCCACTTTGGCGCCAAACACCCAGGCAAGGATGGCCTTCTGGGCATGCAGCCGGTTCTCAGCCTCGTCGAACACCGCCGATTGCGGTCCGTCCATGACCTCGTCGGTCACTTCCTCGCCGCGGGTCGCCGGCAGGCAATGCATGAAAATCGCGTCCTTGCTGGCCTTGGACATCAGCCGGGCATTGACCTGATAGGGTTTCAGCAGGTTCTGCCGGCGGCCCTCATCCTTGTCGCCCATCGACACCCAGCAATCGGTAATGACACAGTCAGCGCCCGCCACCACCGCTTCCGGATCATGACCGAGGGTGATGCGTGCGCCCTTGCGGCGGGCCCCAGCGAGCAATTCGGGACGGGGAGCCAGATCCGGCGGGGTGGCGATCCGGAAGGTGAAGGGGATCTTGGTCGCCGCCTCGACCCATGAGGTCAGCACATTGTTGGCGTCCCCGGTCCAGGCCACCGTGCGGCCGGCAAGCGGGCCGAGCCGCTCCTCGAAGGTCATGATGTCGGCCGTGACCTGACAGGGGTGCGAGTTCTTGGTCAATCCATTGATCACCGGCACCGTCGCATGGGCAGCCAGTTCCGTGAGCTGCGCATGGTCGAGCATCCGGATCATGATGGCGTCGACATAGCGCGACAGAACCCGGGCGGTGTCGGCGATGGTTTCGCGCTCGCCGAGTTCGATCTCCTTGCCGGTGATCATGAGGGGCTCGCCACCCAGTTCACGGATGCCGACATCAAACGAGACGCGCGTGCGCAACGATGGCTGCTCGAACACCATCGCAATCTTCTTGCCGGCCAGCGGGCGATCGCCCGCCGCCGCCGCCGTGCCACGCCGCGCCTTCATGCGCGCAGCCGCAGCCAGGATGTCCAAAAACTCATCCGCCTGAAGATCGGCGATATCGAGAAAATGCCGGAACGCAACCATGGACACTCACCTGATCTTCATGCTGCCGGCTTGCTCTGGGCGCAGGCGGTCAGGCTGGCGCAGGCCGCCTCCAGCGCGCGCATCGCCGCACCAACCTCCGCCTCGCCGATGATCAGCGGCGGAAGGAAGCGCACAACATTGTGGCCGGCCGCTGCGGCCAGCAGCTTCTGTTCCCGCAGAGCCGCGATGACCTCGGTATTGGGAATGCCGGCTTTGAACCCCATCAGCAGCCCCTCGCCGCGCACATCCTCGATAATGCGGGGAAAGCGGTCCTTGAGTTCGGCCATGCGCTGTTTCATCAGCAATGCCGTCTGCCGCACATGGGCCAGGAATTCATCCTTGGCAACAACGTCGAGCACGGCATTGCCGGCAGCCATGGCGAGCGGGTTGCCGCCATAGGTCGAGCCATGCGAGCCGGCAGTCATCCCCTTGGCAGCCTCATGGGTCGCAAGGCAGGCGCCGAGCGGGAAGCCCCCGCCGATGCCCTTGGCAACCGCCATGATGTCCGGCGCGATACCCGACCATTCATGCGAGAACAGCTTGCCGGTGCGGCCCATGCCGCACTGCACCTCATCCAGCACCAGCAACAGGCCGCGCTCGTCGCACAGGTCGCGAATCTGACGCAACTGGGCCGGCGTCCAGGCCCTAAGCCCCCCCTCGCCCTGCACCGGTTCGAGCAGAATGCCTGCTGTCTCCGGGCCAATGGCGGCCTTGATCGCCTCCAGATCGCCGAACGGCACCTGATCGAACCCGGGCGTGACCGGGCCGAAGCCATCAAGATACTTCTGCTGCCCGCCTGCGGCGATGGTCGCCAGGGTGCGGCCATGGAACGCGCCTTCAATGGTGATCAGCCGGTAGCGTTCCGGCTGGCCATTGGCATGATGATACTTGCGCGCGGTCTTGATGGCGCATTCAAGCGCCTCGGCGCCGGAATTGGTGAAGAACACCTCATCGGCGAAGGTCAGCTCGACCAGACGCCGGGCCAGCCGCTCCCCTTCGGGAATGCGAAACAGGTTCGATGTATGCCATAGCTTTTCGGCCTGCGCCTTGACCGCCTCAACCAGATGCGGATGGCTGTGGCCAAGGCTCATCACGGCGACGCCGGCAACGAAATCGAGGTATCGCCGGCCGTCCTCGGTGATCAGATAGGCGCCTTCGCCACGCTCGAACCTCAGATCGATGCGTGCATAGGTCCCCATCATCGCCGAATTGTCGGACTTGGTGCCGGCCTTGGTCATCTCTGCCTCACGTTCCAAACGCCTGAAGAAACGCAAAAAGCCGCCCACCTCGGGCGGGGGCGGCGCTCTGCTTGTTCCATGACTTGGCGCCGGCGTCAATTATACGCAAGGGGTGGCAAACCATGACATGATGTGACCGACAGGATCAGCCGCGCTCATGCGTGCCGTCGCAGGAATGCCGCAGGCAAGATCGACTCTTGACGAGACCGGAACTTTCCCACAGGAGATCGCTGGGGAAAACTGGCGCAAGCGGTGTGCGGAATCTGCCGCTTTCGTCCCTGATCTAGTAGCGTCCAGTTCGAACGACACGAGATGTCGTAGTTCGTCGCGTGATTTCAGTTTGTGCGTGGATTTGCCGCCGGGAGGCCGAACTTCCCGGGAGAGCCTGATTCATGCATGCGCTGGTGTTAGGGATGCATCATGTCTTGGACCGAAGAACGGATTGAACGGCTTAAGAAGCTCTGGGGCGACGGGCTCAGCGCAAGCCAGATCGCAGCCGAACTGGGCGGCGTTACCCGCAATGCCGTGATCGGCAAGGTGCACCGGCTGCATCTGTCGGGCCGGGTCAAGACGTCGAGTGCGGCCACCCAGCGCTCGCGCAAGACCGCCCGCCCGGTCGCCCGGCCCACAGCCCAGCGACTGGTGACCGCCTCACGTGGCAATCTGGCAGTCGTGCAGACGCTTGAAGCCGAGGAAGTGGTGGTCTATCGCCCAGCCGCCGAAGTGGTGGTTCCAATTTCCCGGCGCATCACCATCATGGAATTGCGGGAGGGCACCTGCCGCTGGCCGATGGGTGATCCGCTGACGCCGGAATTCGTGTTCTGCGGTGGCGATTGCGATATCGGCAAACCCTATTGCACCGCCCATGCGCAGGTGGCCTACCAGCCGTCGCTGGATCGGCGAAGGGTCCGCTGACCAGAAAAAAAGGCGGTATCAGGTCTGGAAATTGCCATGGTTATGACCACCTAATGCTTCGTCCGCATCCGGCGAGGCGATGGCCGCCCCCGGCGGCGAACAGGTGGAGGATTTCCCATGACCCCGCAAGAACGCGAGGTAATCAACGGCATTTTTGATCGTCTCAAGGGCGCCGCGGGCCAGCCGCGCGATCCCGAGGCCGAGCGTCACATCGCCGATCTCGTGCGCCAGCAGCCTTATGCCACCTATGCCCTGGCCCAGTCGGTCTATGTGCAGGAGCAGGCGCTCACCAACATGCAGACCGAGATCCAGCAATTGCAGGCCCAGATCGGCCAGTTGCAGCAGGCAATGCATCAGCAGACCCAGCAGCAGCAGTCCGGCGGCTTCCTCTCCGGCCTGTTCGGCGGCGGCGCACGTCCGCAGCCTGCGCCGCCGCAGCAGCAGCCAGGGCCATGGAACCGTGCACCCCAGCAGGGAATGCCCATGCAATCGCCTGAACCGCCGGCTGCCGGCCC
>DAOMXG010000068.1:0-5565 GCA_035436995.1 Beijerinckiaceae bacterium
GCCAGCATCGTGAGCGCCAGCAACAGAGCAAAGGACAGAGCGTAGAATACCGAGAAGAATTTGAGGAATGGTCCGAGAACAACGGCGCGCAGCAACAGCAGCGCAACCATGAGCCCCGTTATCGCCAGATAGATCGGCGCGCCGGCCGTCGGCATCCATTGGGACTGGGCTGCGGCCGCAAGGCTGAGGCCGGCAATCAGGAGAGCAAGAAAACGCATGCGGGTCCTTCGTCGGAAACGCTCGGGCCAGAATCAACCAAGTGATCCTAAACACGCCGGCGAACGCATCGGAATCACATTCTGTAATGGCAAAGGCCCGGCGTCGCCGCCGGGCCTTGCTGCATGGATCGATGGGATCGCTGAAAATTCAGAAATCCAATCCGCCACTGAAGTCGGCTGTTGCCGCCTTCAGACCCAGTATCGCCTTGGGCGGCGGACTTCTTAGAAGTCCATGCCGCCAGTGAAGTCGGCTGTTGCCGCCTTCAGACCCAGTATCGCCTTGGGCGAATGGACTTCTTAGAAGTCCATGCCGCCCATGCCGCCGCCCGGAATCGCCGGAGCCGGCGCGTCCTTCTTCGGTGCTTCTGCGATCATCGCCTCGGTGGTGATGAGCAGGCCGGCGACCGAAGCGGCGTCCTGAAGGGCGGTGCGCACGACCTTGGCCGGATCGACGATACCGGCCTTGATCATGTCGACATATTCTTCGGTCTGGGCATTGAAGCCGAAGGTCTCGGACTTGTTCTCGGCGATCTTGCCGACGACGATCGAGCCTTCGACACCGGAATTCTCGACGATCTGGCGGATCGGCGCCTCGAGCGCCTTCAGCACGATCGCGATACCGGCCTTCTCGTCCTCGTTATCGGCCGAGACCTTGGCAACGGCGCCCTTGGCGCGCAGCAGGGCGCAGCCGCCGCCGGGAACGATGCCTTCTTCCACCGCAGCGCGGGTGGCGTTGAGCGCGTCGTCCACGCGGTCCTTCTTCTCCTTGACCTCGACCTCGGTTGCGCCGCCGACGCGGATCACCGCGACGCCGCCGGCGAGCTTGGCCAGACGCTCCTGCAGCTTCTCGCGGTCGTAGTCCGAGGTGGTCTCCTCGATCTGCGCCTTGATCTGGGCAACACGGTCGGTGATGTCCTTCTTCTTGCCGGCGCCGTCGATGATCGTGGTGTTCTCCTTCTCGATGCGGACGCGCTTGGCACGGCCGAGCATCGGCAGGGTGACGTTCTCGAGCTTGATGCCGAGATCTTCCGAGATCATGTTGCCGCCGGTGAGGATGGCAATGTCTTCCAGCATGGCCTTGCGGCGATCACCGAAGCCCGGCGCCTTGACGGCCGCCACCTTGAGGCCGCCGCGCAGGCGGTTGACGACCAGGGTGGCCAGCGCCTCGCCCTCGACGTCCTCGGCGATGATCAGCAGCGGCTTGCCGGTCTGCACCACCGCTTCGAGGATCGGCAGCATCGGCTGCAGCGAGGACAGCTTCTTCTCGAAGATCAGGACGTAGGGATCCTCGAACTCGGCCACCATCTTCTCGGCGTTGGTGACGAAATAGGGGCTGAGATAGCCGCGGTCGAACTGCATGCCCTCGACGATGTCGACGTCGGTATCGGCGGTCTTGGCTTCCTCGACGGTGATGACACCCTCGTTGCCGACCTTCTGCATCGCGTTGGCGATCATCTCGCCGATATGCTTGTCGCCATTGGCCGAGATGGTGCCGACCTGGGCCACCTCGCTCGAATCCTTGACCTTCTTGGCGCGCTTCTTGATGTCCTCGACGGCGGCGGCGACGGCCTTGTCGATGCCGCGCTTGAGGTCCATCGGGTTCATGCCGGCGGCGACATACTTGGCGCCTTCACGCACGATCGACTGGGCGAGAACGGTGGCGGTGGTGGTGCCGTCACCGGCGATGTCGTTGGTCTTGGAGGCAACCTCGCGGACCATCTGGGCGCCCATGTTCTCGAACTTGTCGGCAAGCTCGATCTCCTTGGCGACGGTCACGCCGTCCTTGGTGATGCGCGGGGCGCCGAACGACTTGTCGATCACCACATTGCGGCCCTTGGGGCCAAGCGTGACCTTCACGGCATTGGCGAGAATGTCGACACCACGCAGCATGCGCTCGCGGGCATCGGAGGAAAAGCGGACGTCTTTGGCGGCCATTGTGAAAAATCCTGATGTTGGTGTTTGTGATGAGAGGACGTAAGCGGGCTCAGCCGATGATGCCCATGATGTCGGACTCCTTCATGATCAGGAGCTCTTCGCCATCGATCTTGACCTCGGTGCCGGACCACTTGCCGAACAGCACCTTGTCGCCCTTCTTCACATCGAGCGGGATCAGCTTGCCGGATTCATCGCGCGCGCCGGAGCCGACGGCGATGATCTCGCCCTCTTGCGGCTTTTCCTTGGCGGTATCCGGAATGATGATGCCGCCCTTCGTCTTTTCCTCGCTGTTCAGGCGACGGACGACGACGCGGTCGTGCAGGGGACGAAACTTCATGGGTTCACTTCCTTCTTGACTGGATCGTTCCCGAAGCCGGTGTCTGAGTGCCAAGAGCCGCCCTCTTCGAGGCGCGGCTGTTAGCACTCTCCGGCCGAGAGTGCTATCAACAGAGGCGGAGATAGTGAGGCCCTTTGCCTGAGTCAAGCGCTGCTGCGACCTTCGTCGAAGGGCGACTGGCTGGTTCTGGCCGATGGTTAACGCCGCGCCGCCAGCGCGGCGGCCAGAATGATGGCGATCGCGCCCAGCAGCATGTCGTTGGCCGGGCTGGTTGAAAACCACAGGCTGTCGAGCGTGATCGCATAGATCAGAGCGGAGTATTCGGTCGGGGCCAGCCGTGCAGCGGGCATGCGCGCATAGGCATGGGTCATCAGCAGATGGCCTGCGACCCCCAGCAGCGGCGCCAGCAGCAAAACCGGCAGATCGGCAAGCTCCGGCGTCTTCCACACCATCAGCACAGCAGGCAGCAACCAGAGGGCGGAAACCCAATGCTGGAACAGCACCATATGAATATGCGGCTGGCTCTGCGCCAGCGAACGCAGCATCACTATCGAGATCGCATAGGTAATGGCCGAAAGCATCGCCGCGCTCATGCCGAACAGCGGCCGGCCGGCGCCGCTGCCACCAACACCCAGGGCGATCACCAGAACACCGGCAAAGCCCAGCAGCAATGCCACGATGTCGAGCGCCCTTGGCCGCTCCTTGAGAAACAGCATCGCCAGGATGGTCACGAACAGCGGCGCAAGGAACGAGATGGTGAACGTGTCGGCGAGCGGCAGATCGCGCAAAGCGAAGAAGAACGAGGTCCCGGAAACCATGCCCAGCGTGCCGCGCGCAATCTGTGGCAACAGGATGGAGCGTTCTGGCCAGCCGGGGCGGATCCAGGCCGTTGCCAGCAAAGCCCAGGAGCCGCCGACGACATAGCGCAGAAAGGCAATCTCAAGCGGGTCATATCGACCTGTCAGCGCCTTGATGAAGCCGTTCATCAGCGTCAGCAGCCCGATCGCGACCAGACAAAGCACGATGGGCACGCCCGCTCCCCCTCAATGCCTGCCCCGATGGCGGCATGCGCGCAGCCGGATCGCTCCGGAGCCGACTCAACCAGACGTTCATGCTGGCACCGATCCTCATCCCGTTCAATGCGCTGGGCGTTTTGGCGCCGGCTGAGAGGACAGCGGATCCGTGTCCGATGTGGTCGATCCTTGGTTTGCTGCCTGCGCATCCATTGATCTGGAATCCCTGACTGCAGCAATGGTCCTGCGGTTCTGTCCGGCGGCCTGCCATCGGACCGAAGGGGCACGGCCTCGTGCTCCTGCGCCCGCTTCGTCAAGGATTGCCATCGGTATCGAATCCTGCGGCGTCACGGGCGGCATATCCGGTTTGACAATCAGATTTTATACAATATACCTTTTAGGACAAAAGACCTCTGGGGAAGGGCAATGAACGACAATCCGGTCGGAGCTGCGAGACCAGGGCCCGTTTGCCGGGGCATTGTCTGGCTTTCGGCCAGGCTTCTGGCAGCCGAGCGTCTGGCCGTAACGGGCTTCATGGTCCTGCTGACCGGCCTCATCCTGTTGAATGTCGTCACCCGCTACACAGGAATTCCGCTCTATTGGGTTGATGAATCGGCGGTCTATTCTGTGGTATTCCTGACGTTCATCGGCGCATCCGCGATGACACGCCTGCGGCTGGATTTTGCCGTCACGATGTTGACCGAGCGCTTTTCCGAACGCGGAATACGGATAGCCAAGGTCATTGCCACCTCGATTGTGCTGCTGTTTGGCCTGTCCTTGCTGTGGATGTGCGTGTTGTGGCTTGATCCGGTCGGCATCGCCCGGGCCGGCTTCAATGCGAAGGACTTCGCTGGCGAGAGCTTCAATTTTGTCTACACGGAGCGCACGCAGACGCTGAACTGGCCATTCTGGGTGCTTTATCTGATCATGCCGGTCTTTGCCCTGAGCATGACGGTCCACAGTGCCGCCAATCTTCTTGAGGACCTCGAATGGGTTCCCCGGGCGGACCATGCCGATTTCATCAAGTCCGGTGTGGAAGGCATGAACTGACATGCTGACCGGAGCAACCTTCCTTGCGGCGATGCTGATCGGAGTACCGATCGGGCTTTGCCTGTGCATCGGCGGCATTGCCTTCATCCTTGCTTCGGGGAATCCAATTCTGTTCCAGTCATTTCCTCTGACGATGTTCGGCGGCGTCGACAGCTATGGGCTGATCGCCATCCCCCTGTTCATCCTGATCGGCGAGATCATGAACGGTGGCGGCATCACCCGGCGGATTGTCGATCTTGCCATGGCCTTCGTCGGTGCGCTGAAGGGCGGCCTTGCCTATGTGAACATCCTCGCCAACATGTTTGTCGCCTCCATTCTCGGCTCGGCCACGGCCCAGGTCGCGATCATGTCGCAGATCATGGTGCCGGAGATGGAAAAGCAGGGCTACGACAAGGATTTCGCTGCCGGCTTGACCGCCTATGGCGGCATGCTGGGGCCGATCATTCCGCCATCCGTGATGTTTGTGGTCTATTCCGTGATGGCGCAGGTATCGGTCAGCGACATGCTGATTGCAGGGATTGTTCCGGGCATCGTCCTGACAATGCTGTTCTTCGCCGTGATTGCGTTGATGGGCTTTGTCTACAATTATCCGCATGCACAGCGCCGGACGCCGCGCGAGCGCTTGGCCACGATCCTGAGGGCGGCGCCAACCATGCTGATCCCGATCGTCATCGTCGGCTCGATTCTCACCGGTCTTGCCAATGCGACGGAATCAGCGGCAGTCGGCGCGCTGGCTGCGGCGCTGATCGGCAGATACTGGACCAAGGAGCTGGAGTTCAAGCGGCTGCCCGAAATGATGCTGCGGGCCGGAATCTATTCGGCGATCGTGCTGTTTCTGGTGGCTGCTGCTGCGGTGTTTTCCTGGGTGCTGATCTACGGAAAAATTCCGCAGATGGCCGCCTCCTGGGTGCAGACGGTGGCCAAGGACCCGGTCAGTTTCATGTTGCTGACCAATGTGATCCTCTTGCCGATCGCGACAGAGGTCTATGGGATCGACCCACGGCATTTCGGG
>DAOMXG010000068.1:5665-11847 GCA_035436995.1 Beijerinckiaceae bacterium
GATCCTCTTGCCGATCGCGACAGAGGTCTATGGGATCGACCCACGGCATTTCGGGGTCGTCGTCGTCATCAATCTCGTTCTCGGGTTGCTCTCGCCACCGGTCGGCCTGTGCTTTTTCGTGGCGGCGGCCATCACCGGCGCCAGGCCCGGCAAGATGTTCATGGTGACACTGCCGTTCTTTGGCGTGTCCTGCATGCTGCTCATCCTGCTGTCGATCTATCCGTGGCTGTCGCTTGTTCTGTTGAAATGATGCGGACTAACAACGAGGAGGAATGTCATGTCGCTATCTCGCCGTCAGATTCTTGCCATCGGTGCATCCCTGCCGGTCGCTGCCCCCACGGTTCTGTTGGCGCAGGCCAGGGAGCTGCGCCTGGGGATCATCACCCCGGTCGGGCATTCCTGGAACAAGGCCGCGCTGGCGCTCGGTGACAAGCTCAAGGCTGCCAGCAATGGCCGGCTGACGCTGACGGTGTTCCACTCCGGACAGCTTGGCAACGAACCTGCCATGATGCAGCAGCTCCAGTCCGGCGCGCTCGATATGGGCTTCATCCAGGCGGCCGAGCTCGGCTCGCGCGTGCCGCATCTCGCCGCGATCAATGCGCCGTATATCGTGCGCTCCACCCCGGCCGTCGCCAAGTTTGTCCGCCACCCCGAGGTGCTCAAGCTGTTCGATGTCCTGCCGAAGGAGACCGGCACGATCGGCCTTGGCTGGGGCATTACCGGCATGCGGGCGATCTTCTCCTCGCGTGATCTGCAATCGCTGGCCGACATCAAGGGGATGAAGCTGCGCATCAATCCCACGCCGGTCTATCGCGACTTCTACCAGCTGCTCGGTGCGGCGCCCACGCCGATTCCGACGCCGCAGGTGTTCGACGCCATGGCCAACGGTCAGGTTGATGGTCTGGAAGCGGATCTTGAATTTTCCTGGAACCAGCGGTTCGACAAGGTCTCCAAGGTCATTCTGCAGATGAATGCGGTGTTCATGCCGTTTGCCGCCATCGTTTCCGGGCGCGTCTGGCAGACCATGCCGCCGGCCGACCGGGAGCTGATCACCAAACTGGTGAAGGAGACGCTTGACGCCCAGATCGATGAACTTGCCGGCAATGAACCGAACCTGATCGAGAACTTCAAGAAAGCTCCGATTCCGATCCGTCAGGTCGCCGTTGCCGATACCGAAGCGGTCATTGCCGAATTCGACAAGATCTGGATGCCGCAGGCGCCGGTCATCGCCAACCTGCGCAAGGTCGGGGCCTCACTCTGACGTGTAGGGACGTTTGCTCCGCCGCCTGGCGCGGCGGAGCTACCCCTTTTTTCTGAAAGTATGAATCGATGAGCAAGACCGTGTTTTCCGGCGTGATGCCGGCATTGATGACGCCCTGCCGCGCAGATCGTCGCCCTGACTACGATGCACTGGTGCGCAAGGGCAGGGAACTGGTCGCGGCAGGAATGTCGGGCGTGATCTATTGTGGCTCGATGGGCGACTGGCCGCTGCTGACCGACGAAGAGCGGATGACTGGCACCGAACGACTCGTTGAGGCAGGGCTGCATGTGATTGTCGGCACCGGGGCGCAGAACCCGATGCGGGCTGCCGCCCTCGCCGCCCATGCCAAGAAGATCGGTGCGGCCGGTTTGATGGTGATTCCGCGTGTGCTCTCGCGCGGCTCGTCTCCGGCGGCCCAATATGCCCATTTCGCCGGCATTCTGGAGGCGGCGGTTGATCTGCCCTCGGTGATCTACAACAGCCCGTACTACGGCTTTGAAACCAAGGCGGATCTGTTTTTCGCCTTGCATGACCGATATCCGCATCTGGTCGGCTTCAAGGAATTCGGCAGCGCCAGGGCGATGAGCTATGCGGCTGAGCATATTACCGGGCGGTCTGCCGCGCTCACCCTGATGGTCGGTGTCGATACCGAGGTATTCCACGGCTTTGTCAATTGCGGTGCGACCGGCGCCATCACCGGCATTGGCAATGTCCTGCCCAGGGAAGTGCTGCATCTGGCGCGGCTCTGCGAGCGCGCTGCCTGCGGCGATGTGGTGGCCCGCCGGCAGGCAGCAGAGCTCGAAGCGGCGATGAAGGTGCTCTCGACCTTCGATGAGGGGGCCGATCTGGTGCTGTTCTACAAGTATCTGATGGTGCTGGAGGGCAACCCCGAATACGAATTGCATTTCAATCCCACCGATGCGCTGTCCGAAAGCCAGAAAACCTTCGCAAGGACCCAGCTTGGGCTGTTCAAGACCTGGTATGCATCCTGGTCGAGCGCCAACTGAATACCGGGAAGGAGCAGGCCATGAAAATCACCGCAATCCGCTTCTGGCAGGTTGATCTGCCGCTGCGCGAAGGCCGCTACAACTGGTCCAATGGCAATTTTGTCGAGGTGTTCGACTCGACCGTTGTCGCTGTCGATACCGATGCCGGCATCACCGGCTATGCGGAATGCTGCCCCTTGGGTTCTGCCTATCTGCCCGCCTATGCGCTCGGGGTGCGCTCCGGCCTGGCCGAACTTGGGCCGAAACTGATCGGGCTTGACCCGACGGATCTCGGCACGCTGAACCGCCATATGGATGCGGTGCTCCGGGGCCATCCCTATATCAAGGCGCCGATCGATATCGCCTGCTGGGACATCCTCGGCAAGGCAACCGGATTGCCGGTCTACAAGCTTCTGGGGGGAGCGGCACAGGACAGGATCGCCCTCTACCGAGCGATTTCCCAGGAATCGCCCGAAGCGATGGCTGCCAAGATCGCCGGCTACAAGAAGGAAGGCTACACCAAGTTCCAGCTCAAGGTTGGCGGCAATGCCGATACCGACATTGTCCGCATCCATGAAACGCGGGCGATCCTGGAGGCCGGCGACATTCTGGTTGCCGATGCCAACACCGGCTGGACCCGCGCCGAGGCTGCGCGCATCGCGGCCGCCGTCGCCAATGTCGATGTCTATATCGAGCAACCCTGCCCGACCTACGAGGAATGCCTGTCGGTTCGCCGCCGCACGGTGCGCCCCTTCGTTCTCGACGAGGTGATCGGTGATCTCGGCACCCTGATGACGGCGCTTGCCGATGATGCGATGGACATCATCAACCTCAAGATCAGCAAGGTTGGGGGGCTTACCAAGGCCCGGCTGTTGCGCGACATTTGCGTTGCCACCGGCACGCCGATGACTATCGAGGACACCTGGGGCGGTGATATCGTCACCGCCACAATCGCGCATCTGGCCATATCGACGCCGGAGGAATTCTGCTTCTCGGCGACGGATTTCAACAGCTATGGCACTGTCGATATCGCCGATGGAGCGCCCATGCGCGTCAATGGATTCATGACCGCCTCCGATACGCCCGGTCTTGGCGTGTCCCCCCGTCTTGATGTGCTCGGCAAGCCGTCCGGCATGATCCGCTAGGGCAGGCGGTTGGGCCGCGAACAGGAAATCGTGATGACAGTGGCGGAGGCAGAAGCCTTCGCCATCAATATCCTATCGGCCAACGGGCTGGTGGAGCATCAGGCCGGGCCGATTGCCCGCGCCATGGCTCTGGCAGAAGCAGCCGAAGTGCGCTCGCACGGCCTTTACCGGTTGATCGGCTATGTTGGCAGCATCCGCAGCGGGCGGGTCAACCCATCCGCGCGTCCGCAGCTGCAAACCATCGCCGGCAGCTTTCTGCGCGTCGATGGCGACAATGGCTTTGCCCCTGCCGCGCATGGGATCGGCGCTCCGGCTCTGATCGAAGCAGCCCGAACCAATGGCATCGCGGCGCTGGCCCTGACCAATTGCTATCATTTTTCTGCCCTGTGGCATGATCTCGATCCGCTCGTGAATGCCGGGCTGGCCTGCTGGGCCTTCACGCTCGGCCAATGCATCGTGGCGCCTCATGGCGGCACGCGCCGGCTCATGGGCACCAATCCGATCGCCTTTGGCTGGCCAAGGGAGGGGGAGGACCCGTTCCTCTTCGATTTTGCCACCAGCGTCGTTGCGCGCGGCGAGATCGAACTGATGCGCCGGGCGGGAAAGGACCTGCCCGAAGGTTGGGGGCTCGACGCCGCAGGAATGCCAACACGCGATCCGCAAGCCGCCTTGGCCGGAGCATTGCTGCCATTCGGCGGTTACAAGGGGTCGGCCTTGTCGATGATGGTGGAATTGCTCGCCGGCCCGCTCATCGGCGAGCCAACCAGCCTCGAGGCGGCCGCGCTGGACAATGGCGACGGCGGCCCTCCGCTGGGCGGCGAACTGCTGATCGCGATGAGCCCGGATCTCTTCAACCGGGGGCTGGCCAACGACTGGCGACAGCAGGCGGAGATGTTTTTCGCCGAAGCACGCAAGCAGCCAGGCCTCAGGCTGCCGTCAGACCGACGCCATGGCGCCCTTCGCCACAATGCTGAGGCCGGCATCAGGATTTCGAAGGCCCTGCTGGAGGAGTTGACGAATCTTGCCTCGCCGGGATTGCAATATTATTAAAATTTAGTATTATTTACTTTAGATGGTACGACTGCGAGATTGGTCATGGTGTATGACATCGCTTGGAATTCGGCCGGGACAACGACCCTCAGCCCATTGCGAGACATGAGAGCCGAGCACGCATTTGCGAGCGCGGTGTCTGTCAGCAATGCCGCATCTGTCAAGGAACCGGACCCGGGAAAGCCGACCAAAACCCTGAGCCAATATGCCGATGGCGTGATCGATTGGTGGAGCGGGGTTCTGAAAGGGGACTTCGAAGAGAACCCGACAATTGGCCAGACGGTCACCCGCAGCCTGCTGACGATGATCCCGTTCGTCGATCAGGGAGGCGACATCCAGGATCTGACCGCCAACCTCTACAAGTGCTACCAGAAGGGACGGATTGAAGCGAGCGACGGGCTTGCCATTGCCCTGACGGCGGTTGGCGCGATTCCCGAACTCGGTTCCGCCCTCAAGGGTAGCTTCAAGATCATTCTGCAGGCGTCGAAAGAGCTGGCTGCCAACAAGGCGGGCGATGCAGTCGCCCTGGCCAGAAAGCTGTTCGCCATGCCGATGGTGCGCAACAGCATCGATCGGTTTCTGGCGAACGCCCAGGATCTGCGCAAGGACATGATAGCCGGCATCAACACTGCGCTGGACCAGATCGCCAAACTCAACCCCGATCTGGCTGGCTATGTCGCGCGCAAGCGCGCGAGCCTCGTTGAGGCGGCAGCCGAAGGGTTTGATGCGCTGCGCGATACGCTCGCTGACACGAAAAAGCGCTTGATGGCGCCCATTCGGCAAACGCCGGCAGCCCCGGCCGGATACCATGCGCCGGGCCCGACGCCTCCCGGCAACCTGCCGAGTTTCACGCCGCAGAAATATTTCACCGGCGCGATCAAACCCGCGATCCGCGATTATCCCTGGGGCAAGGCCGTCCACATCGATGCCTTCCCGGCGAACCTGAGCATCCAGGATCGCGCGCTTTACATCCGGGATGCGATGAATGTCGCCGGCATTGATCAGGTCGTTCTGCCCAAAGGGGGAGACAAGGGCCAGATCATGGCGGCCCTGCAACTGATGGAAGGCCGCGAATTCCTCTACGCCCGCGCGCTCGACGGCGCCCATTCCGCCGAACGGGTGATCGTACGCGGCAACGACTACAGCGTGAGGCTTCCCTCTTTTGATCTGGTGCCGATTGCCCATACGCATCCGCCGTCCAGCCTCGAAAAATGGTTTGGAGAATTTATCAGTGTGATGCCCTCCGACAAGGATATCGAAGTGCTGCGCGAATCCGGAGGCTATGTGTCCAGCACGATTATCAGCACCGCCGGACAGGCCAGGCGCCACTTCGACTTCCGCCAGATTCTGGCAAACCCGCGCATGAAAGCGTCGCTGGCCAAACTCTCAATGTCTGGGCGTCAGGCAATGCGCCAGCATATTGTCGAGCAAAAATTGGCCTATGAGGAAATGATCTTTCAGTTTGGCAGAGCATCTGATCTCGTTGGTCCAAAACACAAGAGATATAGTGAATTTCTTACACACATGACGTCATTCAATGAGCTTATAAAAGACTGTAATGAAATGGAGAAATTGATAAATCAACTACCTAGAACGGTCCGCTGAACAGGCCAAGGTGATTGAAAGATCCATTCGAGCATGCTGCGATTAAGTGGACGCCGGTTAATCGCAGAAGACATGCTCTAATACCAGTGGCCCTCACAAATGACCTGTCGGTCATTTCCCGGGCCGTCCCTCGCA
>DAOMXG010000069.1:0-11846 GCA_035436995.1 Beijerinckiaceae bacterium
AAGGCCCTGACCGGGGGCCTGCCGCTGCCGCCCGGCCTCAAGCTGTTCTGAGCCGCTCCAGCGCATGTCGTCCATTGCCGGGCCCGAGACCGAACGACTTATCCAGCTGCTGGCGCGCGTTCCGGGGCTTGGCCCGCGCTCGGCCCGCCGGGCGGCGCTGCAACTCATCCGCCGCAGGGAGGATCTGCTCGCCCCGCTGGCCGCAGCCATGCAGGTTGCCGCCGAGCGCATCCGCACCTGTTCGCAATGCGGCAGCATCGATACCGCTGACCCCTGCACCCTCTGCCGCGATCCGAGGCGGGATGATCGCATCCTGATTGTGGTTGAGACGGTTGCCGATCTCTGGGCTCTGGAGCGGGCCCGGGTGATCAATGCACGCTATCACGTACTTGGCGGAGTTCTGTCACCGCTTGACGGGGTCACCCCAAAGGACCTGGCGATCGCCCCGCTCCTTGATCGGGTGACGGGCAACCGTGTCGAGGAGGTGATCCTCGCGCTCAACGCAACTGTTGATGGCCAGACCACAGCCCATTATCTCACCGATCTTCTGGCACCTTCCGGGGTTCGGATCACCCGGCTCGCTCATGGCGTGCCGGTGGGCGGCGAACTCGATTATCTCGACGAGGGCACATTGGCCGCTGCGTTGCGGAGTCGCACGGCACTTTGATGGTCTCACCGATCTGGTAGGGCCTCTGCCGGGATACGCACAGGTCTGCCCAATCCTGACAGAAATCGTTGCGACCCCTGCCCGAGCGTCGGCGACCGGGTGGCAAAACGATGATGCAGAAAGTTAATGTGACAATTGCAGCGCGCGATTAAAGTGGCAGTGATTCGAAGCGGCACGACCATTTTCCAACGGCGCGGGAGAGGTTCAATCGCATGGCTGGCGCAGCTGGAGCATCGGCGCAAGTCCCTGCGCGGACGCTGAGGTGCCGTCTCATGGGTGCGGCCTCGACCGTGCTCGGCGTCCTTTCGCTCGGGCTTGGGCCGGCTGCGGCGACCGACGAGGTAGGGCTGCGCCTGGTTACGTCCGTTCTTCCCACGCGGTTTGATGCCATCCGCTTTGATCTCAACGGTCCGATGGGTATGCTGCTGATCGGCTTGTCGATCTTCTCGGCCACCATCGCCATCCTGCATGTGCGGGCACGCCGGCTGTGGAACGAGGAATACGAAAAGCACCGCGCGACAATTGCCGATCTGCAGATCCGGGCTGAACGCGCGGGCCTGTTCATGGGTTCGGAACCACAGGTGTTCGTCTGCTGGGACGGTCCTGGAGGCCAGCCGGAATTCGAAGGCGATGCCAGCATCCTTGGCCAAAGCATCGTCCCTAGGCGCGTCCTGAGTTTCGAGGATTGGCTCAGCGAGGCGGATCGCCCCCGTCTGGTCGAGGCGATTGACCGGTTGCGCGCCACGGGCCAGCGGTTTTCGCTGCAGGTCCGATCGCAATCCGGCGCGGTGATGGAGGCTGATGGACAGCCGGTGTCGGGGCGCGCCGTGATGCGGCTGCGTCTGGTCACCGGCGTCTGTCAGGATCTGGTCCGGGTCAGTGGCGAGCTGGCGACGCAGGAGCGCTTTGTATCCTCGATCCGGTTGATGCTGGATGCCATTCCCCAGCCTGTCTGGCTGCGCCACAGCGATGGCCGGCTTGCTTTTGTCAATGCAGCCTATGTGACGGCCGTCGAGGGCCGCGACCGCGACGACGTCCTGTCCAGAGGGCTTGATCTGATGGAAAGCGCGACGCGGGAGGCGATCAATGCCAGCCGTTCGTCCCAATCGGCTTTCCGGGGGACGGCCCAGGTGGTGGTCGCGGGCGATCGCCGCAGCATGGACATTGTCGATGTCCTTGCTGCTGATGGCAGCAGCGGAGGCATCGCGGTGGATGTCACCGACCTTGAGAGCGCCAAACGCGATTTCAAGCAGCTCACCGCCGCCCATGTGCGCACGCTCGACCAGCTTTCGACCGCCGTGGCACTGTTCGACCGCCATCAGCGGCTTGCCTATTTCAACCGCGCCTTCAACGATCTTTGGCAGCTCGATGATCGGTTTCTCGCCAACCGGCCCACTGACATGGAGATCCTCGACCGGCTGAGGGCCGATGGCAAGCTGCCCGAGCAATCCGACTTTCGCGCCTGGAAGCAGGGGTTGCAGCAAAGTTATACATCCAATGAGATGCTGGAGGATATCTGGCTGCTGCCCTCCGGCCGTTCGCTGCGGGTCGTGACCAGCCCCTCCACCGCCGGCGGGGTCACCTATCTGTTCGATGACATCACCGAACAGATGTCTCTCAAGCAGAATTACAATCGCCTGGCTTCCATGCAGGGCGAAACGCTGGATGCGCTCGCTGAAGGGGTTGCGGTTTTCGGCACCAACGGCCGGCTGCAATTCACCAACCCCGCCTTTGCGGTTTTGTGGGGGATCCAGCCCGACCTGCTTGCCCAATCCCCGCATATCGATGAAGTTGCCCGGCTTTGCCCGCGTGAAACGCAAGGGACCTGGACCGAAATCCGCTCGATCGTCTGCGGATTGCCGGACGAGCGGATCAATCGCGCCTTTGAGGCCCGCAATTCCAACGGAAAGGTGCTGCAACTGCTGCTGACGCCGCTGCCGGAGGGCGCCTCGTTGCTGACCGTCGAGGATGTCACCTCGACCGTCAATGCGGCACGCATGCTTTCCGAGCGCAATCAGGCATTGGAATCGGCTTCGCGGTTCAAGTCGGAGTTCATCCACAACGTTTCGTTTGAACTGCGCATGCCGCTGACCAGTGTTGTCGGCATCGCCCAGTTGCTTGCCACCGGAACGGCAGGGCCGCTCAATGAACGCCAGCGCAGCTACGCCAATGACCTGATGCGCGCGACAGATTCGGTTCTGGCTCTGATCAACGACATTCTCGATCTGGCCAGCATCGATTCCAACCGGCTCGATCTCAAGATTGCCCGGCTTGACCTACGCACCTCGATCGAGGAGGCCTCCACCGGCCTTAAGGACCGGCTTGGCGGCGCGGGTGTCAACCTGCGCCTGTCGATCGCGCCGGATATCGGGGTTCTCCTGGGGGATGAGCGTCGCGTCCGGCAGATCCTGTTCAATCTGATGGCCAACGCGATTGCCTGTTCCGACCCCGGCGACACGGTGTTGCTGGCGGCCGAACGGACAGGCGATCGCATCATCCTTAGGGTTGTTGACCGCGGTCCTGCCAATGGCGCGGGACATCCCGGACCCGGCGACGAGGCCCAGCGCCGGATTGAGCGCGGACAGAGCATGCGCCTGTCGATCGTGCGATCACTGGTGGAAATGCATCACGGCCAGCTCAATGTCGAGGCGATGCCGGATGGCTTGCGTCAGGTTGTCTGCTCCATGCCTGCCGCAGCGGCGCTGGGCGGTAGCGCAAAGGCGGCGGGCTGAGCCATGGCTGGCGCCGAACGCACTGGCATTGCTGCGGTTCCCGCACAAGCAACCGAACATTCCTGGCGGTTGTCTCTGCCATCACTGGCGGCAACGGAGGCCTTGGCCCGCAGCCTGGCTGAAATCCTGCAACCCGGCGATCTTGTCACCCTTGGCGGCGGGCTCGGGGTTGGCAAGACCAGCTTTGCCCGAGCGTTGATCCGGCATCTCTGCGAGAGCCCCGACCTTGATGTTCCTAGCCCGACATTCACGTTGATTCAGACCTATGACGGGGGCCGCGGTCCGATTGTTCATGCCGATCTCTACCGCATCGAGCGACCGGAGGAGATGGAGACGCTCGGCTGGAACGAGATTGATGAAACCGCGATCCTGCTGGTTGAATGGGCCGAGCGTGCCGGCACCGACTTGTCTGATGACCGGCTCGATATCCGTTTTGTCCTGGACGGACCGGAAGGCGAGCGCCGCAGGGCCAGGCTGACCGGCCACGGCAGCTTTGCTCCCCGACTTGCGCTGATGCACGCTGTGCACGAGGCGCAGGCAGCCTGCGGCTGGACCGACGTCACGAGGACGCATATCCAGGGCGATGCTTCCAGCCGCTCCTATGAGCGCTTGACCCGTGGCGATGGTTCGGCCAGCGCGATCCTGATGATTGCCCCTAAGCGGCCGGACGGCCCCCCGGTGCGCGGCGGCCGGCCCTACAGCCAGATCGTCAAGCTGGCCGAGGATGTGCGTCCTTTCGTCGCATTGGCCCGCGGCCTGGCTGACCGCGGGTTCAGCGCACCGGAAATTTATGCAGCCGATCTTGCCGCCGGGGTGTTGGTGCTTGAGGATTTCGGCCGCGAAGGCATCGCTGTGGACGGGGCTCCGGTCGCCGAGCGTTATCTGGAATCGGTTTCCATGCTGGCCCGGCTGCACGCTATGGACCTGCCCGAAACCCTGCCGGTTGCCGAGGGCAGCAGCCACACCATCCCGCGCTATGATCTGGAAGCGCTGCTGATGGAAACCGAACTCTTGCCTGACTGGTATCTGCCGCACGTCGGGCAGCATGCGCTGGCCATGAGCGCGCGGGTCGGTTTTTCCGATCTCTGGGCCAAGGCCCTGACCCCGATTCTGACCGAGCCGGTCACCTGGACCCTTCGCGATGTGCATTCCCCCAACCTGATGTGGCTGGCTGATCGGCAGGGTGTCCGGCGTGTCGGCCTGCTCGATTTTCAGGATTGTGTGCTTGGTCCCCCGGCCTACGATGTCGTCTCGCTGGCGCAGGATGCACGGCTCGATGTTCCGGCGGAGCTCGAACTCAAGCTGGTCGGTTATTATGTCCGGCAGCGAAAAGAGGCCGATGCCAGCTTCGATAACGGCGCCTTCGCCCGGGCCTATGCGGTGACGGGCGCCCAGCGCGCCACCAAGATCCTCGGCATCTTTGCCCGTCTCAATCATCGCGACGGCAAGCCGCACTATCTCAAGCACCTGCCGCGCATCGCCCGCAATCTGTCGCGTTCCCTGGCCCACCCGGCCCTGAGCGATCTCAAGATCTGGTATGAGACCCATGTTCCCGGCCTCATCACACCGGATTAGGAAAGCGGGTGGCATCGCATGAATGCCGATCCCCTCAGCAATGCGGCCATGATTCTGGCAGCCGGGCTTGGCACCCGCATGCGCCCGCTGACCGACAGCCGGCCAAAGCCGCTGGTTGAGGTCGCCGGTCGGACGCTGATCGATTACAATCTGGCCAAGCTCGCCGGGGCCGGAATACGCCGTGCCGTTGTCAACGTGCACTACTTTGCCGATATGCTGGAAGCCCATGTCAGGACATGGCGTGAGCCGGTTGTTGTCGTCTCTGACGAGCGCGACCGCATCCTGAATTCCGGTGGTGGCGTGAAGAAGGCTCTTGCGCTGCTGGGGCAGGGCCCGTTTTTCTCGCTCAATGCCGATACGATCTGGCTGGATGGTCCGGTCTCGAACCTGAAGCGCATGGCGGCAGCCTTCGATCCTTACAGGATGGACATCCTGCTTCTGCTGGCTCCCACAGTTTCAACCATTGGCTGGGGCAATCGTGGCGATTTCGTGATGGACCAGGCGGGGCGCATCCGCTGGCCGGCGCCGGGGGAGGTTGCTCCCTTCGCCTATTGCGGCGCAGCCATCCTGCAACCGCAGCTGTTTGCCGATACGCCGGAGGAATTCTCGCTGGTGACGCTGTTCCGCCGCGCTGCGGAGCGCGATCGGCTGTTCGGCCTGCGGCTCGATGGCGTGTTCATGCATGTCGGCACGCCCGAAGCGGTCATCGAGGCCGAGCGTGCCCTGTCGGAGAGCCAGCTGTGAGCATCGTGGCGCCGCGCCGGCCCGTGCCGCGCGTTGCCACAATCCCGGTCGGACAACCGTTTCTGGCTGCTTTCATCGAGGCGTTCGCATCCGGCCGGCTGTTTGGCCGCCCGTCACCGCTCACTCCGGGGGAGTTTGCCGCTGCGGAGGTCTTTGTGCCTACCCGTCGTGCCGGCGATGCATTGCTGTCGGCCTTTGCCAGTCAGGCAGAAGGCGGAGCCGTTCTGCTGCCAAGGATCATTCCGCTTGGCGATGAGGACGCGCTGGATGCAAGCCTGGAAAGGCGACTGGCGCACCATGCAGGCGGGCCTGTCGCCGTCGCCGCCCTTGATCGCCGGCTGGCCCTGTTCGGGCTGATCGAGCGCTGGCGCGATGCGGTTGCCGGCCTGCGTGGGCCGGCGGGCGATAGGGAGCCGTTCTACGTTGCATCCTCGCGCACCGATGCTTTCGCGCTCGCCGGCGATCTTGCCCGGCTGATTGACGAGATGATCATCGAGGATGTCCCGCTCGACCGCCTCGCCGCAGCGATGCCGGCTTCCTATGACCCTGAGCGCCACGACGATTACTGGCAACTGACGCAGACCTTTCTGTCCATTGCCGCCCAGGCCTGGCCGGAGACGCTGGCCGAATGGCAGCAACGTGATGCCGCCACAATCACCCGCGACAGCCTGCGCCGCCTCGCCGCCAGTCTGGCGGAAGCGCCGCCACCGACGCCAATGGTGGTGGCTGGTTCCACCGGCTCGGTCGCGGCGACAGCCGATCTGATGGCCGCCATCGCCCGGCTGCCGATGGGCGCAGTGGTGCTGCCGGGCCTTGATCTGACGCTGGACGACGCAACCTGGAGCAGGATCGGCCATATGGCCGCCGATCTGCCAACCCGCTACGCCCATCCGCAGGCGCTGCTCAAGCGCACGCTCGACCGCATCGGTCTTCAGCGCTCCGAGGTGCACCGGCTGGGTCTTGCCCGAGAGACTCCCGCCGAAAGGCTGGCAAGCGAGGTCTTTCGTCCCGCCGAGGCAACCGCCCTGTGGCAGACACGCGCCTTGTCGGAGGCAGACCTGGCCGATGCCAAAGCACGGCTGTGCCTGATCGAGGCGGCGGATTCGCGCGAGGAAGCGCTGGCCATCGCCCTTGTGCTGCGCGAGACCCTGGAAACACCAGGCAAGACCGCCGCGCTCATCACGCCGGACAGACAATTGACCCAAGCTGTGATCGCCGAGTTGCAGCGCTGGGGCATCGCTGCGACGGAATCGGCCGGGGTGCCGCTGGCGGGCACGCCGATCGCGGGCCTCGCCCGCCTGGCATTGCAGGTCGCCGAAAGCGGTGCAGCGAGGGATCTGCTGGCCTTGCTGCGGCACCCGCTGTGTCGTCTGGGAGCGCCCGATGCGGACCGGGCAGCCGTGGTTTCGGCTGTCGAAATCGCCGGTCTGCGCGGCCAGCGGTTCGGGCGTGCCGTGCTTGAACGCCTGCCAATGGTCCTGGTGGAGGCACAGAAGAAGCATCCTGGTCGCCGCGATCCCGCTCCGCGTCGGCGTCTGCCGCCCGACCGTCTGGCTGCGGCAGAAACGCATGCCCGCCGGCTGTCTGCTGCCCTCGATGGGTTTCTTGCGACTTTTGCCGGGAGTTCACCGAGCCTGGCCGGGGCCGCCGCCGCCCACCGCGCCCTGTGCGAGGCCCTGCTGGAGGGCGATGGCGCGGCCGACGACTGGAGCGAACGCGACGACGGCAGGGCGCTGGCCGCCGTGTTCGATCAACTGACCGGCAGCCAGCTTGACCTTTCCGATCTCGCCCTTGCCGACTACATCGGCCTGTTCGAGGCGCTGCTGGCCGAAGAGACCATCCGCACCTGGCAACCGCCGCATCCCCGGCTCAAGATCTGGGGCCTGCTCGAATCGCGCCTGATCGACGCCGATCGCATTCTGCTGGCCGGCCTCAACGAAGGGGTCTTTCCGCCCGAGGCCCGGGCCGATGCCTTTCTCAACCGGTCGATGCGGATTGCCCTTGGACTGCAACCGCAGGAGCGCCGCATCGGCCAGAGCGCCCATGATTTCATGATGGGGCTCGGAGGGCGGGAGGTGTTCTTGTGCCGTGCTGCGCGGCGGGATGGTGCGCCGACGGTCGCCTCGCGCTTTCTGCGCCGGCTGACCGCCTATCTCGGCGCCAAGACAAGCGCGGCTCTATTGCACAAGGGGCACCGCTATATCGCCCTTGCCCGCGCACTTGATCTGCCTGATCAGGTGGTTGCGGCCGAGCGGCCGGCGCCAAAGGTTCCGCCGGATCTGTTCCCGGACGAACTCAACCTGACCGAGATCGAAACGCTCTATCGCGATCCCTATCGAATCTTCGCGCGCCGCGTGCTCGGGCTTGATGAACTCGATCCGATCGAGCCGCCGCTTGATGCACGCGACCCGGGCATTGCTGTCCACCAGGCTCTCGCCGACTATTCCAGGATTGCCGGCGAACTGGCACCGGACCGACGTGAGGAAGCGCTGCTTTGCGCAGGCGAGAAGGCCTTCGCCGGCATGGCTAAGGAGGCGCCGGACACTTTTGCCTTCTGGTGGCGACAGTTTTCCGGCTTTGCCCCCTGGTTTGTCCGATGGGACACTGAGCGGCGATCGGCGCTCATCCGGCTGCATGTCGAATGCAGCGGCCGCTTCACGCTGGATCTGACGGGCGGGCGGCGGCTGACCCTGATCGGCCGGGCGGACCGGATCGAGGAACGGTCTGATCTATTCGATCAACCGGAGCTGGCGGTGATCGACTACAAGACCGGAACGGTCCCCGGCAACAAGGAGGTTCTGGCCGGACTGGCACCGCAACTGCCTCTGACCGCAGCATTGGCGATGCGAGGCGCTTTCTCCGGCGTCGCACGACCGGCACAGATGCCTTCAGTCAGCCTTTGTCACGTAGCGGTGGCCCGAACGGACGGCCAGGGCAAGCAGCATGATGTCAAGCCGACGCATGAGACGTTGGCCGAGGTGTCCGAGGCGCAGCTTGCCAGGCTGACCCAGCATCTTGATCAATATCTCAAGGGCGAGATCGGCTTTGTCAGCCGCCGCATTCCGCGCAAACGGGATTATACCTCGGGGTATGACCATCTCGCCCGCCATCTCGAATGGTCGCTGGCCGGCGAAGGCGAGGATGTGTCGGACGAGGCGGAGGGCGAGACATGAGCGGCGCCGGCCCCTCCCGCAAGGTTCAGCTTTCCGAGACAGAGCAGCGCAACCGTGCCTGCGCCATCGACCCCGGCGCTTCGGTTTTTCTGGCGGCCAATGCCGGTTCTGGCAAGACCACCATCCTGACCCAGCGGGTCATCAGGCTGCTGCTCGACGGCACGCCACCCGAACGCATCCTGTGCGTGACCTATACCCGCGCGGCGGCAGCCGAGATGCAGAACCGCATTTTCACTGAGCTTGCCGATTGGGTCCGCCTTGATGAGGCGGAGCTTGCGCATCGTATCGCGGACTTGACCGGCGCTCCGCCCGATACGGATTGCCGCGCCCGGGCCCGGCAGCTCTTTGCCCGGGCGGTGGAAACGCCGGGCGGTTTGAAACTGCAAACCATCCATGCCTTTGCCGAACGGCTGCTGCATCTGTTTCCGTTCGAAGCCAATGTGCCGGCGCGTTTTGCGGTGATGGATGATTTCGCCGGCGCCGAAATCAGCGCTACGGCCCGGCGGGACAGTCTGGCCGCCGGTCTTGCCAGCCCGGACAGCGAGCATGGCCGTGCGCTCGCAGACCTCATCAACCTGATGGGCGAGAATGCGCTGTCCGAGTTGATTGCCGCCGGCTTTCCGCTGATCCGCCGGGCTCGCTTGCAGCCGGCAACGACTGAGGCGCTTGCCATACGGGTGAAACGCCTGTTGGGGCTTGGTGCGAGCGAGACCCCGTCCGGGCTCGCGGCCGCCTTTCTTGAACAGGGTCTTGCCCGCCATCTGTGGCCGAAGGCGGAATCCTCGGTTGGCGCACGCGCCAGCACGCCCACCGATCGTGCTTTTGTGACGATGCTCCATGAAGCGGCGGCCAAGCCGGACGATGTGGCTGCTGTCGACAGGCTGGCCGATCTGTTCGTGACAGGAAAAGGCACGCTGCGCGACAAGATAGTGACCAAGGCCATTGCCGAGGCGCTGCCTTGGCTTGCCGAGGCGATCGGGCAGACGAAGGCCCGTTTGCCGGCCTATCTCGACCGGCAACGCGCCTTTGCAGTCGCGCGATGGTCAGCCGCCCTGATGCAGGTTCTGGCTGACATCCTCAGCCGTTTTCAGGCGGCCAAGCGTCGAGCGGCGTTGGTTGATTTCGATGACATCATCGAGCGCACACGTTTTCTGGTGGCCGGTCATGGCTCGGCCTGGGTTCTGCGCAAGCTCGATGGCGGCATCGACCATCTGCTGATCGACGAGGCGCAGGATACGACGCCGGCGATGTGGCAGATCGCCGAGGCTCTGACGGCTGAGTTCTTTGCCGGAGACGGCGCCCGGTCCTTGCGCCGCACGGTCTTTGCAGTGGGCGATGAGAAGCAATCGATCTATTCGTTTCAGGGTGCCGAGCCGAAGGAATTCTACAACAGTCGCATCAAGCTGCAGAATGCCGCAGAGGCGGCAGGCCTGCCTTTCCATGCCCTGCCGCTGACGTCCTCGTTCCGCACCGTGGCCGATGTGCTTGATGCCGTCGACCGGGTGTTTGCCATGCCCGCCCATTTCGACGGGCTGACCGCGCTCCCCGAGCCGACCTTGCACGAAACCGTTCGCAAGCAGGAACCGGGCCTTGTCGAGATCTGGCCGCTTGAACATGTGGCCAGCAGCAGACCGGAGGACCCCTGGCAGGAAATCGATGCGCTCGGCGCCCGTTCCTCGCCGGCGGTTCTGGCCGAGCGGCTGGCAGGCCATATCGCCACGCTCTGCGCCGGCGAGCGGTTCGCCGACGACGGACGGCGCATTCGTCCGGGGGATGTCCTGGTGCTGGTGCAGCGACGCGATGCCTTTGTCGGTGCGCTGATCCGTGCCCTCAAGCGCAAGGGCTTGCCAGTGGCCGGCGCAGACCGCATGCGCCTTACCGAGCAGGCCGCCGTCCTCGATCTGATCGCTGCCGCTCGTGCGACATTGCTGCCTGAGGACGATCTGACCCTGGCCACGGCGCTGAAATCGCCATTGATCGGTTTGACTGATGACGACCTCATATCACTCTGTGCCGGGCGCCCAGGCAGCCTTGTTGAAGCGCTGGAGATGTCCGGGGAGGCGCGATTCACGGAGGCATTTGCAATCCTGACGGATTGGCGGAGGCTGGCGAGCAGCGAGACGCCCTTCGGGTTCTTCTCGGCAATCCTGACCCCGATGGGCGGGCGTCTCAAGCTCATGTCCCGGCTGGGGCCGGAGGCTTCCGAGGGGATCGATCTGTTTCTCGAACAGGTTCTGGCGCGCCAATCCCGTGCGCCGGCGTCGCTTGCCGGCGAGATCGAGGCCTTCGAGCGGCTGACGACGGACGTCAAGCGTGAGCAGGACCAGGCTGGCGGGGCGGTGCGCATCCTCACCGTGCATGGCGCCAAGGGGCTTGAGGCGCGAATCGTCTATCTGGCCGATCCCCAACGCCTGCCGGTCTCCCAGAAGGACAAGCCGGTGTTCCTGGTTCCCGATGGGCCGGACGACACCGGCCTGCTGCTCTGGTCCCGCGCCCTCAAGTCGGCTCCCGGCCTGGTCCGCACGCTTGCCGAAAAGCGGCGGCAGGAGCGAATGCAGGAATATCGCCGTCAGCTTTATGTGGCGATGACACGGGCGCGTGACCGGCTCTATGTTGCCGGCTGGGGCGATCCGGCCAAGCTCAAGTCGGACAGCTGGTATGCGATGATTCAAACCGGGCTTAAGCCAGCCGGCATCCTGATACGGGAGGACGATGGCCGCGAGATCGTGCGGTTTGTCTCGGTCACCACGCCACCGGCCGCGCCTGCAGAGGAGCCGGAACCGAGTCGGCAGGACGCAGAACAGCGTCCTGACTGGGTTGACCGGCCAGCCTTGCCCGAAACGGTGCCAGCGCCTCCTCTCAAGCCGTCGCGCCTGCTCGCCGCCATTGATCAGGTCGATACGCCCGAACGTCGCGCTGCCCGCGAGCGGGGCGATCTCGTGCATGCCCTGTTCG
>DAOMXG010000070.1:0-11541 GCA_035436995.1 Beijerinckiaceae bacterium
ATCGCCGCCGCCCGCACGGTCGGCGGACTTGAGGAACTCGACGATGCCATCAAGACCGCAGGTGGCAGCGCGACGCTGGTGCCGATCGACCTCAAGGACCTGGAAGCGGTCGACCGCTTCGCCCCGGTCATCGACCGGCGCTGGGGCCGGCTCGACATTCTTGTCGGCAATGCCGGCGTGCTCGGCACGATCTCGCCGGTCGCCCATCTCGATGCCAAGGTGTTCGACGAGGTGTTCCGCGTCAATGTCACGGCCAATTTCCGCCTGCTGAAATCGCTGGATCCGCTGCTGCGACTGTCGGATGCCGGCCGGGTCATCATGCTGTCGTCGGGCGCGGCACGGCGCGTGCGGGCGTTCTGGGGATGCTATGCCGCCTCGAAGGCGGCGCTGGAGGCTCTGGTGCGCGCCTATGCGGCGGAAACGATGAACATCACGCCAGTGCGGGCCATGCTGGTCAATCCCGGCCCGATGCGCACCGCCATGCGCGCCAACGCCATGCCCGGCGAGGATGCGGAGACGCTGCCCCGGCCGGAAGCTCTGGTTCCCGATCTTGTCAAACTGGCCTCGCCGGAGTGGCACGAGACCGGGAAACTGTTTGATTTTCCAACGCGCTCCGTGATTTCGTTCGAGCAGCCGGCCTGAGCCGGCCGAAGGTGCAAGGGGTGAGGGCGCAAAGAGGGTGTCCGGACCGGGCCTGACGGCCCTTCCGGAATGACAGCGGCGGTGCATCTCCACTGTCATTCCGGGGCGAGCGAAAGCGAGAGCCCGGAATCCATCTTGGGGACAGTGCAATTGACGAAGGCGCAAAGATGGATTCCGGACAGGGCCTGACGGCCCTTCCGGAATGACGGCGCGAGGCAAGTCGGTCCGTTCACTCCGGCTTTTTCTTGCGGCCCGCGTAGGGATTGTCGGAGGTGCGCAGCGACAGGCGGATCGGCACGCCCGGCAGATCGAAGCGTTCGCGCAGGCCATTGACCAGGTAGCGCTTGTAGGCATCGGGCAGCGCGCCGAGCTGGTTGCCGAACAGCGCGAAATACGGCGGCCGGGACTTGGGCTGCGTCATGTAGCGGATCTTGATGCGGCGCCCGGAGACGGCGGGCGGCGCATGCGCGGCGATCGCGCTTTCGAGCCAGCGGTTGAGGCTGGAGGTGGAAACGCGGCGGCTCCAGATCTCCTCGACCTTGACGATTGCCTGCATCAGCCGGTCGAGCCCCTCGCCGGCAAGGCCCGAGACCGGCACCAGCGGACAGCCCTTGACCTGCGGCAGCAGCCGGTCGGCAGTTTCACGCAATTCGGCGAGCTTGCCCTGCCGCGCCTCGATCAGGTCCCATTTGTTGAGGCCGATGACGACGCCCCGGCCCTCGCGCTCGACCAGATCGACGATCGACAGGTCCTGCTTCTCGAACGGGATCGTCGCATCGAGCAGGATCACCACCACTTCGGCAAATTTGACGGCGCGGATCGCGTCGGTGGCGGCGAGCTTTTCCAGCTTTTCCTCGATACGGGCGCGGCGGCGCAGTCCGGCGGTGTCGAACACGCGGATGGCGCGGCCGCGCCAGGAAAAGTCGATGCCGATGGAATCGCGGGTGATCCCGGCTTCCGGGCCGGTCAGCAGCCGATCCTCGCCGATCAGCGTGTTGATCAGCGTCGACTTGCCGGCATTCGGACGACCGACGATGGCGATGCGCATCGGCTTGTCGCCGCGGCTCGTCTCCTCATCCTCGCTGTCGCCGGAGCCATCATCGTCCTCCGCTTCGTCCGCCGGAACACCGATGTAATGGCGCAGCGCCTCGTGCAATTCGCCGATGCCCTCGCCATGCTCTGCGGAAAACGGCAGCGGATCGCCCAGCCCCAGCGAAAACGCATCATAGGCGCCGGCAAGGCCGCCCCGCCCCTCCGCCTTGTTGGCGATCAGGATCACCGGCTTGCCGCTCTTGCGCACCAGATTGGCGAAATGCGCATCATCAGGGTGGACGCCGATGCGCGCGTCGATGACGAACAGGATGACATCGGCCTCGGCAATCGCCGCCTCGGTCTGGCGGCGCATGCGTCCGGCCAGCGAGGCTGCCGGCTCGTCCTCGAAACCGGCGGTATCGACAATGGTGAAGGTGAGATCGATCAGCCGCGCCTCGCCAGAACGGCGGTCGCGCGTTACGCCCGGCTGGTCATCGACGAGCGCCAGCTTCTTGCCGACCAGACGGTTGAACAGCGTCGACTTGCCGACATTGGGCCGGCCGACAATGACGATTGTGGGATGCATTACTTTGCCGGGGCAGCGCCGCCGCGGACCAGGGCGAGCATCATCTCGGCGCGCTGGCGAACGGCCTGGCCGGCGGCCGGATCAGCCAGCACCTGCTCAAAATAACCGCCTGCCCTGTCGAGCTGGCCCGCCTTGTAGGCCGACAGCCCCAGGGCTTCGCGAGCGGCCAGACGCCAGGCCTTGCCCTGCGCCACATGCGGTTCCAGCCGGGCCTTCAGATCGTCATAGCCGGCAGTGTCGACCATCAGGACACCGGCACGCACGCTCGCCAGATCGCGCAGCGTCTGGTCGATCGACGCATCGGCGGCCAGCGCCTCATAGGCCTTGATCGCGCCGGCAACATCGGTTCGGGCCAGATCGGAGGCGAGGCGGAACCGCGCCAGCATCTGATACCCCTTCGGCGCCTCGCGGGCCATCGCCTCGAACGCCGCCTTGGCCTCATCCGCCTTGCCATCGGACGCAAGCGCCAACGCGACCTCGAACTTCTGTCCCGCCTCGATCGCCTTCTTTGTCTCGAAATACTGCCAGGTGCGATAGCCGCCGACCCCGATCACCACAGCCAGCAACAGGCCGATGATGAGATTGCTGTGCTTCTTGACCGTCTGGGCGACCTGATCGCGTTTGAATTCCTCGTCAACTTCGCGAAAGATATCCGACATCGCCTGTCTCTCATGGTTCACGGCCGCTGGCGCCCGGCGCTCCGGCTAGATCACGCTGTGTTTTGATAGAATCATCAAAACACAGTAACGTGATCGCTATCAATAGTTTAGAGCATGCTTTGGCGATTAACCGGCTTCCACTTAATCGCAGCATGCTCTAGCACATGCGGGCCGACAAGGCGAGCCTTTCGCGTTGCCCGGCGCGGCATCAACGGTTTCTTGAAGGTCGCGGCCGCATTCTGGGGCCAGGATCCTGCCACGGGAAACACGCTGATGTTCCGCAACGGCCTCGTTCGCATGGTTCTGGCTCTGATCGTGCTGGTGATCACGCTCGGCACGCGCGGCCAGGCTGCGCCCAATGATCGCCCGAACCCGCCGCGCATCGTGCTCGACGGGCCCGAGGAGATCGTGTTCGATCCCAAGCACGATGCCTGCGACCGCCATGATGTTCCCGACGTGCCGCCGCGCGCCTATCGCGATGCGGCGGGCAATGTCCGGATGTTCGCGCTGCATTTCGAGAACCGGGCGCTGGTCGGCCCGTCGCTCGATGCGTTGAAACCGGACTGCACCGTCGTGTTTCGCGGCAGCGGCAGCGCCGATCCTGCCGCCTACGACGACCGCAGCTGGATCACCGCCACCTGGACCGGCGACGGTCGCATCATCCATGCGCTGGTCCATCACGAGTATCAGGCGCAGGCCCATCCCGGCCGGTGCGCCTTCAAGGATTATATGGCCTGCTGGTTCAATACCGTGCTGGCGGCACGATCCGGCGATGGTGGCCAGAGCTTCGTCAAGGCCGCCCGGCCGGTCGTGGCCAGCGCGCCGTTTCCGCAAACCGTCGAGCAGGGGCGGCACCGGGGCTTTTTCAACCCGTCCAACATCGTCTCCGACGGCGTATGGCATTACATGCTCGCCTCGACCACCGGATGGAAGGGACAGGACAGCGGCGTCTGCCTGTTCCGCACCGATACCATTGCCGATCCCTCGCGCTGGCATGCGTTCGACGGCACCGGCTTCACGATACGCCACAGCGATCCCTATCGCGGCAAGACGGACACACCGCCCTGCATGACGCTGGCGCCCTTCCCCGCCCCGGTCGGGTCGGTAACCCGCCATACCCCGTCCGGCCAGTGGATCGCCGTGTTTCAGGCCTCGCAGGACAGGCAGCGCTTTCCCGTCGCCGGCATCTATGCTGCCGCCTCGCGTGATCTCAGGACATGGAGCGAACCGCGGCTGGTGATGGCGACCAAGACCCTCTACGACAATGCCTGCGGCGCGGACTATCTCAATTCCTACCCGACGCTGATCGACCGCGCCTCGGCCTCGCGCAATTTCGAAACCACCGGCGCAAGCGCCGACCTCTATCTTTCCCGCATGCGGGTGGAGGGCTGCAACCATACCGGCGACCGGGTTCTGGTGCGCATGAAGGTCCAGATCGGCGTCGAGTAATTCTCGCGCTGCACAGCGTTCGCCGCTTGATCAAGGACCGGCCCTGCCGCAGAGTTGAGACCTGACTCGGGAGGGCGTGCTGGCCCTGGATTGAGGGCCCTCGCCATTTCGCTTGCCGTTTTCCTGACCGTTCTTGCCGCTGCCGCGCTTCATGCCGGTTGGAACGCCATGCTCAAGCTGCGGCTCGATCCGCTCATGGCGATGGTGCTGATCCATGCGGCCGGCTCCGTGATTGCCTTGCCGGCATTGTTCTTTACCGGGCTGCCGCCGGCCTCGACCCTTATCTGGCTGATTGCCTCGACCATCCTGCATATGGGCTATTATTTTGCTCTGGCGGGCGCCTATCGGCTCGCCGACATGGGGCAGGTCTATCCGGTGGCGCGCGGCTCGGCGCCGCTGCTGACCGGATTGTTCTCCGTTATCCTGCTGGGCGAACCGCTGACGCAGCTTGGTGCGGCCGGCATCGGCATGCTTGGCCTCGGCATCTTCGTCATGTCGCTGCGCAGCGCCAAGGATGCCACCCACATGGACCGACGGGCGCTGCTGTTTGCCGGGCTGACCGCCGTCACCATCTGCGGCTACACGCTCGCCGATGGGTCAGGAGCGCGGGCTTCCGGCAATCCGCTCGCCTACAGCGCCGCGCTGTTTGTCATGGATGGCATGGCCCTCACCCTGTTTGTCCTGTGGCTGCGAGGAGGCGAGGCAATGAAACCGATCCTCGGCTTCTGGCCGCAGGGACTGGCCGGCGGCGCCATGTCCTGCGGTTCCTACACCATCGCCATCTGGGCGATGACCGTGGCGCCGATCCCGCTGGTGGCCGCTGTGCGCGAGACCTCGGTGCTGTTCGGAGCGGTGATCGCCGTGGTCTTCCTCAAGGAGCCGCTGCGCCTCAATCGCATTCTCGCCGCCGTGCTGATCGTCATCGGCTTGACACTGATCCGCCTGCAATAGCATCAACGGGCATGGCCAAACCCTATCGTTTCAATGTCGGCATCGCGCTGTTTGACCGGCAAGGCCGTGTCTTTCTTGGCAAATCAATCAGCGACGGGCCGGAATATGTGCTGCCCGGCCTCGAATGGCAGATGCCGCAGGGCGGGATCGATCCACACGAGGACATCATCGCTGCCGCCCGGCGCGAACTTGCCGAGGAAACCGGTATTGCCGACGTGCGCCTGCTTGCAGTGACCGATGAGTATTGGACCTATGACTTTCCGCCCCATGAGCCGACCGGGCACAGGCTGGAAGCCTTCGCCGGCCAGCAGCAGCGCTGGGTTGCCTTCCGCTTTCGGGGACAGGACAGCGCTATCGACCTGACGGCCAGCGGCGCCGACTTCTATCCCGAATTTTCCGAATGGCGCTGGGCCAGTCTCGCCGAGGCCGTGGCCGGGGTCATGCCGTACAAGCGCCCGACCTATGAGAAGGTCGCCGCCGCCTTCGCCCGCTTCGCCGGGGTGCCGGGGCAATGAGCGGTTCCTCGCCCTGGTGGCACCGGGATCGCCATGCCGACCGGCGCCCGTTCCTTCTCGCCCGCAACCGGCTGGCGGCAGCGATCCGCGACTGGTTCGGCCAGCGCGGATTTGTCGAGGTGGACCCGGCCGCCCTGGCCATCTCGCCGGGCAATGAGACGCATCTGCATGCCTTTGCCACGGACATGATCACCACCGGCGGCGAGCGAACCCAGCGCTATCTGCATACCTCGCCCGAATTTGCCTGCAAGAAGCTGCTGGCCGCCGGCGAGCCGCTGCTGTTCAGCCTCGGGCATGTGTTTCGCAACCGGGAATCCGGACCGCTGCACGCGCCCGAATTCACCATGCTGGAATGGTATCGCGCCGGCGCCGACTACCAGGCCATCATGGCTGATTGCACGGCGCTGCTGGCGCTTGCCGCCAATGTCTGCGGCACCGATCGGGCACTCTGGCGCGGTCGCGCCTGCACGCTGACCACGGAACCGGAGCGTTTGACGGTCGCCGCAGCATTCGCCCGCCACTGCGGCCTTGATCTGCTGGCCTCTGACCGTGCCGCGCTGGCAACAGGCGCCCGGGACCTGGGGCTGCATGTCGCAGAGGATGACACCTGGTCGGACCTGTTCTCGCGGCTGATGAGCACCTCAATCGAACCGCATCTCGGCATGGGCCGGCCCACGATCCTGACCGATTACCCCGTCAGCGAGGCGGCACTGGCGCGGAAAAAGCCCGCCGATCCGCGTCTGGCCGAGCGGTTCGAACTCTATGTCGCCGGGGTGGAACTCGCCAATTGCTTCGGCGAGCTGACCGATGCGGATGAGCAGCGGGCCCGCTTTGTCGCCGACATGGACGACAAACAGCGCATCTATGGCGAGCGCTATCCGCTCGACGAGGAGTTTCTGGCCGCCCTTGCGCAGATGCCGGCGGCCAGCGGCGGCGCTCTCGGCTTCGACCGGCTGGTGATGCTGACCAGCGGCGCGCCGCATATCGACCTGGTGCAATGGGTGCCGGCGCGATGAAGCGGCCCCTCACCCGCATCGATGACCTGATCGGAGCCGGACTGGTGGATGAAACCCGGCGGGCCGCGCTTGAGACCGTCGCCGCGCGCTATGCCGTGGCGCTGACGCCCGAGATGGCAGACCTCATCGAACGCGGCGATGCCGATGATCCGATTGCCCGGCAGTTCATCCCGCGCGCCGATGAACTCGAAACCGCGCCCGAGGAAAGCGCCGACCCGATCGGCGATGCGGCCCATTCCCCCCTGCCCGGCCTGGTGCATCGCTATCCGGACCGGGTGCTTCTCAAACTGACCCATATCTGTCCGGTCTATTGCCGCTTCTGCTTCCGGCGCGAAATGGTCGGGCCGGCCGGCGACAGCACGATGACCGCCGCCGAGATTGACGCTGCCCTCGCCTATATCGCCGCGCAACCGACGATTTTCGAAGTGATTGTCACCGGCGGCGACCCGCTGATCCTGTCGTCGCGGCGCATCGCTGAAATCACCAAGCGTATCGCCGCCATCAGCCATGTCCGGGTTCTGCGCTGGCACAGCCGGGTGCCGGTGGTCAGACCCGGCGCCATCACCCAGGCGCTGGTGCGCGCGCTCAGGCATACACGTCTTGCCGTCTATGTCGCGGTCCATGCCAATCATGCACGCGAGTTCACGCCCGCTGCCGAGGCCGCGCTCGCACGGCTCGCCGACGGCGGTGTGGCGCTGCTCAGCCAGAGCGTGCTGCTGCGCGGCGTCAATGACAATGTTGCCGCCCTCAGTGCCCTGATGCGCGCCTTCGTGCGCAACAGGGTCCGGCCCTATTACCTGCATCACGGCGATCTCGCGCCCGGCACGGCCCATTTCCGCGTGCCGCTGGATGAGGGGCTGGCGCTGGTTGCGGCGCTGCGCGGCGAGCTGTCCGGCCTCTGCCAGCCCAGCTATGTGATCGACCTGCCGGGCGGGTTCGGCAAGGTGCCGGTTGCCTCGGGCCGACGACTTGCAGGCGGCTGGGAATTCGTCGATCGCCAAGACCGCCGGCACCGCTACAATTCCTAGAACACTTTCACGCGAACCGGAGTCCACTTCGCTTGAAAATGCTCCAGTTTCCCGTTTTTCGCATTTTCTTCACGCGAACCGGAGTCCACTTCGCTTGAAAGTGCTTTTAAACGGCAACGGGCGACCCCGAAGGGCCGCCCGGCTCGCTGCCTGTTTGACGCCTCCCGATTCTGCGATCGGTCAGTGCAGCTTCAGCCATTCGCGCGCCGCCCGCTGGGCGGTGCTGATTTCCATCGCCGACATTTCGGCGGCCAGTTCCGAACGCTTGGCTGCCGCATCGCGATCGCCACGGGCAGCGGCAATGTTGAACCAGCAATGGGCCGCAACAAGATCATACTCGCCGCCCCGGCCTGTCGCATACAACATGCCCATATCGTAGAAGGACTTACCTTCCGGAAGCAACATTGTCCTGATCGCCTCAACCGTCATAGCCCTTAACTCCCAATCACACGTTCTATACGTAGCCCTGACTTTGCGAACGCTTGTCTGTGCAGGTTTTTCTGCACCCTGATTGAGTATGATCCTGCTCCCAACAATTGAATCGTGGCTTAAGCCAAAGCGTTAGCAAGAGCTTGCCCAAATCCTGACAATTGCTTTCATCTGCTCGGCATTAACCGTTGCAGGTCGATTTTTGCTTTTCTATCAAGCGCTTGCGGTCAACGCATCAAGCTTACCCGAAGGTATTTTCAACAGCCGATTCACCACGTCTGCGCTTGCTGCCGGCGGATCGTCATCCCGACATGTGGTTGCGGACAGCAGCAGCGGGGTGCTCTACCCCTTCGGTTTGTTGCCGAACAGCACAGCCTGCACCTTGGGATCCCTCGGGTCGGTGCTGCCGCGTTTTTCGGCGCTGACCGCAAGGCCGCGCTGCACCGCCGGGCGGGCGAGCACAACGTCGAGCCAGCGTTTCACATGCGGAAATTCGGCAATAGTCTGGCCCTGCCGCTCCCATAGCCTCGCCCAGCCGACGATCGCCATATCCGCGATCGAATAGTCGCCGGCCACATAGTCGCGATCCTTCAGCCGGCGGTCGAGCACCCCATAGAGGCGCTGCGTCTCGTTGGTGTAGCGATCAATGGCGTAGGGCAGCTTTTCGGGCGCGTAGTGGCGGAAATGGTGGTTCTGGCCGAGCATCGGGCCGAAACCGCCCATCTGCCACATCAGCCACTGTTCGACCTCGACGCGCGCGCGTTCGTCGGCGGGATAGAACAGCCCGGTCTTACGTCCGAGATATTGCAGGATGGCCCCGGATTCGAACACCGAAATCGCCCTGCCCCCCGGTCCGTCATGATCGACGATGGCCGGCATCTTGTTGTTGGGCGAGATCGCCAGAAAGTCCGGCTGGAACTGGTCCCCGGCGGAGATGTTGACGAGATGGGTGGTGTAGGCCAGCCCCATTTCTTCCAGTGCAATGGAGATCTTCCAGCCGTTCGGTGTCGGCCAATAATAGAGATCGATGGGGCGCATGAGGGTCTCCTGACCGGCAGTGTCCTCATCTAGCCGTGCGGCTCATGGCCGACAAATCGAAAAAGCTGGATCGGGCCCCTTGCAAGGCCACCAATCCTTCACGATCCTGTGTTGACTGGTTTGCCAGAGTGCAACCATTGTCAGAGTGAACATGGAATCGGCGAATTTTCTCACCGCAACGATCGAATTCGTCCGCACCCACCAGGAATGGGCGGTTCCGATCGTATTCCTGCTGGCCTTTTTCGAATCGCTGGCCTTTCTGTCGCTGGTGATGCCAGCAACGGCGATTCTGATCGGCGTCGGCGCCCTGATCGGTGCGGCTGGCATCGATTTCTGGTCACTGTGGTTTGCCGGCGGGATCGGCGGCGTATTGGGATATTCGGCCTCCTACCAGATCGGCGTCCATTTCGGCGAACGCGCCTATGCCGTCTGGCCGTTTCGCAATCATCCCGAATTGATCCGCAAGTCACAATCGTTCTTTGACCGGTTCGGGGTCATGGCGGTGTTCATCGGCCATTTCATCGGCCCGGTGCGTGCGGTCATCCCGGTGGTTGCCGGGGTGCATGCGGTCAAGCGCATTCCGTTCGAGATTGCCAATGTTCTGGCGGCATTCATCTGGATATCGTCAGTGTTGGCGCCGGGGTTCCTTGCCGGCAGCTCGGATCTGGCCAGCACCTGGCTGATGATGGGCGCCCGTTAACGAGAAGGAATTGGTCCATGGTCCGTTATCTTGCCGCTGGCGCCTGCCTGCTGTCGCTTTTCGGCGGACTTGCCGAGGCGCGGCCGATGTCGAGCCGCATGGCCTGCAGCGAGGTGCAGCGACTGGTCGCCCGCTCCGGCGCCGTGGTGATGAGTTTTACTCCCACGACCTATGACCGCGTGGTGCATGACCGGCGCTGGTGCCTGCCGAGCGAGGGACTGGAGCAGATCTATGTTCCGGCCCGCGATACGCCGCACTGCTTTGCCGGATACACCTGCCGCGAAGCCGACCGGATGGATTGGTAGGACCTGTTGCCGTTTTTGTGGTGCAAGCCGTGAAAAGCTGCGCTAGGATTTCCGCCTAGCACCAAACAGGACCGAAGCCGATGCCCTCACCCCGCGTTCTCTTTCCTGTCGTCGCCTTGATGCTGTCGGTGCCCGCCGTTGCCCAGCCGAAGGGCTATTCCGGACCCGTGACGCATGCGACTACCTGGAAGAACACCTGCGGCCAGGTTCAGGCCCTGGTGGCACGGCGCGGCTTTGCCGTTCTGACCTATGCGGGAAGCGGCGCAGCCGCCGGATCGGTGCTGTTTGGCGGCGATGCGCAGAACCGCGTCGTGGCCGACCAGACCTTCTGCCTGCCGCGCCAGAGCACGCAACCCATCTGGGTGCCGACCCGCGACAACACTCAGTGCTTTGCGGGCTACACCTGCGAGGAAGGCAGCGTCGGCAACAGTGGCAGCCGCGGCCGGCGCTGACCGGTCGCACCGGTCCAATCGCAAAAAATAGCGCCCTTTGGACGCTTCGCCCTTCCCGTCGCCGCAATTTTAGGGCATCGGAGCGGCTGAAAGTTTGCATCGCAAGGGATCGCTGCCGCCATGCTCGACGGAATCCGCAAAGCTGCCAACAACTGGCTGGGCCGCATCGTCCTGATCGTGATCATGGGCTTCCTGATCCTGTCCTTCGCAATCTGGGGGATCGGCGACATGCTCAGGGTGCAGGGCAGCACCGCCGTCGCGGTTGTCGGCAAGACCTCCATCGATGCCGAGCAGGTGCGCCGCACCTATTCCAACGCGCTCGAGGACCTGTCGCAGCGCGCCCGCACCCGCATCACCACCGAGCAGGCCCGGCAGATGGGGCTCGACAAGCAGGTGATCGGCCGGCTGATCAGCGAGGCGGCGCTTGACCAGAAGGCCCGGGATTTCGGCCTCAATCTCGCCGATGAGGAGGTTGTGCGCATCACCATGGCCGAGCCGGCGTTCAAGGGCCCCTCCGGCCAGTTCGACCGTGCGCGGTTCTATGATGTCCTGCGCCAGAGCGGGTTGAGCGAGGCGATGTTCTTCAACGAGCAGAAGCGCTCGCTGCTGCGCCGCACCATCGGCGCGGCGGTCGCCGGCGACATGCGCCCGCCCAACGCGCTGGTCGATGCCGTCTATCGTTACGTCTCCGAGGAACGCACACTGAAAAGCTTCACGCTCGCCCCTGCCGTGCTGGGCG
>DAOMXG010000071.1:0-11252 GCA_035436995.1 Beijerinckiaceae bacterium
CACGCGGCGCGGCCCGGCGCATGGCCGATACGCTCGGCGAGGACGTGGGCGGAACAGTCGGACTGCGAGCCAGGCTGGAGACGAGGGTCAGCGCGCGAACGCGCATCGAGGTCATCACCGAAGGAGTGTTTACCCGGATGATCCTTGATGATCCGGCACTGACCGGTGTGGCCGCCGTATTGTTCGACGAGTTCCATGAACGCTCGCTCGATGCCGACCTCGGTCTTGCACTGGCCCTCGATGCACAGGCAGGCTTGCGAGAAGACCTCAGGCTCGTGGTCATGTCCGCAACACTCGATGGCGCCCGCACCGCGTCATTGCTCGCGCCGGGCGGCGCGCCGATCATCGAGAGCGAAGGCCGCATGTTTCCGGTTGAAACCCGCCATCTCGGCCGCGATCCGGCCCAACGCATCGAGGACCAGATGACGGCAGCGATCCTTGCCGGGCTGCGGGCCGAGCCAGGTTCGGTGCTCGCCTTCCTGCCCGGACAGGGCGAAATCCTGCGCGTCGCCGACCGTCTCGGCGAACGAATCAGAGACCCCGGCATCGAGATCTGCCCGCTCTATGGGGCCATGGACGTCCGCGGTCAGGATCGCGCCATACGTCCGGCCGACGCGGGCCGGCGCAAGGTGGTGCTGGCGACCAGCATCGCGGAAACGTCGCTGACGATCGAGGGCGTGCGGGTGGTGGTCGATTCAGGGCTGGCGCGGGCGCCGCGCTATGAGCCCGATGTGGGCATTACCCGGCTGGAGACAGTGCGGGTGTCGCGCGCAGCCGCCGACCAGCGGCGTGGCCGCGCCGGCCGCACCGAGCCCGGGGTCTGCTATCGCCTGTGGGACGAGGCACAAACACAAAGCCTGCCGGCTTTTGCGCGGCCGGAAATCCTCGATGCCGATCTGGCGGGCCTGTTGCTCGACCTTGCCGAATGGGGCGTGCGTGATCCTGCAACGCTGACCTGGCTTGATCCGCCGCCCGGTCCGGCGCTGGCCGAAGCGCGGTCGCTGCTTGAAGGTCTGGGCGCATTGACGAACGATGGCACGATCACGCCGCACGGCCGCGCCCTGCGCGCCTTGCCGCTGCCGCCGCGGCTAGCGGCCATGGTGGTGCGCGGGACGGAGCGCGGGCAGGGTCCGGAGGCCGCCGAAATCGCTGCCCTGCTCAGCGAACGCGGACTTGGTGGCACGGCCACCGATCTGACCCACCGGCTCGATGCGTTCCACCGCCAGCGCGGCGGGCGCGCCGAGGATATGCGGCGACTGGCAGCAAGCTGGGCCAAATCCGGTGGGAACAAGATTGCCGTCGGCGCCCCCCTGTCGGCTGCGGGTCTGCTGGCGCTCGCCTATCCGGAGCGTGTGGCCCGGCGGCGGGGAGCGCCTGGGCAGTTCCTGCTCGCCAATGGCCGCGCCGCAGCGGTGGATCCCACCGATTCTCTGGCCAAGGCGCCGTTTCTCGTTGTCGCGGAACTGACAGGCACGGCCGCGCAAGGGCGCATTCTGACCGCCGCACCGCTTGAAGAGACCGAGGCTCTGGCCATGTTCACCAACCGGATCATCACCCAGGAGGAGGTGAGTTTTGACCCCGTCGCCGCCAGCCTGCGCGCACGGCGGATCAAGCGGCTCGATGCCATCATCCTCGCCTCCGATCCGCTGCCCATACCGCCGGGGACCGACAGCGCGGCCATGCTCGCCGACGGGGTGGCGCGCCTGGGCATTCATCGGCTGGCCTTCTCGAAAGCACAGAAGCAGTGGCGTGACCGGATCGCATTCCTGCATGCGGCGGAGGGCGAGGACTGGCCGGATGTGTCGGACGCCGGACTGGCTGCCAGCGTGCAGGACTGGCTGGCACCGTTTGTCGGCGGGATCACCGCCCTTTCGGGTATCACTCCGGATGTGCTCGGCGATGCCCTCGCCTCACTGCTGCCGCACACCCTCAGGCGTCGGCTCGACGTGGAAGCGCCAACCCATTTCGTCGCGCCTACCGGTCTCAGCCACCCCATCGACTATGAAAGCGAAGGCGCTCCGGTTCTGGCGATCCGTGTCCAGGAACTGTTCGGCCTGACCAACCATCCGAGCATCGCGCGGGGACAGCTCCCGCTCACGCTGCACCTGCTCTCGCCAGCGCATCGGCCGATCCAGATCACCCGCGATCTGCCAGGCTTCTGGGCCGGCTCCTGGGCGAGCGTCAGAGCGGAGATGCGGGGGCGCTATCCCAAGCATCCCTGGCCGGATGATCCTGCCCGGGCTGCTCCGACGCATCGGGCCAAACCACGCGGAACCTGACGGTTTGCCGGTGCATCCGCCCGAGGGCGCGTGCTTTCCGGCCGGTGTCGCGATGCGGCCAAACCATGTCCCGCCGGGACCGGGATCAATTACCCCAGCGGTCGCGCACCATGCGCTCGCCGATCATGCAATCGCTCTTGGTCTCGCGCTGCTGAACCGGAGAGATATCGGCCATGCCGAGGCTGGCAATCTCGCGGATGATCTTCTGGCGGGTCGCGGGAAGAAACTCCTCCATCGAGCGGATGCCGATCACGAAAGCGCCCGGCCCGCCAATCACGCAATCCTGATAGTAGGCGTCGAGATGATCAATGTCGCCCCAACCGGCAAGGTTACGTTTGACCATCACAGGCAGGCCATTGATGGTAATGCCGTCGGCCAGCACCGCGTCGCGTGCCCGCTCCACCGCCGAACCGGCATTGTTGGGACCATCACCCGATACGTCGATGATCCTGCGCAAGGCGCGATAGGGCATGTCCTGAAGCAGCTTGTGGCTGAAGGTGAGCGCGCCGGAGATCGAGGTGCGCTGCGCCCGGCGCGGCGGGGTTGCGGCGATGCGATCGGTGGCCGCGCGGGTTGAGTCCGGCCCGTCCAGAATGGTCCAGGGCAGGACGATGGTCTGATCGAAGGCGTTGGCCCATTCGACATAGGTAATGGCAATGCGGCCGACCATACCCATGCGGATGGCACGCTGAACATCCGGCGAATTGAGCGCCGCAATGTAACCCTCGCGCTGCAATCGCTGCTCTTCAAGGTCCATGGAATAAGAAACATCCACGGCAAGAACCAGGGCGACATCGACCTCTTCAGGGCTAGCCCGGACAGACGTCGTCAACGAGCATGCCCAGAGACAGGTCATGAAGCAGGCCAAGACCCGCAGCACCCGAGCGAACCCTGCCGTCATCGCGCGCCTCCCCGTCTCTTCCGGGATTTGACCTCAGTTTGTCAGGGTTGCAGGCGCTGTCCAGCCGAAAATCGTGGTGGATCGTTCACGCCTGCGTGTTGAGGCGACGGATCGAAGTGACCGGGCCCGCACCCTTCGCCAGGATGCGTGCCCGCGCTTCGGCGAGCGGCTCGCTGACCACCAGCATATGATGCCCGTTGGCATGCAGCAGCGTGTCGGCGTCGCGCATGATTCCGACGTGCCCCTTCCAGAACACCAGATCTCCGCGGCGCAACAGGTCCTGATCGATCGCCAGCGGCTGGCCGAGTTCCTTTTCCTGCATGTCGGAATCGCGCCGGGCGGCATGGCCGGTCATTGCCAGCGACAATTGCACCAGACCGGAGCAGTCGAGCCCGAGGCTGGACTTGCCGCCCCAGAGATAGGGAGCCCCGATCAGCGATTCAGCGACCGCGACAAAATCGACCGCCTGTTCTGTAGGCGGTGCAAGATGCGAGGCATAGATGAAGCCGAGCGGGGTTGCGGCAAACGCACCATCCATGCGCGTGACCGCAACCGTCGCGCCCATCGACAGCCATCCGAGCGGCTCGGCCTTGATGCTTGCTCCCGGATAGAGAAACGTCCGCAATGCAGTCACCCGACGGGTGGGGGCCGGATCCGGAGCGGCAAGGGCATTGGCCGACATCCAGCCAACATAGCCATCGTCCGCAAGCTGCACCCAGGCCCAGCCCTCTTCCTCCTCGTAGACCGTCACCGCCTCACCAGCGAGCACTTCGGTTTCCAACGGCGCATCGAAAGCGGGGCGACGCTTGAGCGGAGACAGCGGCACGACGGCGCGACGGGCGACGCCCTCGACAAAACGGTCGGCACTGACCTTTCCGGCCAGATGGGCCGCCGCCAGATCCGGACGGGCCGGGGTCACCCGAGGATCGTGTTGCATCAGTGAATCTCCGCCATGCAGCGGGCGATCCTGTCACCAAGCTTTTCAAGAAACAGTGAACCGCGCACCGTGCGCTGAACAATCACATTGCGTCGGTCCAGGTCGTCGCGACGGCGCGATACCAGATCGAGGCTGCCCATGGAATCCAGCGCGCGGGTGATCACCGGCTTGGTCACATTGAGGCGCTTGGCCAATCCCCGCACCGTATGGGGCGGCATTTCGAGATAAATCGTCAGAAGGATCGCCAACTGCCGCTGCGACAGGTCGATCTCCTCCTCCCGCACCAGCGCCAGTGACACGTCATGCCACAGGCGCAGTGCCTGCACGGGGCGAAACGACGCCGCCATAACCGCTCCATTGTTTCGGAGCCGTTTTAATCCGGATGGCTGAAAGAATCAACCCGCCTGCCAGCGGATCATCCGTTTGCGCTACCGGCCCGACGGCTTCTTGCCGCCGGTAAAGGCGCTGAACTGATCGAACATCATCTTCATCCACTCGGCATTCTGCGGCGCCATCGACAGCCAGGCCGACATGATCTTGTCGGTCGAGAAGTTGTTCATCTCCGCGAGCATCTTGCGCTGCAATTCGCCCAGAACCGCCTCCTGCATCGGCTGGACATCCGGCAGGCCGAAAAACTGACGGGCTTCCAGAGGCGTGCAGTCAATATTGATGGTCACGTTCATGCTGCTCTCCCCTTGTCGGCGGTGAATGCTGACAACTTTCCCGGCTGAATGATAACAGGCTTGGATCATCGGCGGCAAACGATCGTTGACGGTGCTGGCAGGGTTGCGAACGCTGGTCGTCGATGATGCGTTGAAGGCCGGAACCCATATCGGCCCGGTGGTCGATGAAAGCCAGCTCAAACAGGACCTCGACTATGTCGCGATTGCCCGCGACGAGGGCGCCCGCCTGGTCTGCGGCGGCGAGATCCTCAATCGCGCTACGCCGGGGTTCTATTTCCAGCCGGCGCTGTTCAGCGAGGTCAACAATCGCATGCGGATCGCGCGCGAAGAGGTGTTCGGCCCGGTCGCAGCGGTCATCCGGGTCAGTTCCTACGAGGAGGCGCTGGCGGTTGCCAACGATACCGACTTCGGCCTGTCCTCGGGCATCTGCACCACGTCGCTGAAATATGCGGCGCATTTCAAGCGCAATGTGGAGGCCGGAATGGTGATGGTCAACCTGCCCACTGCGGGGGTCGATTATCATGTGCCCTTCGGCGGGCGCAAAGGCTCCAGCTATGGCCCGCGCCGAACAGGGGGCCTATGCGCGCGAGTTCTACACCACGGTCAAGACAGCCTATACCCTGGCGGGATGAGCATTCCCGGCGACGGGAAGCGGCGGTCAGCCGACCATCAATGCTGCAACAGCTTGACGCGGTCCTTGAGGATCGAGACATAGATGTCGTCGCCACTGTGCCAGGCATCGGGACGAATGTCATCGGTGACGAAAACTTCGCCAGCGTCGGTCTCGATCGTATATTCCATGTGCTTGCCGATATAGGCGGCCTTGAGAACGCGCCCCTTGAGCGTTTCAGCATTGACCGCCTTGCGGCCAAGCCGGACCGAACCGGGCCGGACCATCAGCTTGGCGGCGCCCTGCGCCACATCGCTCTGGGCAAGCGTCAGTTCAACCGCCCCACCGATACGCGCCCGCGCGCCCTGCTTGCCGACCTCGATCACCTCGGCTTCGAGCAGATTGGAATCGCCAACGAAATCGGCAACGAACAGGCTTGCGGGGGAATCGTAAAGTTCGCGCGGCGTGCCCACCTGGGCAATCCGGGCATTGGACATCACGATGACCTTGTCGGAAACCGCCAGCGCCTCCTCCTGATCGTGCGTGACGTAGGCGACGGTGAGATTGAGCCGAAGCTGTAGTTCACGGATCTCCTCGCGGACCCGCCGGCGAAGTTTGGCATCAAGATTGGACAGCGGCTCATCGAACAGCAGCACCTGCGGTTCCAGCACCAGGGCCCGCGCGATGGCAACACGCTGCTGCTGACCACCCGACAATTCCGACGGAAGGCGATTGGCCATGGTGTCGAGGCCAAGCATCCGGAGCTTGTCCATCGCCATCTCGTGGGCCTGCTGCTTGGGCTTGCCCTGCACACTCGGCCCATAGGCGGCATTGTCGAGCACGCTCATGTGCGGGAACAGCGCATAGGACTGGAACACCATCGAAACGTCGCGGTCGGCGGCCGACAGATGGGTGACGTCCCGCTTGCCGATGAATATCTGGCCTTTGGTGGCCATCTCGAGGCCGGCAATCATCCGCAAACAGGTGGTCTTGCCGCAGCCGGATGGGCCCAGCAGCGTGACCAGGGTCGCCGGATCGATGGAAAATGACACATCGTCCACCGCCACCACGCTGCCATAGGCCTTGGTGACGTTCCGGAATTCGACGGAAGCAGGTTCTCTAGCCATGATATCCCCGTAGTTCTCAACCCGCAGCCATCGGCACGGCGGCAGGCGCCGCCGAGCGGCGACCGATCTTTCGTTCACCGATCACGGTGTTGATCAGCCAGATGGCAAAGCCCATGACCAGGATCAACGTTGCGGAATAGGCAATTGCCAATCCGTGCTCGCCGGCATCGACGCGGCCGACGATATAGATCGTCGCCATGTTGTATTGCGCCGAGACCAGAAAGATCACGGCACTGACCGCCGTCATTGCCCGCACGAAAGCATAGACAAGACTGGCAATGATCGCAGGCTTGAGCAACGGCAGGATCACCTGTCGGAGCGTGGTGAAGGATCGCGCACCCAGCGTCAACGAGGCTTCATCGAGACTCTTGTCGATCTGGCTGAGCGAGGCAATGCCCGCCCGCACGCCGACCGGCATGTTGCGGAAGATGAAGCAGATGACGAGGATCAGCGCCGTGCCGGTAATCTCGATCGGCGGCACGTTGAACGCCAGAATGTAGGAGACGCCAACCACGGTGCCGGGAATGGCGAAGGACAGAAGCGTGCCGAACTCGAAGGCGCGTTTGCCGGCAAAGGTCTGCCGCGTCAGAAGATAGGCCGTCAGGATGCCGATGGCGGCGGTCAGCGGTGCGGCGATCAACGCGATCTTCACGGTGGCGAAGAACGACGGCCAGGCACTGCCCGAGAACAGCAGTCCGCCAGGACCATTCTCGATGTTGAATGCCGTGATGTAGTGATGCAGCGTGAAGGTGTAGTCGCGGCCGATGGTCTTGACCATGCTGGCATAGAAAATCAGCAGATAGACCGCGATCGTAAACACACCCCATGGAATGGCGACGAGATAGCACCCCCATTCGACGCGCTTGGGCAGAGGCAGCGGCAGACCGGCATCGCCCTTGCCGGAAATGGTGGTGTAGACCTTCTTGCCGATCCACAGCTGCTGCACGGCAAAGCCGGCGAGAGTGAAGCCCAGCAGCACCAGTGACAAGACGGCCGCCCGCCCCTGATCGGTCGCGGCGCCGACCACGGCAAAGAAGATCTTGGTGGACAAGACCTCGAAATTGCCGCCCAGAACCAGCGGATTGCCGAAATCGGCAAGGCTTTCAACAAAACCCAGCAGGAAGGAATTGGCCAGACCGGGTCGCATCAATGGCCAGGTCAGGGTGGCGAAGATCGTCCAGGGCCGCGCGCGCAGCGTCTGCGCGGCCTCTTCCAGCGTCGGCGAGATGCCCTGAACCACCCCCAGCATCACCAGATAGGCCGCCGGCGTAAAGGCCAGCGTCTGGGCGATGAACACGCCCGGAAGGCCATAGATCCAGCGGCTCGGCGGGATGCCGAACCACTGGAACAGCAAGCTGGAAACCGCGCCGGAGCGACCGAATATCAGGATCAGCGCAAGACCGATCACAAAGGGCGGCGTGATGATCGGCAGGATGGCAAGCAGCTTCAGACTGCCCTTGAAGGCAAATCTGGTGCGCAGCGCAATCAGCGCGAAAGCCAGCCCGAGCGCCGTCGAGGACAGCCCGACCAATACCCCGAGGAAAACCGTGTTCCAGGCCACACCGCAGGCTGTGCCACCACCCAGACAGCCAAGCCCCCAGATCGAGGAATCGGTGAATTTCTGCCAGAACAGCGCAGGCGCAAAATGGCCGGCATTGTCCTGAAAAGCGCTGGCCAGAATGGTCAGAACCGGGAGGAAAACAAACAGGCCGATGAGCGCGACCACCCAGCCGATCGCCGCAACCACAAAGACATCACCCCGGCACCAGCCCTGCCCGGCCAGGCCCAGGCAGGTCAGCATCAGGAATGCCGCCAGGGCCAGGAAGCCACCAACCCCCATGCCCCCCTGCTTGGGGCCCGGCCCGCCGAACAGGGCGGCAAAGGCATCTAGCGTCCAGCCATTGAGGCCGATGAGAAAGCCCTGCAGGAACACCAGAGCAAGACCGCCAAGACCGACGATCGTCAGCATCCGGGCACTGGCGAAATCCTCGCCGATCCTGATCAGGGCCAGCAACGGCAGCAGCGCCAGCAGCAGCCACCAGCGGCCGGTCAGGCCCAGCGACAAAGCCGATGCGAAGGGATTGATCAGCCGGCTGAGCCAGCCACCCGCCACCGCGCCGGGCACCGGCTCGATATACCAGGGCGTCAACACCAGCGCTGCCAGGGCTATCGCGCCCCACAGCAAAGCCTTCTTGCGCATGTCGCCCCTCCCCGGAGACGTTCGGCCGCCTGCCCGGCCTTCTTGCTCAGCGAGGCAGGCTCTTCACCTCGTCGCCCCATTTCTTCAGCAAACCGGTCCGGACCGCTGCGGAGCCGTATTTCCCGGTATCATAGGCAATGAACTTCATCGCCTTGAAATCCGGCGCATCGTCCGGCACGGTCACGTTTCGGTTTGACGGCATCGAATAGATCTTGAGCTTGTTGTTGATCGCCTGCGCCTCGACGCCGAGAGCGAAATCGACGAATTTCCGGCCCAGTTCGGCGTTCTTGCCGCCCTTGATCAGCGAAACCGACCCCGTCTCGTATCCGGTGCCTTCGCAAGGGGCGATCGCCTTGATCGGCGCTCCGGCCAGCTTCTGGGTCACCATATCGTGGATGAAGCCGATGCCGACGGCGGTCTCGCCAAGCTTGAGCGCATTGATCGGACCAATACCGGACTTGGTATACTGGCTGATATTCCTGTGCAGGCCCTTGAGCACCTCGAAGCCCTTGTCGTCGCCAAATACCTGCACGATCGTCGCCAGCGCCGTGTAAGCCGTACCCGAGGAGTTCGGGTCGGCGATCATGATTTCATCACGAAACTTCGGATCGAGCAGATCGGCCCAGCATTTGGGTTCAGGCAGGTTCTTGGCCTTGAGAACCTCGGTGTTCATGCCGATGCCGAGCGCGCCGAGGTACGTGCCGGTGGTTCGATAGCCGGATTTCTCGGCGTGACGCACCGCCCAATCCTGCAACTGGTCGAGCATCGGCGACTTGTAGACCTCGGTCAGGCCTTCCTCTGCCGCCTGCAGATGCGCCTCCCCCGGACCGCCCCACCAGACATCGCCCTTGGGGTTGGCAGACTCGGCCTTGATGGTGGCATAGGTCTCCCCGGTCGACCTGCGGATCATCTGCACCTTGGCGCCCGTCGCCTTTTCAAACAGCGCCGCGCCTTCACGGCACTGCTCTTCAAGGATCGAGCAATAAAGCGTCACCGAACTCTGCGCCGATGCCGACAGGGAGCCCAGCGGCAAAGCGACAAGAGCCAAGAACGCAAGGCGGGCGGCAACAGCGGGCATGGGCATGACGATTCTCCGATGGGCGACGGGCAGCACCGCCGGCGCTGCCCGTTCTGCTTGACTTACTTCGGCGCGCTCTTGACGTCCTTGTCCCATTTGGCGAGCAGCGCGTTGCGCACCGAGGACGAGCCGTACTTGCCGAAATCGTAGTTGATCAGTTTCACCGTTGCCATGTCGAGCCCGAACTTGGGCATCGGCGTCGCCTTGTTCGACGGGGTCTGGAACTGCTTGTTCTCGGCACCAAGGGCCTGGGGCCCGGGCGTCAGCGCCCAGTCATAGAATTTCTTGGCGATCTCGGCATTGCGGGTGCCCTTGACCATCGACATCGAGCCGATCTCATAGCCGGTGCCCTCGCAGGGAGCCACGACCTTCACATCCGGGTTCTCACGCTGGATCGCCAGCATGTCGTGCATGAAGGTGATGCCGATCGTCGTCTCGCCGAGGCTGGTCGCCTTGGCCGGCGCGGCGCCGGATTTGGTATACTGGTTGATGTTCTTGTGAACTGCCTTGAGCCATTCAAACGCCTTGTCCTCGCCCATCAGCTGCACGATCGTTGCCAGCATGGTGTAGGAGGTGCCAGACGAGTTCGGATCGGCGACCTGCACCTCGTCCTTGTATTCCGGCTTGGCGAGATCGGCCCAGCACTTGGGTTCGGGCAGCTTCTTGGCCGCCAGCATCTTGGCATTGTAGCCAAAGCCCAGAGCGCCGGTATAAATGCCGACCGCGCGGCCCTTGGTATCGTTATGTGCCTTAACCGCCCAGTCATGTAGCTGGCTCATGTTCGGCGAGGTATAGGCCTCGGTAAGGCCCTCTTCGGCCGCCTGCATGTGGGGATCGCCCGTGCCGCCCCACCAGATGTCGCCGCGCGGATTGGCCGATTCGGCCTTGAGCTGGGCATAGAACTCGCCCGAACTCTTGCGCGTCATGGCAACCTTGATGCCTGTCTCTTTTTCAAACGCCGTCGAAACGGCCCGGCACCACTCCTCCTGGACAGCGCAGTAGAGGACGAGCTGGCCCTGAGCCTGGGCAGTTCCGCCCATCGCGCCAAGCGCACTTATGGCCGTGCCCGCCAGAATGAGGTTGCGGATGGTTTGATACGTCATGAAGCTCTCCCGTTATGTGGCGCCGTATCCGACGCTTCTGTGACAGGTTAGCATTGAACAATGACGCCCCGTCAACAAAAGACAGTGATCCATCAACCGTTCGGCACTGCAATGGCCATGGGTGGTCGACAGATGCGGCCCACGACCGGTGGCGACTTCAGGCCACCACCGCCCGCTGCGCGAAAAATGACCGTCGCTATTCCTCCTGGAAGGCTTCTTCTCGTGTTTTTGAGAAGGAGGGGAGCAGAACCAGGGTGAGCAGAATAGCGGCCAGCGCCAGCATGGTGGCACTGATCGGCCGGGTGACCAGCACCATCGGATCGCCCTTGGACAA
>DAOMXG010000072.1:0-11183 GCA_035436995.1 Beijerinckiaceae bacterium
AACTGTGAATCACATCTTCGAACAAATGGGAATCCCAAATCCCCACGCGCCTTAGCTCACAACCACTTCGGTCATCATGCCGGTGGCCATGTGATAGAGGTGATGGCAGTGCAGATACCAGCTGCCGGGCTTGTCAAAGTCGATGGCGACCATGACAGGGGTGTGCGGCGGAACAATAACCGTGTCGCGCACCGGGCCGGAAAAGCGCCCGCTGCGGCTGCCAACGACCTGGAAATGATGCCCGTGTATGTGCATCGGATGCATCATCGTGGTCGGATTCATGAACATGAATTCGATCCGCTCGCCAACCTTTGCAAGGATCGGCTTGTGCTCGCCGTGGATCGCGCCATTGATGGTCCAGCGATAGTTGGGGCCCTCGCCGAGCATGATGTGCTCGATGCGGCTTGGCGCTCTGGTGGGCAGCGGATGGACGGCGCGAAGCGCCAGATCCAGCGAAAGATCGGTGTGTTTGGCGACATGTTCCGATTTTGCGGAATACTTTCTGACGGTGGCGCCGGCTGTGGCCAGAATGATCCCGGTCAGCATCCGTTCGGCTTCCACCTGGGCGAAGATCGGAAAGGCGCCACCGGATGCGGGAATGTCGAGCACAAGATCAATCCGCTGGCCTTGGGCTAGCGGAAAGCGACGCCCCGGATGGGGCTGGCAAGGGCTGCCATCCACTGCAATGCATCGGGCTGTCACCGCGCCGGTATCGATGAAGAATGCGGTTGCCGTTGCGCCGTTGATGATGCGCAGGCGCAGCTTGCTGCCACGCTCGACGCGGACCACTTCCGGATCCTCCAGCGTGCGGTCATTGGCAAGAAAGGCATCGTATTGGATGTCATTGGCATGCGGCTGGCCGGCGCCATGCCCCATTGCCGAATGATTGGCGCCGCCATGCTGCATGCCATGTCCGGCGTGGGCGCCCTGACCGCCCGCCTGTGCCGGCGCGGCCGGTGTAGCGCCATGCCCGGCATGGCCAGAATGAGCATTGACGCCGCCCAGGCCTGCCAGCAGTTCCGCCGGCGGACGGAAGGAAAAGTCGTGCAGCATAACTATCACATCCTGCACATCGCCGGCGTCCTTCTCGCGCGTCACCATGGGAGCCGCCAGAAGCTGCTGTTCGGTCAGGGTGTGCGAGTGCATCCAGTGCGTGCCCGGCGTGAGTCGGAAGTCGTGCAGATCACTCTGTCCGGGCGCCAGTTCGCCGCCCCCTGTGCGGGCGCGATCCTGTTCGGCCGGCGCATAAATCTGTCCATGCCAGTGCATGACGAGCGGTTCGGCCGTTGCATTGAGCAACGCGCCGGAGAAACGGTCGCCCTCCCGGGCCAGGATTCCGTGACGCCCATTGGCCCCGGCCACGCCAAACACGGTCGCGCCGCGCCTCCCGACCTCAATCTGCCGGGTGGTGACGGTCAATAGCGGGGATTGCGCGCTGGCCGGCACGCGGGCGGCGGCCAGGCCTGTGACTGTGGCGGCTCCGGCGAGAAACAGACGACGATCCATGGTGCACCTCGATATCGGGCTGGGTTAGAGCATTTTCAAGCGAAGTGGAGTCCGGTTCGCTTTAAGAAAATGCGAAAAAACAAGAAGATAGAGCACTTTGACGCGGATTGGATTTCGCTGAGAGTGCTCTAGAACTTTGCCTGGGAGGTTGTCCCGTCCGGCGCCGTGAGCTGGACGGCGCCTTTGCTGCCGGCGGGCACGGCGACCGGTGCCCGTCCGACAAGGCGCCCCCCGTCGGTCGGCTCAAGCGCAAAGCGTTGCGGCTTGCCATCGACAACAATGATGGCGCTGGCCTTGAAGCCGGTAGAAGCAACAGGCTTGTCAGCGGAATCCGACAGGATCAACATCACCTCCGGCGTCCCTGTGGCAATCAGTTCGATATGATAGCTCTTGCCGGCATCGACCAGAGCGCCGCCGTTCGGTCCTTTGCGCGGTTCGTGGGCAAAGGCAAGGCTGCCGGCGAGAAACACGGCAGCGGTGAGTGTTATGCGCATGGCAGGCTCCTTGCTCTCAATAGGGTTCAACGCTGGCGGCCTGACCCTGCGGCGCAGAGTGGGGCCCATGTTCGGCCTCGGCGACCAGGCGCTCCAGTGAAGCGCGGCCATAGCGAAGCATCAGGGTGGGGGTCAGCACCGCATCCAGCAGCGTTGCCGTTACCAACCCGCCGAAGATCGTGATGGCGACGGGGTGGAGGATCTCCTTGCCCGGCGCCTGCGCGTCGATCATCAGCGGCAGCAGTGCGACGCCCGCAGACAGTGCGGTCATCAACACCGGGGTCAGCCGATCGAGGCTGCCGCGCAGGATCAGCTCTGGCCCCAGCGGCTGTTGATCGCTTATCGCCAGGTTGATGATATGGCTGATCTTCAGAATGCCGTTACGGGTGGCGATGCCGGTCAGCGTGATAAAGCCGATCATCGAGGCCACCGAGAGCGGCTGCCCCGCCAGCCACAAAGCCGCCACCGATCCGATCAGCGCCAGTGGCACGGAGGCCATGATGATGGCCACGAACATGGCCGAGCGGTAACGACTGTAGAGAATGGCGAAGATCATCGCCAGCGAGACCAGCGACAGCAGGCCGATAGTCCGCATGGAGTCTTCCTGCGCCTGAAAGGTGCCTTCAAGGCTGGTCGAGAAGCCCGGCGGCAATCTGGCACTCGCCAGAATCGCACGAATGTCCGTCACGACACGCGCCATGTCCGCCGCGCCATCGGTATTGGCGAGAACGACCAGTCGGCGGCGCCCGTTTTCCCGCAGGATCTGGTTCGGGCCATCGGTTTCAACAACATCGGCAAGCTGGCGGACCGGCACCCAACCCATCGGTGTTTCGATCAGCAGCTCACTGAGCTTGTGGGTGGTGCGCTGGTGATCCTCGAGCCGCAGCACCACATCGAAGCGGCGGTTGCCGTCGACAACGCGGGAGACGATGCGTCCATTCGACAGGCGCTCCAGTTGCTCGGTGATGGCGGCCGGCTGCACGCCGTAAAGTGCGGCGCGGCGATGATCGATGATGATTTCCAGTTGCGGGATGCGGACCTGCTTTTCAACCTGCAGATCGACGATGCCTGGCACGGCAACGAATTGCTGGCGAAAGGTCTCGGCCAGCGAACGCAGGGTGTCGAGATCGTCGCCGAAGATCTTCAATGCAATCTGCGCCCTGACACCCGACAGCATGTGATCGAGACGATGCGAGATCGGCTGGCCGACATTGGTTGCCACGGGCAGGACGGCAAGTTGGCTGCGAATGTCGTTGATCACCGCATCCTTGCCGCGCCCCCCGGGTTTGAGAGCCACTTCGATTTCGGAGGAATGCACACCCTCGGCATGTTCGTCGAGTTCCGCCCGTCCGGTGCGGCGGCCGACGCGTTCCACTTCGGCGACACCCATGATCAACCGTTCGGCAATCAGGCCGACGCGATGGCTCTCGGCCAGCGAGATTCCGGGCGTGAACAGCAGGTTGATCGTCAGCGTGCCCTCGTTGAACGGCGGCAGAAAGGCGCGGGGGAGCTGCGTTGCGAAATAGCCGGCGATCATGACAGCCAGGCCGGCGAGCGCCATCAGCGCCTTCTGCGCCCGGAACGCCCGCATCAGCACGGCCCGGTTGGCCCGCTTGAGCACGCGCACCAACCCGCTCTCGCGGTGGTCGAGCCGCTTGAGGCCGGGCAACAGATAGTAGGCCATGACCGGGGTCAGGGTGATCGATACGACAAGGCTGACAAGGATCGAAACGATATAGGCCTGCCCGAGCGGGGCGAACAGGCGGCCCTCGATCCCTGAAAGGGCGAACAGCGGCACAAACACAAGAACGATGATCATCGTCGCATAGACGATGCCCGAGCGGACCTCCTGGCTGGCGGAGACCACAACGTCGAACACACTGCGTGGATTGCCGGCCTCGCGGTTTTCCCTGAGCCGGCGGAAAATGTTCTCGACGTCAACCACGGCGTCATCGACAAGCTCGCCGATGGCGATGGCAAGGCCGCCAAGTGTCATGGTGTTGATCGATAATCCAAAGAAGTGAAACACGATGGCCGTCACCAGGATCGACACCGGGATAGCCGTCAGCGAGATCGCCGTGGTGCGCACGTTGAGGAGAAACAGGAACAGCACCACCGCGACCACGGCGGCCGCCTCCAAGAGCACGGTCCGGACGTTGCCGATCGAGGCTTCAATGAAGTCAGCCTGCCGGAACAGCAGCTGATCGGCGCGGATGCCCTGAGGCAATGTGGCGGTCATTTCGCCAAGGGCCGCTTCGATCTTCCGGGTTAGAGGGATGGTATCAACCCCAGGCTGCTTTTCGATTGAAACAATGACGGCGGACTTGCCCTGATAGCCGGCTTCGCCACGCTTGGTCCGGGGTGCGAAATCCACCGTGGCGATCTGCTCCAGAGCGATCGGCTGGCCAGCCACTGTCGCAACAACGGTGCGTTTGAGGTCCTCAAGGCTGCGCGTTCGGCCAATGTTCCGGATCATGAACTCACGCGAATACTGGTCCGTGAACCCGCCACCGGTATTGGCGCCGAACTGCTGCAACGCCTTCTCCACATCCGAAAAAGTGACTTTCAGTGCCCTCAGCGCCGCCGGATTGGGCGAGACGCGGTATTGCCGGACCTCGCCGCCGATCGGAATGACCTGCGCCACTCCAGGAATAGACAAAAGCCGGGGGCGGACAATGAAGTTGGCCGTCTCGCGCAGGTCCATCGGCGAAACGTCCTCTGGCCCGGTCATGGCGACCAGCAGGATCTGCCCCATGATGGAATTGATCGGTCCCATCTGCGGCAGGATGCCGGCCGGCAGCTGCTGCTGGATCAGCGACAGCCGTTCGGCGATCTGCTGGCGATTGCGGAAGATGTCGGTGTTCCAGTCGAATTCGACGTAGGTGATCGACAGGCCAACGCCGGAAACCGATCGCACGCGCGTCACACCGGGCAGCCCGTTCATCTGGGCCTCGATCGGATAGGTCACCAGCTGTTCGACCTCAGGCGGGGCCAGCCCTTCTGCCTCGGTCATGATCGTGACGGTCGGCCGGTTGAGGTCGGGAAACACGTCAACCGGCAGCCGTGAGGCCATCAGGGCGCCATAGAGGGTCAGAATCGCGGCGAAGGCCAGGACGAACAGCCGGTTGCGCAAGGATCGGGTGACGATGAAGGTGAACATCAGCGGATCTGGTTCAACAATTCGGCGCCCTGGGTGGCGATCCGCCGGCCGGCTCCGAGACCGGAGACCACCAGCACCCGTGCGGCATCCAGCGGTTCGACACGAACCTCGCGCGGAACGAAGCGCTCGGCATTGGTATGTTCAAACACCAAGCTTTGGCCGTTGGCGCCGCGCAGGATGGCCGAACGGGGCAGTGAAACGCCAGCCTTTTCCTCGGCCGTGCCGGCAAGGACCGTCAGGAACTGGCCGGCCCGCAGCCCTTGCGTCTCTCCCTCGATGCTGAAGTGGATGGGAACGGATTGGTTGCGTTCTGCCAGCCCCATACCGCGATAGGCCAGCGCAATCGAACGGCTGTTGGTCAGGCGCGCCGTCGCGGTGCCGGAAATCGCCTGCACGTCGTAGGTCAGGGCCTCGACCCAGAACCGGGAGGGGTCGATGATCTGGAAAATCACGGTCGATGGCTCGGCGATCAGTCCGGCGGTTGCGTTGACTGCGGCGATGACACCGCTGACCGGAGCGACCAGGTCCTCCGTATGGCGCGGGGCGCGGTCGAGATTGGCGCGCCGCGCCGTCAGTCCTGCAAGTTCCAGTTCCGCATCTTCGACCTGCGAGCGGGCGACGACGTTCTGCAATTGCCGGAGTCGATCGAGCCGGCGGGTGACAAGGGCGATCTGCTGGTCAAGCTCGCGGGCCTGCAGCTGCTGTGAGGTCACGTCCGCCGCGCCAATGCCGGGATGGACATGGGCCAGGATGTCGCCGGCCTTGACCGGCGTGCCAAGACGCGGAAAACCGCCGGGCGGCGGCATCAGCCGTCCGGCCACCGAAGCTTGAACATACCCAACACCATTGGGATCGGGAATGATCCGCCCCGGCAATTCGACGGTGCCGCGAAAGGTCTTCTGTTCGGTGAATTCGGTGCGCAGGGCGAGGATGCGCTGGGTGTGCTTGGGCACGAAAAGGCTGCCGTCGGCGAACCGCTGGGCGATGTCGCGGCTGGCCGGGACCGCCGTTCCGGCCTTGCCGGTCCCGGCGGAACCGGGAATCGTCAGGGTCGCCGTCAGAACATCGACCACCCCTTCCGCCTGCACGGTGATGGCAAGGTCATAGCTGCCCTGCCTGTCCAGCCAGGGCAAAGCCAGCGCATAGCTGCCATCGGGCTCGGCTGTGGCCTTCTGTGTGCCCTGAGGGGTGTCGAGTTCGATCACGGCGCCGGCCAACGGCGCATTCCCGCGGAATGTGTCGAGCGTCAGCACCAGTTTGCCGTCGCGCGCCACCGCCACGACCTCGAACTGATCCGAAGAGGCGTCTGCTCGCGGAGCAATCGTGGTGGAAACAGGCGGCGGCGGGGCGCCATGATCATGCCCGTCATGCCCAGCCACCGGGGTGCATAACGACAGGATGGCAAAGGCCAGGGCAATGACATGGCGGTCGCAGAAGCGCTCGGGGCACAGAATCATCCGCCAAGGATGAAGGCCTTCCTTGTCCTGCGGATTTCAGGATTGTTACAGAATGTTTCAGCCGGCAGCGACCACATGTCGTGGTAAACGGACTGTGACGATCAATCCACCCTCGGCGCCGTTCGACAGGCAAAGGGTTCCGCCATGGCCTGTTATGATCGTCTGGGCGATCGTCAGGCCCAGGCCAAACCCGCCCGTCTCCTGGTTGCGCGAGGGTTCCAGCCGCACGAACGGGGCCAGGGCCCGCTCCCTGTACTCGGGGGCAATGCCGGGGCCGTGATCGGCAACGCGCACCTCGATCGTATCGGGGCTTTCCAGGACCGTTACCTCGGCTTTCTTGCCGTATTTGATGGCATTGTCGATCAGGTTGCCGAAGGCGCGCTTCAATGACAGCCTGCGGCCGGAAATCGTGGCGCTGCGGCTGCCGCCGAGGAGCACATCGGCTCCGGTATCGCTCCGGTCGCCACAGATCGTGGCAAGGATCGCCACCAGGTCAATGGGCTGCATTGCTTCATCGGTGCGCTCGCCTCTGAGATAGGCCAGCGTCTGGTCGAGCATGCGTTCCATTTCGCCAAGGTCATCGGCGATTGCTGCGCGCAGGCTCGGATCAGCGATTTCCTCGGTCCGGAACCTCAGCCGGGTGATCGGTGTCTTGAGATCGTGTGACACCGCTGCCAGGGCCTGCGTGCGTTCATCCAGCAATCGCGCGATGCGCCGCTGCATTTCATTGAAGGCGGCGGCCAGAGCGCGGACCTCGCGCGGCCCTTCCTCGGCGACATTGACGGGCGTTGCCGATCCCGAAAAGCCCTTGGCCGCCGTGGCAAAGACGGTGAGCGGCCGCGTCAGCCAGCGCACCAGCACCACCGACAACAGCACCGCGCCCAGTGCCATCAGCGATGTGGAGATCAGCGTGCCATGCCCTTGAGCCGAACGGGTCGAGGTCCTGACCAGGGAAACATTCAGCCAGCTCTCGTCGGGCAGCCGCATCGAGATGATGGCCAGATGCGGGTCATCGGCGCTGCGGCGGTTGGCGCCAATCACCAGCCCACCGTCGTCCAGTTCAGGAGCGGCCTGCTTCAGCCGTTCGGCCAGCGCCAGCCATTGCTCGGTGCCGGGCCCGCCGGGCGTTGCATGCTCGGTCAGGCTCCAATGTGCTTCCATCGGCCCGCCTGAAAGGTCATGTGCCACGGCCTCGCGGCGTGGCTGCGGTTCCCGCATGACGGCTCGTTTCATGCTGAGCAGCTGGTCAGCCAGCCGCGCATCGCCGGCCAGCTCGGCCTGCTGCGACAATGCGTGGTGATAGGTCCAGAGGCTGATGAGGTGGACGGCGCCGATGCCGATCAACACGATGAAGATGGTCCGCGCCGCCAGCCCGTCGAACAGGGATCGCAGAAACAGTGCAGCGGAGGAGGGGCGGTTCATGCCTGTCCCCGCGTCACGTCGGGTATGAACATATAGCCGGCCCCGCGCACGGTCTTGATCAGCTCCTGGTCCACTTCGATCTTGCGGCGCAATCGGCTGATCTGGACGTCGATGGCACGATCAAACGCCTCCAGCGTCCGCGTGCGGGTCGCCTCCATGAGGAAATCACGGGACAGGACCCGCTGTGGCGCATCGAGGAATGCGAGCAGCAGATCATATTCGCCGGTCGACAGATCGACGACAATCCCTTGCGGATTGGTCAGTTCGCGCTTGGTCGTATCGAGCCGCCAGCCAGCGAACTTGACCAGCCGCTGCGCCCCCGCCGCCTGATTGGACGGGCGTGCCTGAGTACGCCTGAGCACAGCGCTGATTCGGGCCAGAAGCTCGCGGGGGTTGAATGGCTTGGCGAGATAATCGTCGGCGCCGACTTCCAGCCCGATGATCCGGTCGATTTCATCGCCCTTGGCCGTCAGCATGATGACCGGAACAGCAGACCAGCGTCGCAGGTCGCGACAAAGGTCAAGGCCATTGGCACCGGGCAGCATCAGATCCAGGACGATCAGATCGACCGAATTCTGCTTCAGGCAGGCGGTCATTTCGCTGCCATTGCGGGCGGTCATCACCGCAAAGCCATTGAATTGAAGAAAGCGGGCTACAAGGCTGAGAATCTCACTGTCGTCGTCCACAACCAGGACCGTGGCCAACCGCGCCTGACGATTTGTTGTTGTGGCCCGGGACCCTTCAGGCATGGGAAAAATCCGCGCAATCAACTGAACCGATGAAATCCCATCTTGAAGTGCTTGGTCCTGCCTGTCATCCAATATGTCCGGAAACTCGGCATCCAGATCGATCCGCAGCTGCGGAAGGGCAGGTTCGACCATCAAGACTGGTGGGCCCTGCAGGATTCGAACCTGCAACCAGACCGTTATGAGCGGCCGGCTCTAACCGTTGAGCTAAGGGCCCGGCGCAATCCTCTTGTCATATTCGCCCGGTGGCTGGCAAGGCGGCTGCTGCGTCAGTCGCCGCCGAGGAGCTAGAGCGTTTTTCCTTCATACGGAAGCAATTCTGTTTCTCGGGCGGGGCGGCGATCCAGGCGGAGGGCGGCGCAGAGCGTATCCGTCGATACGGTCAAGCCGGCTTCCAAACTGGGCGCCCGCCGCCCGGAAATCCGAAGGACGGGCAGGATTTGGGCCAAATACTCGGAAAATCCCCTCGACCATACACGGGGTATGCTCTTCGGGAATTTCCCGGCCCTTCGCCCAAACCCTGCACCGCAGAATGATTCCGTATGAAGGAAAAATGCTCTGGGCAAATGACCGTCCGGCAGAGCAGCCCGATCTGCCGTCAACCCGCACGGCGCGACGGTGCCGGTGAGCTGCGTTCGTCGAACAATTCGGCCAGCTTGTCGGTCATCGCGCCGCCCAGTTCCTCGGCATCGACAATCGTCACCGCCCGCCGGTAATAGCGGGTGACATCGTGGCCTATGCCGATGGCGATCAGCTCCACCGGCGAGCGGGTCTCGATCTCGTGAATGACCGCCCTGAGATGGCGTTCGAGATAATTGCCGGCATTGACCGAAAGGGTGGAATCATCAACCGGCGCCCCGTCCGAGATCATCATCAGGATGCGCCGCTGTTCGGGGCGCGCCAGCAGCCGCTTGTGGGCCCAGTCGAGCGCTTCGCCGTCGATGTTCTCCTTGAGCAGGCCCTCGCGCATCATCAGGCCGAGGTTGCGCTTGGCGCGGCGCCAGGGCGAATCGGCGGATTTATAGATGATGTGGCGCAGATCGTTGAGCCGGCCGGGTCCTGCCGGCTTGCCAGCCTGCAGCCAGGCTTCGCGGGATTGCCCCCCTTTCCAGGCGCGGGTGGTGAAGCCGAGAATTTCGACCTTGACACCGCAGCGCTCCAGCGTGCGGGCGAGAATGTCGCCGCAGGTGGCGGCCACGGTAATCGGGCGGCCGCGCATCGAACCGGAATTGTCGATCAGCAGCGTGACCACGGTATCGCGGAAATCGGTGTCCTTCTCCCATTTGTAGGACAAAGGCGAGAAGCGGCCGCGCAAATCGTCGATGACGACGCGCGGCAGGCGTGCCGGGTCAAGCACGCCTTCTTCGAGGTCAAACTCCCAGGAGCGGTTCTGCTGGGCAAGCAGACGGCGCTGCAGGCGATTGGCCAGCCGCGCGACAACCGAATGATACTGGCTGAGCTGCTTGTCGAGATAGGCCCGGAGCTTGTCGAGCTCTTCGGTATCGCAAAGCTCCTCGGCGCCGACCGTCTCGTCGAATTTCTGGGTAAACACCTTGTAATCGACGGCCGTCTTTTCCGGCTGCTTGCTGGCGGGCGGACGGGCCATTTCGGACGGGTCTTCGGCATCGTCGAGATCGGCGTCCGCATCATCGAGTTCACCGGGAGGGGCCTCGGCCTCGTCCTGTTCTCCGTCCCGGATGTCCTCTTTCGACCGCTCCGTATCACGCAGCTCCTGTGCTTCGGGTGATTGCTCCTGGTCACCCTCGGCGGCCTGCTGCTGGTTCTGGTCCTGCTGGCGGTCCGAATTGTCCTCGTCCTTGCTGTCCTCGGGCGAAGCATCGGTCTCGTCGGTCATCTCCAGCGAGCGCAGCAGCCGATGAACAGCCTTGGCAAAGGTTTGCTGGCTGTCGATAGCGCCTGACAGGGCATCGAGCGCCGGTCCGGCCTTGCTCTCGATATGCGAGCGCCACAGATCGGCAACGCTGGCGGCCACCTTCGGCGTCTGGTGACCGGTAAGCCGCTCACGCACCAACAGCGCCACAGCCTCCTCGATCGGCGCGGCCTCGCGATCGGTGATCTCGTCGAACTTGTTGCGAAGATAGCGATCCTCGAGCATGGCAGTGATATTAGCGCCGACGCCGGTCATGCGGCGCGCACCCAGGCAATCCACCCGTGCCTGCTCCACCGCATCGAAAACCGCACGCGCCTGCTGCTGCTCGGGCTGCAGGCGGCGGTGCAGACGCATATCGTGGCAGGCCAGACGCAAGGCGTAGGAATCGGCCTGACCGCGCAGGATGGCGATGTCCTTGGCCGAAGGCTTGCGCGGCGGCTCGCCGAGGCGCACCCGCGGCGCACCGGGAATATCGGTCAGCGCCGGCTTGTCGGCGGCGAAGGTCAC
>DAOMXG010000073.1:0-10908 GCA_035436995.1 Beijerinckiaceae bacterium
TGAATCCTGAATGTCGATTGGTCCTAGAGCATGTCGCGATTAAGTGGATACCGGTTAATCGCAGAAGACATGCTCTAACTTATTGATACCGATCACGTTATACGCATTTTGATGATTCCATCAAAATGCGGCGTGATCTAAGGATTTCATGCGCCCCGGCCCCTACGGCCGTTCCGGAGACCGTGCATGATCCCCCCAGCATCCGCGACGCCCCGCCTCTTGATCGTCATGGGTGTCTCCGGCTCGGGAAAGTCATCGGTCGGGACGGGGCTGGCCGCAGCCCTCGGCGGCCACTTTCTTGATGGTGACGCCTTTCACCCCCCTGCCAGCATAGCCAAGATGCGCCGCGGCGAAGCGCTGACCGACGCCGATCGCTGGCCCTGGCTCGACAGCCTTGCCAAGACCATGGCGCAAACACCCGGCATCGTCATCGGCGGCTGCTCCGCGCTCAGGCGCATCTATCGCGACCGGATCATCGCAGCTGCCGGCGAACCGGTGCTGTTCCTCCATCTTGCCGGCCCGAAGGACCTGATTTGGCAGCGCATGGCGGCCCGAACGGATCATTTCATGCCGGTCTCGCTGCTCGACAGCCAGTTTGCCACGCTGGAACCGCCCGGCCCGGACGAACCCGCCCTTTGCGTGGATATTGCGCCGCCGTTGGCAGAAGTGGTCACCCGGCTCGCCCGCCGGCTGCGGCCTCGGCACGCCTGACCGTGGAGCAATGCAACCAAGGGCTTGGCAAATCGGCATTTCGGGAGTTCAATAGTGCCGGTTCAGGTCTGCCGGAGGTGTCCATGTCCTCGCATCGCCCCATGCTCCGCATGATGTTTACCAACTGGGCGCTCGGCATCGCGCTCGGCCTGGGCTTTGCCGCGCTGATGCTGGCCTTCGATATCGGCGGTCTCTGGTCGCTCATCCAGCGGTCCGATTCAGGCTGGATTGCGGCGGCCCTGCTCGCCGGAGGGTTCTCGGTCACCTGCGGTGGTGTGGTCTGTGCTTCGGCGATCATGCGCATGCCGCGCGAGGAGGATGACCCCACGCCCGGTCTTCCGGAGCTTGCCGAACCGGCGCTGGCCCAGGCGCGCCGCCGCTGAGGCAGCGAATACCCGGACGATGGGGTAATTTTTGCTTGCAGTTCAGATATAAACAGCCTCAGATATGCTCAGTCTGCGCCTAAGTGGCGCTTCTTGGGAGGATGGAAATGGAAGGACTGCTTATCCAACTGATTTCGGGTGCCGTCGGCGGAAACGTGGCGGGCGCGCTGCTCAAGAACATCAGCCTCGGCACGCTTGGCAACTCGATCGCCGGCATTGTCGGTGGCGGCCTTGGCGGGTCGGTCCTGTCGTCGCTGATCCCGATCCTGGCACAGGGCATTGGCGGTCAGATCGCCGGCGGCGGTGTCGGCGGCGCCATCATCATGGCGGTGATCGGCATGATCAAGAACGCGATGGCCAATCGCTGACAATGCGATGTCCGGCTGGAAAGCCGCTGCGGGCCCATCGGCCAGCGGCGGCTTTTTGGTCTGTTTGCTGGAGAGGGTGGATCGATAGCCGCCCGTGTCACAGCCCGAGCCATGCTCAATAGGCGTTCTTGGTATTGATCAGCGACACCGGCGTCATCGCCAGGATATAGAGATCGAAGAACACGCTCCAGTTGTCGATATACTGGAGATCGTATTCGACACGCCGCTGGATTTTTTCCTCGGTGTCGGTTTCCCCGCGCCAGCCGTTGATCTGGGCCCATCCGGTGATGCCGGGTTTGACCTTGTGGCGGGCGAAATAGCCCTCCACCACTTCGTCATAGATCTGGCCGCCGGCCTTGGCCTGCATGGCATGCGGCCGGGGACCGACGATCGACAATTCGCCCTTGAGCACATTGATGAGCTGGGGCAGTTCATCGAGCGAGGTCTTGCGGATGAAGGCGCCGACCTTGGTCACGCGCGGATCGCCCTTGGTGACCAGCTTGACGGCATTGGCATCACACTGGTCGACATACATCGATCGGAACTTGTAGACACCGATCTTCTCGTTGTTGAAGCCATAGCGCGTCTGCTTGAACAGCACCGGCCCCTTGGACGTCAGCTTCACCGCCAGCGCCACCGCCAGCATCACCGGCGCCAGCAGCACGAGGATGAGGCCGGCCAGAACCCGATCCTCGACGGCTTTGACCGCGATTCCCCAATCGGTCAGCGGCTTGTCGAACACAGCAAGGAACGGCGTCTTGCCGATATAGGTATAGGCGCGCGGCCGGAGTTTCAGCTTGGCACCCACCGCGCTGATGCGGATGTCGATCGGCAGCACCCACAGTTTCTTGAGCAGATGCAGGATGCGGGCTTCGGCCACATGCGGCAGGGTGATGATGAGAAGGTCAACCCGATGATCACGGCAGAAGGCGACGAGTTCATCGAAGCGACCGAGCTTGTGGTAGGTGTCCACCTGGTCGGGCGAGCGTTCGCCGCCACGATCATCAAACAGGCCGAGGATATCGATGGAGCGCGACCCATCCCTGGCGAGTGAGGCCAGAAGATCCTCGACCGGTCGGCCGCCGCCGACAATCACCGCACGACGGGCCAGGCGGCCCTGTTCGGTCCAGCGCCCGACCTGCCGGGCCAGCACAATGCGGCCGCAAGCAATGACCCCGAAGGCCAGCGCTGCCCAGCCGATGAACCAGCCGCGCACCGACCCCACATCCGAATCCATGATCACGATGAACGTCACCAGCGCGGCAAAGGCCGAGACCATGGCGCCGCCAAACCTCAGGATCTGCTGGACAGCACTGCCGAAGGACGCGATGGTGTAACCGAAGAACCGCTGGTGCAGCAGGCAGATGACCGCCGCCATCGCAAGACCCAGCGAGACAACGGGCCCGGCGTTCCAACCGCTGCCGATCATCGCCTCGCTCGCAAGGCCGCCGGCCAGCAGCATCACGACATCCGTCGCAAGCACTGTACCGATGACCATCGGCTGCGACAGCCGGATATCCGGGGCCACCGCAGGACTGTGGACCACAGCGACCGCTGGCGGCTCCGGCTGGCCCGCAGCCGGAACCTCGTCAACCACATCGGCAATCTTCACATGGGCATTCATCGAAAAATCCACCCGCTGCATCGCGCCGGCCGCGCCCCCACCCCGGCATCAGATGTGATGGCACAGTGGGTTCGAAGAAGGGTTAAGCGGACCCGCAAAGCACGGCCCAATCGGCCCGCGACCGCTGGAATTGGTTATCAAGTCCTTGGCGAGGCATGGCCAACTTGCGCTTATGCCTCACGGAAAAGCCGTTTATGCCTGGTCTGAGGGACCGATTCGCAACGTCACGGGGAACAGGTCATGACACGCGCGCTGGCAATTCTGTGGCTGGCCTTCGGCCTTGGCTGGGCGGCTGTTGCCCAGACTCCCGCCCCTCGCACAGACATGGAAGCCTTGCGTCAGGAGTTGAGCCAGATCGAGGCGCTGCTCAAGCGGGGCACGCTCGCCGACAGTGAATTGATCCGCCTGCGCACCCGCCTTGAACCGATCGCCGGAGAGGTGGGGGAGATACTCGCCCGCGAACAGCCACGCCTCGACGACATCAATGCGCGCCTTTCCCAGATTGGCCCCAAACCCGATGACAAGGCGCCGCCCGAAAGCCCGGAGGTTGCCCGAACCCGCCTGGAGCAGGAAACGCTGAAAAAGGAGGTGGACGAGGCGATCCGCGTCGCCCGCCTGCTGCAGGTGCGGACCGATCAGGCCGGAGCGGCCATCATCGACCAGCGCCGCAGCCTGTTCCGCCAGGAAGTGCTGGCCCGTTCCCAGAGTGTGCTGAGCCCATGGCTGTGGGCGGACGTGCTGAGTGCCATTCCCGCCGCGATGTCCGATCTGCACGCATCGATTGGCTTCCGCCTGCGCCATAGCGCCGACGCCTATGACTGGCGCAGCCTTGCGGCGGCGCTTGCCTTGCTGCTGATCGGCGCGGCCGGCGCCGTTCCTGCTCATCGGATCCTGCGCCAATGGGACGCGGTGACGGAGAGCAACCAGGCGCCGGGACGGCTCGACAAGGCGCTCGCGGCGCTGCGCCATGCGCTGGCCGTTTCCATCGTGCCACTGGCCTTTGCCCTGCTGCTGACCGCCGCGCAGGAGATCATCCTGCCGCATCATGAGCGTTTCAGTCACATGCTGCGCACTGCGGTGTTTTCCGTGCCGCTGGTGCTGTTCCTGCGTGGCCTGACGCATGGCATCCTTTCGCCGACCCGACCGGTCTGGCGCCTGTTCGCCTTAAGCGATGTCGCGGCCCGGCGCATCACGGCCACGGTGACGCAACTGCTGATGCTGAGCGCCTTCGGCAAGATTGTCGAAGCCGCCAATCAGGCGATTTCGGCGATCCTGCCCTTTACGGTCGCAACGCGCGGCATGGTCGCGCTCGTTTCCGGCTCTGTCCTGCTTCGGCTGCTGCGCGCCCTGCGCCGGCCGCAGGAAACGACCGCCGGTGACGACGAGTTCGCCGGGACCGTATCGGCGATGGTGCCGGCCAGCCTTGCGGCACTGGCTCTGGCGATGATCATTACGGCGTTGCTCGGCTATGTCGCGCTGGCCAGCCTGCTGGTTGACCAACTGCTGTGGGGCATGGCGATCGCCGCCCTGATCGGGCTTGTGCTGATCGTGGTCGATGAGGTGCTGGCCCGGGGGCGCCTCTCGGAATCCCGTCCGGCACGCCAGCTCCGGGTGCTCACAGGCATTGACATTGGCTCGATGCGGCAGGCCGCCACCCTGTCCTCGGGAGTAGTCAAACTGCTGCTCTACATATTGGCCGTGCTGATGTTTCTGGCCCCGCTGGGTGTCAATTCAGATGACATGCTGGGCTCGTTGCGCGCGGCCTTCTTCGGTTTCCAGCTTGGCGGCGTCACGATCTCCATCTCGACTCTGGTGCTGGCTCTGTCGATCTTCGTCCTGGCCGTTTTCGTCACGCGCTCGATCCGTCGCTGGCTGGAGGGCACCTTCCTGCCAACCACCTCGCTCGATACCGGCCTGCAAAACTCGATCCTGACGGTTCTTGGCTACATCGGCTTCATCATCGGCGCCGTTGCGGCGATGGGCACGCTCGGGCTTGGTTTCGACAAGATCACCATTGTTGCCGGCGCGCTTTCGGTTGGTATCGGCTTTGGCCTGCAGTCGATCGTCAACAATTTCGTCTCCGGCCTGATCCTGCTGTGGGAGCGGCCGATCCGCGTCGGTGACTGGATCGTTGTCGGCGAGGAACAGGGCAAGGTGCAGCGCATCAATGTCCGCGCCACCCAGATCGAGACCTTCGACAAGGCCAGCCTGATCGTTCCCAACAGCGAATTCATTTCCGGTCGCGTGAAAAATTTCATGCATGCCAACCGGACGACGCGCATCATCATTCCTGTCGGCGTCTCCTACGACAGCAACCCCGAGACCGTGCGCCATCTGCTGCTCGACGCTGCCATGGCCCATCGCGAGGTGATGTCCGATCCGGCCCCCAACGTGCTGTTCATCTCGCTCGGCGAATCGAGCCTCAATTTCGAATTGCGCTGCTTTGTCGATGTCGATGCGATGGCCACCACCCGATCGGACCTGATGTTCGCGATCTTCGAGGCTTTGCGGCGCGAGAAGATCACCGTGCCGTTCCCGACCCGCACCGTGGAGATCGCCGACATGAATGGTCTTGCAGGCGCCATCGCCGCACGGATGCCGAAAAAGGGCTGATGTTCAGCCCTTCTGCAACCGGTCACGCTTTCTCAGCTCCGGGAAAAGCACGCACCACAGCGCGGTGGCCATCAGGCTGAGACAGCCGCCGACGATCGTCGCCGGCACGACGCCGATCCAGGCGGCGACCAGTCCGGATTCAAAATCGCCAAGCGAATTGGACGCGCCAATGAACAGCGAATTCACCGACCCGACGCGGCCGCGCATGTCATCCGGCGTCTCGGCCTGCACAAGCGTGCCGCGCACCACGACCGAAACCATGTCGGCAGCGCCTTCGATCATCATCATGAGCATCGACAGCCACAGAAGGCGCGACAGGCCGAAACCGATGATCGCCAGGCCGAATACCGCCGAGGCAGTCAGCATCCAGCGCCCGCCGTGGCGTCGGATCGGATAGCGGGCGAGAAACAGCGCCATCCCGAGCGCTCCTGCCGCCTGGCTGGCCCTCAGCCAGCCAAGCGCTGCCGGGCCGGCCTCGAGAATGTCGGTGGCATAGATCGGCAGCAGCGCCACCACCCCGGCAAACAGAACCGCCACAAGGTCGAGCGAGAGCGCGCCCAGCAGCACCTTGTTGGCGGTGATGAACCGCGCGCCAGTGGTAAAGGCACTGAAGCTGAAGGCTTCGCGCCGGGCCGGACTGCGCTGCGGCGTGATGGTCAACGCCGCTGCCACGCCGAGAAGATTGCACAGACAGGCAACCGCAAATGTCGCGAGCGGTCCGAGGAGGTAGAGAAAACCGCCGGCCATCGGCCCCAGAATGGTCGCCGCCTGCCGGATCGACGCGTTCCATGCCACAGCGCTGGCCTGCCAGCCGGGCCGCACCAGATTGGGCAGCATCGCCTGGTTGGCCGGCAGCACGAAGGCCTGCGTCGTTCCCATGAGCGTGATCATCGCATAGACCGGCGCGGTCGCGGTCAGCCCCCAGCCGGCGATCAGCATCAACCCGACGCCGGATACTGCCGCCAGGGCATATCCCGCCGCCACGATCCTGCGCCGGTCAAAACTGTCGGCGGCATGCCCGCTCAGCGCCACGAACATGAGCTGCGGCAAAAAAGTGAACAGCCCCGCAAGGCCGAGTGCCAGCGGATCACGCGTGACCTGATAGACATAAAGGCCGACACCTACGGTCTGGATGTTCTGCGCCATGCCGGACATCAACCGGGCCAGCGCGAAGGCGCGGAAATCCGGCTCGGCGAACACCGCCCAGCCGCCGCTTGGCTCTCCTGTCTTGCCAGAATCCTTCATGCCCCCGCCACCACATCCGGCGGGACCAGCAAAGCAAGGGTGATTGGCAACGGGATCATTCGGAACGCATGCTGAGAGATCGAAGAATCCCGACTTGCCGGCGCAAAGTCAACCGTCTCATTTTGCCGGCGGCAAGGGCGGCGCCATCCGCACCAGCACGATGGAGACACGCCGGTTGGCCGAAAGGCCCGGATCGCCCTGGAACAGCGGCTCGCTATCGGCCTTTCCTGCAACGCTCTCGAAGCGGTGGCGCGGAATGCCGCGCCCCGCCAGCCGTTCACGCACGATCAGCGCCCGCTGCGTTGACACCGCCCAGCCGCCCGCTTCCTGGACATTGAGCCGGCTGGACGAGGAGTGGCCGGTAATGCGGATCGGATTGGCCAGCTGGCTGATCTTGTCGGTGATCATGTCAAGAATTTTTGTAGCCCGATCATTCGGGCGCGCTTCGCCTTCGCCGAACATGGCCCGCCCATCCTGATCGACAATCTGGATATCGAAACCCTCGGCGGTCTCCTCGATCAGCACATTCTTGGAAACTTCGGCAATCTCGGGGAGGTCCTGCATTGCCTGCCGCAGCGTGGCGACGGCCTGCGACAGGGCCCGGTCGCCACTGCCGCTGAGAGCGCTGGACGGGGTCGGCTTTTCGGTTTGGCGTGGGCCGGTGAATTCGGAGGATTTGTCCGGTGTGGTGCGCTCGACATAGCGCATGTGCGGACGCACCGGCAGCCCCTCGATCTCGACGATCCCGGACAGTTTCGATTGCTTCTGTGTGCCGAATGCTTCCCGCATGGACCCGGCGACGATCTGCAGCTTCTTCTGATCCTGCGTGGAAAAGGCGGTCAGCATGACGAAGAAGCTCATCAGCAGGCCCATCAGATCGGCAAAGGTGACGAACCAGCCGTGACCGCCGCCGTGTCCGCCACCCTTCTTGCGCGCCATGACTGCCCCCCGTCAGGCCGCTTCGACGAAGTCGTGCTTATGGTGCTCCGGCAGATAGGAGATCAGCATTTCGCGAATGACCGCCGGGCTCTTGGAGGCGCGCATCTGCAGGACGCCGTCGATGATCAGGTTGCGCGAGACATCCTCCTCCTCCAGCTTGACATGCAGCTTGTCGGCGATCGGCAGGCAGATGAGGTTGCCGGCCAGCGCACCATAGAGCGTCGCCAGCAGTGCCACGGCCATGAACGGGCCGAGCTTGGACGGATCTTCCATGTTGGAGAACATCTGCACCATGCCAACCAGCGTGCCGACCATTCCCCAGGCCGGCGCGGCATCGCCGATGGAGCGATAGATCTTCTGCCCCTCGTCAAGATGCTGGAAGAAGGTATCGCGCTCCTGTTCGAGCGTGCGGCGAATGAAGTCGGCATCGTAGCCGTCGGCCAGATAGCGAACCGCCTGTTTGAGAAAGGAATCCTCGACGACAATCTGGTCCAGCGCCGTTCCTCCACCCTTGCGATAGGTCTCGGCGATCTGGGTGATGTCCTCGATCAGCTGGCGCGGTCCGCGGGCCCGCATCTTGAAGGCATATTTCAGCCCCATCGGAAAGCCGTGCTTCATGGCTGACAGCGGAAACCGGATCAGCGTGCCGGCAGCGCATCCCCCGCCGATCACGATGATGGCGTGGACATCGTAAAACATGCCGAAGTTGCCGCCCATCAGGATCAGGGCCGCCACCGTCACCATGCCCACGACAAGGCCGAGGATCGTGGAAATGTCCATTGCACGCACCGATATGTTCGATTGCCCAATACTATCTGTGATTGAGTTATGCCAAACCGTGGTTAAGGCATGGTTAGGACCGGCGACAGTCCGCGCCCTTGCCGAAGCGGGCCGGCTAAGTTAGCAGCGGTCAGTTGTGACTGACGGAGACGCACCATGGCCTATTCCCCGGTGATGCTGGTGATCCTCGACGGCTGGGGTGAGCGCGCCGAAACTGCGGACAATGCTGTGCGGCAGGCCCGCACGCCCAACTTCACCCGGCTGTGGAATGCCCATCCGCATGCATTGCTCAACACCTCCGGGCTTGATGTCGGTCTGCCGGGCGGCCAGATGGGCAATTCCGAAGTTGGTCATCTCAACATCGGCGCCGGCCGCGTGGTCATGCAGGATCTGCCGCGCATCGGCCAGGCGATTGCCGATGGCTCGCTCGCCGCCTCCCCCGCTGTTGCCAGATTGATCGCCGCACTCAAAATGAGCGGCGGCACCTGTCACCTGATCGGCCTGATCTCGAATGGTGGCGTGCATTCACATCAGGACCATGCATTGGCACTCGCCCGCATCGTGACCGCGGCCGGAGTGCCGGTGGTGCTGCATGCGCTGACGGACGGGCGCGACACGCCGCCGCAATCCGGTCTTGCCTTCGTTCGCGAGGTCGAGGCTGCGTTGCCGGCCGGCGCGCGGATCGGCACAATCATCGGCCGCTATTACGCCATGGACCGCGACAACCGCTGGGAGCGCGTGTCGAAAGCCTACGATGCCATGGTCTCCGGCGCCGGCACTGCCTTTGCCAGCGCCGGCGCCGCGATCGAGGCGGCCTATGCCAGCAAGGTCACCGACGAGTTCATCCTGCCGGCGATCATCGCCGGCTATCCCGGCATGGGCGATGGCGACGGGTTGCTCAGCTTCAACTTCCGCGCCGACCGGGTGCGCGAGATCCTCTCCGCCATGGTCGATCCGGCCTTCACCGGTTTTGAGCGCAGCAGGATCGTGCGCCTGGCCGCCCGTGTCGGCATGGCCCAGTATTCAACCGCACTCGATGCGCATCTGGAAACCATCTTTGCTCCGCAGAACCTCGCCAATGTGCTCGGCGCCGCCGTCGCTGCCGCCGGCAAGCGGCAGCTGCGCATGGCCGAGACGGAAAAATACCCGCATGTCACCTACTTTCTCAATGGCGGCGAGGAGGCGGTCTATCCGGGCGAGGACCGCATCATGGTGCCCTCACCCAAGGTCGCGACCTACGATCTTCAGCCGGAGATGAGTGCTCCGGAATTGACCGACAAGGCGGTCGCCGCCATCGATTCGGGTACCTATGACCTGATCGTGCTCAATTTCGCCAACCCCGACATGGTCGGCCATACCGGCTCGCTCCCCGCCGCGATCCGGGCGGTCGAAACCGTCGATGCCGGCCTTGGCCGCATCGCCGATGCGATTGCCCGGCAGGGCGGCGCGCTGCTGTTCACCGCCGATCATGGCAATTGCGAACTGATGAAGGACCCGGTGACCGGCGGCCCGCACACGGCGCATACCACCAATCCGGTGCCGGCATGCCTTACTGCCGGCGCCCGCCGCCTGCGCGACGGCGGCCGGCTTGCCGATCTCGCCCCGACCCTGCTCCAACTGATGGGCATCGCCCAGCCGAAGGAGATGAACGGTCGCTCGCTGATTGCCGAGTGACGCCGGCGCCCCGGCTGGTTGCCGGGGCGGGCGGCCCTCCTACTTGCTCGCGCTCCAGGTGCCTTTCGAGGCGCCCCAGCGGTTGCTGCCCGACCAGGTGCCCGATCCGCTTCGGCCATTGACCTTGCCGCCGATCTTGCCGGTAAAGGTGAAGGTTGAGGTCTTTCCATCAGCCCAGGTGGTGCGCAGCACACCATTGGCGGCAGCCGAGAAGGTGCCTTCCGCCGAAAGCGGGCCCGAGAAGCTCGCATTGATCGGATCGCCTTCATGCACACCGCCGATCGTGCCGCTGACCTGCCCACCCGAGACGGTAAAGGTCAGCGATCCGGAGGAGCCGCCGGCGATCCGCCCCGAATAGGTGCCTTCAAGCGCCGGATTGACCGGTGCGCTGGCGGTCTGTGGCTGTGCACCACCGCTTTCGGTGAAATGCTGGCGCCCGGTTTCCTTGCCGCTGGCGTCGTAGTTGACGTAATAGCCGCCGATCCGGTTGCCGTTGGCGTCGTTGATATAGACGACCTTGGTCATCCCGCTGCTGTTCTTCACCCAGCCGCCCTCGACCTCGGTAGTCGTC
>DAOMXG010000074.1:0-8661 GCA_035436995.1 Beijerinckiaceae bacterium
GCCCATGTGCTGGCCGAAGCGGTGCAGCCCCTGTGGCCGGGCACGCAGGTGACCATCGGCCCGGTGATCGAGAACGGCTTCTATTACGACTTCCACCGCAACGAGCCGTTCACGCCCGAGGATTTTGCCGCCATCGAGAAGAAGATGCGCGAGATCATCGCGCGCGATTCCGCCTTTACCAAGGAAGAGTGGAGCCGCGATCAGGCCAAGGAGTTCTTCCGGGCCAAGGGCGAGGCGTTCAAGGTCGAGCTGGTCGATGCCATTCCGCCGGGTGAATCGCTGAAGATCTACAAGCAGGGCGAATGGCTCGATCTCTGCCGCGGCCCGCACATGACCTCGGTCGGCAAGATCGGCAATGCCTTCAAGCTGATGAAGGTGGCCGGCGCCTACTGGCGCGGCGATTCCACCAGGCCGATGCTGACGCGCATCTATGGCACCGCTTTTGCCAGGCAGGAGGACCTTGATGCGCACCTGAAGCAGATTGAGGAGGCGGAAAAGCGCGACCACCGCAAGCTCGGTCGCGAGATGGACCTGTTCCATTTCCAGGAGGAGGGGCCGGGCGTCGTGTTCTGGCACTCCAAGGGCTGGCGCATGTTCCAGCAGCTTACCGCCTATATGCGGCGGCGGCTGGAGGCCGATTACGAGGAGGTCAACGCGCCGCAGATCCTCGACAAGAGCCTGTGGGAGACGTCCGGCCACTGGGGCTGGTATGCGGATTCGATGTTCGCGGTGAAATCAGCCTCGGCGCTGATCCGTCCCAACGATCCGGAGGCCGACCAGCGGGTGTTCGCGCTGAAGCCGATGAACTGCCCCGGCCATGTGCAGATCTTCAAGCATGGGCTCAAGAGCTACCGCGACCTGCCGATCCGGCTGGCGGAATTCGGCAATGTCCACCGCTACGAAGCCTCGGGTGCGCTGCACGGGCTGATGCGCGTGCGCGGCTTCACACAGGACGATGCGCATATCTTCTGCACGGACGCGCAGCTTGAGGAAGAGTGCCTTAAAATCAATGAATTGATGCTTTCTGTTTATGCGGATTTCGGCTTCACCGAGCTGGTAGTGAAGCTGTCGACCCGGCCGGAAAAGCGTGTCGGCTCTGACGATCTGTGGGATCGCGCCGAGACGATCATGCGCGCCGTGCTCGACAAGATCGCGGCCCAGTCGGGCGGCAAGATCAGAACCGCGATCAACGAGGGTGAGGGCGCCTTCTACGGTCCGAAATTCGAATATACCCTGCGTGACGCTATCGGCCGCGACTGGCAATGCGGCACCACGCAGGTCGATTTCAACCTGCCGGAGCGGTTCGGCGCCTACTACATCGACTCCGATGGCGAAAAGCGCCAGCCGGTGATGATCCATCGCGCCATCTGCGGCTCGATGGAGCGGTTTCTGGGCATCCTGATCGAGAGCTATGCCGGGCATTTCCCGCTGTGGCTGTCGCCGGAGCAGGTGCTCGTCTGCACGATCACGCAGGAGGCCGATGCCTATGCCGAAACCGTGGTGGGGCAGGCGTTCAAGGCTGGATTGCGCGCCCGCGCCGATCTCCGCAACGAGAAGATCGGCTACAAGGTGCGCGAGCATTCGCTGGCCAAGGTGCCGGTGATCTTCGCTGTCGGCAAGCGCGAGGCGGAAGAGGGCACGGTGGCCATCCGCCGGCTCGGCAGCCAAGCGCAGGTGGTGATGAAGCTCGACGCTGCGTTGGCCATGCTGGCGGCGGAAGCAACCCCGCCGGATGTTCAGCGCGCAGGGTGAGGCTGCTCAATCGAGGGTGAAGGGCAGGGCCCGGAACGAGCGATCGGGCCGGGCCGTCTCCTTGTTCTTGCAATCTTTGTCCTTGACCTGCTCGGTACCGTCGTCGCTGAGCAACATTCCCTGCTTGCTGCCGGGAAAGATGAACACGGCTTCCGGCCGCAGGCTGTTGACCGCCACGTTCTTGATTTCCGTGGCGGCCTCCCCGGCCTTGCCGCTCCAGCGGAACAGGGCAAAATCGGTGCCGAAAGACGGGTCCTTGCCCTCGCCGACCGGACCGGCGACAATCAGCACCTCGTTGCCGGTCCAGTGCAGGGCACGAATGCCGCGCCGGCCGAGGTCAAGCCGGGCGGTTGCGCCGAAGCTGGCCGGAGCGCCTGTCAGCACCTTGTCCGGCTGCTCAAGAGACAGCACCAGTGCCTTGCCGTCGATCAGCGGACTGCGCAGGCCGATGAAAAGCCCGTTGCCCGGCGTTGCGGCGAGCCCTTCGATGTTGAATCCCCCGGGCGCGTCGGGAGCCAGCGTGCTGGCCACGCGCAGATTTTCGGCGACATCGCTGGAGGCCAGAATATCGGCCAACAGGCCCCGGTAGGGAGCATCGCCATCAGGGGTGATCTTGTGCTTGCCGGCGTCGGGTTCCAGCTTTGCAGAGAACAGAACGTGACGGTTGGGAGCAAAAAGCGCGCCCTTTCCGGCGCGGCTTCGCGCGTGAGAGCCGATGAAATAGAGCGTGTTGCCGATGCGGGCGACGCCTTCCAGATCGGCCTCGTCGTTGTCGCCGGAGGCATCAGGCAGAAAGTCCTTGAGAGGGAATTTCTGGATCGGTGCCGGTGTTCCGCGCCTGTAAACGACCAGTGTGTCGCCGGTGTTCTGCTTTTTTTCGCCCTTGGCCCGGTCGATCTCGTCGCTGACGACGAGGAAGGTTTCGCCATCCAGTGCCACCGCGCCGGAGGCATCGCAGATTTCGCTGTAACGGACCAGGCCGGTCTGGGCAGCGAGTGGCGGGGCAAGGGACATTGTGACAAGCAGGGCGCCAATGATGCGTCGCATGACGATCTCCACGAGAACTGGTTCCATCAGAGCACAAATCCCGCATGCCCCGCGTCACCCACTTGCATGAACCTTGACCGCCGGAACAAGGGCGAGTGCCAGCGCCCTGAATGTCCACGATCTCAACTATAACGGTTGAGAACCCAACGTGGCGCTTGCCGGGGCGGGCGGGAGAGCGTAGAGCCTCGTCTTCGACATGAGCACCACGCCGTCGAATTCCCGCGCCTTTCCGCACCGCCATCTGCTCGGCATTGCCGGGCTGCATCGGCTTGACATCGAGGCGCTGCTCGATGCTGCCGAGGCCGAGGTAGCAACCTCCCGCCAGGTCGAGAAGAAGAAGGCCACTTTGCGCGGCCGGACGCAGATCAACCTGTTCTTCGAAGCCTCCACCCGCACCCAGGCGAGTTTCGAACTGGCCGGCAAGCGGCTCGGCGCCGATGTGATGAACATGTCGGTGGCCAATTCCTCGGTGAAGAAGGGCGAGACGCTGATCGACACGGCGATCACGCTCAACGCCATGCGGCCTGACCTGATCGTGGTGCGGCATCATGCGGCGGGGGCGGTGCAACTGCTCGCCCGCAAGGTCGATTGCTCGGTGATCAACGCCGGCGACGGAGCGCACGAACATCCGACACAGGCGCTGCTCGATGCGCTGACCATCCGCCGCAACAAGGGCCGCATCGAGGGGCTGGTCGTCGCGATCTGCGGCGACATCGCCCATTCGCGCGTCGCCCGCTCTAACATCATCTGCCTTGCGGCGCTGGGCGCGCGGGTGCGCTGCGTCGGGCCGACGACGCTGCTGCCCAAGGGCCTCGACCGCATGGGCGTCGAGGTGTTCACCGACATGAAGAAGGGGCTGAAGGACGCGGACATCGTGATGATGCTGCGGCTCCAGCGCGAGCGGATGAACGGCTCGTTCGTGCCGTCGATGCGCGAGTATTTCCACTTTTTCGGCCTCGATGAGGAAAAGCTCGCCTTCGCCAAGCCTGACTGTCTGGTCATGCATCCCGGCCCGATGAACCGCGGCGTCGAGATTTCCTCCGCCGTGGCGGACGGGGCGCAGTCGCTGATCCGCGAGCAGGTGGAGATGGGGGTGGCCGTGCGCATGGCGGTGCTGGAGGCGCTGTCCCGCCGGCTGCCGAATGCGTGATGCGCGACGATGACGATGACAGTGACCGGCGCCCCTACAACGCCGAGCTTGCCGTCCTGCTTCAGGGCGCACTCCGCGCCAGGGCGCGTGTCCTTGCGCTGTTTCTTGGGCTGGCTGTCGTCACCTTCGTCTGGTTCGCCAAGGATGCGGGGCTGCCGCTCTGGCTGGTTCTGGCCATCGGCGTTCTCGGCGCGGTGCTCATCGCCTTCCTTGTCGCGCTCGTCTGGTTCTGGCTGCGGTTCCTCAGCCACTTCAGGGGGAGGGGCTGATGCCCGATACTGACCGCCGCCCGTTGCTGCTGACCAACGCCCGTCTGGTTGATCCGGCGTCCGCAACCGAACAGAAGGGCGGCGTGCTGATCGAGGGCGGCATCATCCGCGATCTCGGGCCGGGTCTGGTCGCCAGCGCTGTCAGCGACGAAACCCATGTGCATGATTGCCACGGAGCCGTGGTGGCGCCGGGGCTGGTGGACCTGCGCGTGCATGTCGGTGAACCGGGCGCCGAGGATCGCGAGACACTGCGCACCCTCAGCCAGGCCGCCGCTGCCGGAGGGGTGACCACGGTTGTCACCATGCCGGACACCGATCCGGCGGTCGACGAACCGGCGATCGTCGATTTCGTGCTGCGGCGGGCGCGGGCCACCGCGTCGATCCGCGTGCATCCGGCGGCTGCGCTGACCAAGGGCCTGGCCGGAAAGGAAATGACCGAGATCGGCCTGCTGCTCGAAGCGGGGGCGGTGGCGTTCACCGATGCGACGCGCTCGGTGATGAACGCGCAGGTGCTGCGGCGCGCGCTCGGCTACGGGAGCATGTTCAACGCGCTGGTGATGCAGCATCTCGAAGAGCCGACGCTGGTCGGCGAAGGGGTGGTGAGCGAAGGCGAATTTGCCTCGCGCATGGGGCTGCCAGGTGTGCCGCGCGAGGCCGAGACCATCGTGCTCGAACGCGACATGCGGCTGGTGCGCATGACCGGGGGGCGCTATCACGCCTCGGTCGTCACCTGTCCGGATTCGCTCGATGTGCTGGCCCGCGCCAAGGCGGCCGGTCTGCCGGTCACGGCAGGCACCTCGATCAACCATCTGTCGCTCAACGAGAATGACATCGGCGAATATCGCACCTTCCTCAAGCTCGCCCCGCCGCTGCGCACCGAGGATGAGCGCCTGGCCCTGGTTGCGGCGCTGGCGGACGGGCTGATCGACGTCATCGTCTCCGATCACAATCCGCAGGATGTGGAGGCCAAGCGCCAGCCGTTTGTCGAATGCGCCAACGGGGCGGTCGGGGTCGAGACGATGCTCGCGGCGGGGCTCAGGCTGGTGCATTCCGGCCATGTGAGCCTGACCCGGCTGCTCAATGCCATGTCGACGCGGCCGGCGGAGCTGATCGGCGTGCCCGGCGGACGGCTGGAGCGCGGCGCGCCGGGCGATGTGATCGTGTTCGATCCGGACATGCCCTGGGTGGTCGATGCGGAAAAGCTGCATTCGCGCTGCCGCAACACGCCGTTCGACGAGGCGCGGATGAGCGGCAAGGTGCTGATGACGATCGTCGCGGGGCGGGTGGTCTACGAAGCGGGCTGATTGCGTTTCCTGCCCGGATGGCCTTGAATGGCGCCGTGTTGGATCATGCGGATGTGAGGCGGAAATGACGAGCCTGCTTGCCCTTGGCCTTGGCTATCTGCTTGGCGCTATCCCGTTCGGCCTGCTCCTGACACGGATGGCCGGCACCGAGGATATCCGCACCATCGGCTCGGGCAATATCGGCGCCACCAATGTGCTGCGCACCGGCAGCAAGGGGCTGGCGCTGGCGACGCTTCTCTGTGACGCACTGAAGGGCACGGCGGCGGTGATGATCGCGCGCCATGTCTGGGGCGGCGACGAAGGGCTGCTGGCCGGGCTGGCGGCGTTTCTCGGCCATCTGTTTCCGGTGTGGCTCGGCTTCAAGGGCGGCAAGGGCGTTGCGACCTATCTCGGCGTGCTGCTGGCGGTGTCGTCGGCGGCCTTCGTAGTCGCCGGGCTGGTCTGGCTCGCGGTGGCCTATGTCACCCGCTATTCCTCGGCCGGTTCGCTGACAACGAGCGCGATCACCCCGCTGGCCGTCTGGATGCTCGCTACCGCGCCGGCCGCTCTGCTGTTTCTGGTGATGGCGCCGCTGTTGTGGTGGAAGCACTCGGAGAACATCCAGCGATTGCGCGCCGGCACCGAGAGCAAGATCGGGAAGACATGAACGGCTGGCCGGCGCCGGCGCCAACCGGGATTCGTCTGTCCGATCAGCAGCGGCTCGACTGGCTGCGGCTGTCGCGCAGCGAAGGCGTGGGGCCGATGACCTTCACCGCGCTGATCAACCGTTTCGGCGGGGCCGGGGCGGCGGTTGAGGCACTGCCGGAACTGCTGCGGGCCAAGGGGCGCAGCCCGGCGGGGATCGCTGACCTTGCCAGTGTCGAGCGTGAGATTGAGGCCGCGACACGGCTTGGCGCGCGATTCATCGCGCGGGGCGAGGCTGACTATCCGGCGCTGTTGAGGGAAATTGCCGATGCGCCGCCGCTGGTCGCGGTTCTCGGCCGCATCGAACTCCTGCACCTGCCGCTGGTGGCGATGGTGGGCTCGCGCAATGCGTCGGGCGTCGGGCGCAGCTTTGCCGAGCGGATGGCCCATGATCTGACCCGGCACGGCTATGGCGTCGTCTCCGGCCTTGCCCGGGGCATTGATACGCGTGTGCATGTCGCGGCGCTGGCATTCGGCACTGTGGCCGTGCTTGCCGGCGGCCTTGACCGGCCCTATCCGCCGGAGAACCTCGATCTCATGCGCAGGATTGGCGAGAGCGGCGCCGTGATCAGCGAGATGCCGTTCGGCTGGGAGCCGCGCGGGCGTGATTTTCCGCGGCGCAACCGGATCATTTCCGGCCTGTGCATGGCGACCGTGGTGGTTGAGGCAGCGCGCAAGTCGGGATCGCTGATCACCGCCCGCTTTGCTCTCGAACAGGGGCGGGAGGTATTTGCCGTGCCGGGCTCGCCGCTCGATCCGCGCGCCGAGGGCAGCAATGATCTGATCAAGGCCAGCAAGGCGCATTTCTGCACATCGGTCGAGGATATCATCGCCGAATTGCAGCCCATGCTGCGGGCGCCGGACCTGTTTGGCGAGCCGGCCCGCGCCACCAGCGCCGCGACCTACCAGGGTGCTCCGCTGTGGGATGAACTGTTCGGCGACGAACAGGAGGGCACGACGCCGGGGCTGTTCGGCGAGGCAGAGGCTATTCCTGCCGATTTTGAGCCTCCCGGCGATCTTGCCGCCCGCATCCTCGCCCTGCTGGGGCCCAGCCCGCTGGCCATCGACGATCTGCTGCGCCTGGCCGAGGCGCCGGCACCGGCCGTCCATGCGATCCTGACCGACCTTGATCTGGCCGGACGGCTTGAGCGCCACGGCGGCAACCGGGTGTCATTGGTGGTTAGTGCATGTCGCGATTAGGTGGATACCGGTCAATCGCAGAAGACATGCTCTAACTTATTGATACCGATCACGTTATCCGCATTTTGATGATTCCATCAAAATGCGGCGTGATCTAGCGCGCCAGAAGCAACAGCATTGCCGGCAGGGTGAGCGCCGAGACCAGAGTCTGGACGGTGATGATCGCTGCCATGAGCCGCGCATCGCCGCCCATCTGGCGGGCCAGGATATAGCCGGCTGAGGCGGTCGGCACCGCCGCACACAGGACCAGAACGCCGAGATCGGCGCCGCGAATGCCGAACGGCCAGGCCAGGGCCGCAGCCAGCAGCGGCAGGCCAAGCAGCTTGAGGCCGGAACTCAGCAGGATCGCGGCGTTCGGCCGTTCAAGATCGCCCAGTTTCAGCCCGGAGCCGACCAGCAGCAGGGCGCCGGCCAGCGATGCCTTGCCGCACATGCCGGCGGCATCAACCAGCACGTTGGGGACAGGCAGGCCGGAAAGATTGATCGCCAGCCCGAGCAGCGAAGACCAGATGAACGGATTGCGCAACAGGTAAAGCGGGTTGAAGCTGCCGGCTCCGCCGGCAAAACGGCGCAGCACAAGCACAGAAACAACGTTGACCAGCGGAATGATGGCAGCAATCGCCACCGCCATCAGCGTCAGGCCGCGCGCGCCATAGAGGCTTTCGATCAGGCCGAAGGCCATGAAGGTGTTCCAGCGGATCGTGCCCTGAAACAGCGAGGTGAAGCCCGGCCCGTCGGTGCCAGTGATCCGCATGATCGGCCGGGCCAGCAGCACCAGCAGCGCGGCTGCCACAACAATGGTCAGGAACAGCGTTATCCCGAAGGCCAGCGAAGGAACCGCAGAAAGGTCTGCCTTGATGAGCGCGTGCAGCACCAGCGCCGGAAAAAACACCTGATAGGCGATGTGTTCAAAGCCTTCCCAATGATCCTGGCGGATCAGCGACCAGCGCGTCAGGGCCCAGCCAAGCGCCGTAACAATCAGGACAGTGAGGACGGTTTCGACAATGGGGGGCATGAAAGGGTCCGGCTGCGGAGCGGGGGCAGGGTGTCTTGGTGGCACGAATCCTCGCCGGCAGAAAGCCGGGCCGGTAAGGTTGCCAGCAATTATTCAGTGCGGGTTCATGGCCGCTGCGTTAAGAAAGTGTTGACGATCAGCGGCGTTGTGCCCGCCGGTCGACAAAGGGAGACGACAGGATGTCGCGTTCTAAGGGCCTTCGCCGCATTGCTGCGGGTGTTCTTTGCGGGTCGCTGCTGG
>DAOMXG010000074.1:8671-10807 GCA_035436995.1 Beijerinckiaceae bacterium
TCCAGCCGGCTGCCGCTGGGCCCATCCCGATCAGCCGTTCCGATGGCGCCGCCCCGCTGGTTGAGCAGGTGCAATATCGCCGTCGGCCGGTCGTCGTGCGCAAGAAGCGGCGCGGCGATGGCGCTGCGGCTGCGGCGCTGGCCATCGGTGCGCTGGCGATCGGCGCGGCGGTGATGGCCAATCAGTCGCAGCGGCGCGATCGTGCCTATTACTACGAGGACGATCCTTACTATCATCCCGGCTACGGCTATCGCACCTATCAGCCGCAGCCGTATTACGCGCCGCAGGTTCAACCGCGGTATCGGCAGCGGTATGTGCCGCAGTATCAGGCGCCGGAATATTATGCGCCGCAGCCGAGGGCGCATCGCTGGCGTCCGCCGGCGCAGCCCGATGCCGGCTCGAATTATGCGATCGAGCAGCAGCGTGCGCAGAACCGCGGCTATCGCGGCCAGCCGCGTGTCTATGTCAATCCGGCGCCGCCGGTGCCGCCTCAGCCCAAGCCGCCCGAGGCCTGGTGAGGATCGATACGGGCGAGCCGGTCGAGCGCGCCCTGCAGAATATAGGCGGCGGCGGTGGCATCGATCACCGCCGCCCTTTTTGTCCGTGACAGATCGGCAGAGATCAGCACCCGCTCGGCAGCGGCGGTGGAGAGGCGCTCGTCCCACAGCACGATGGGCAAGGGCAGGAGCGGCAGAAGGTTGCGCGCGAAGGCGCGGGTTGCCTGCACGCGCGGGCCGCTCGACCCGTCCATGTTGAGCGGCAGGCCGAGAACCAGCGCGACGATGCCGAATTCGTCGACAATCCGCGCCAGCGCCGCCGCATCGTCGCGAAATTTGCCGCGTTCCAGTGTGCGCAGCGCGGTGGCAATGCGGTATTCGACATCCGACAGGGCAAGGCCAATCGTCTTGCTGCCCAGATCAAGACCAAGCAGGCGGCCACCGCGTTCAAGGCGCGGGGCTAGTTCTTCCAGGGGGATGACGGCGCCAGCCACGCTTTGCTCCTGACATTGCACGCCCTGCCTGATACTCCTCTAAAGTGATTGGCCCAAGGGAGAGTTTACATGAAACTGACGTGGTATGGTCATTCCGCCTTCGCGCTGGAAGCGGCGGGCAAGAAGCTGCTGATCGATCCGTTCCTCACCGGAAACCCCAGTTTTGTCGGCCCGGGCGATTCGGCTGCGACGGCCAGTGCCTATGCAGCGGCAATCGCCGGGACCAGCCATGTCGTGGTCACCCATGGGCATGGCGATCATGTCGGCGATGCAGCGGATATCTGCATCCGCACCAGGCCGACACTGTTCTGCAACTATGATCTCGGCGTGTGGCTGATGGGCAAGGTCGCGGCGGCCAATGGCGGTCAGGAGTCGGGCGCCTCGTTCGAGTTGATGAACACCGGCGGCACGGTGGAGAACGGCGGGGTCTCGGTGACGCTGGTGCGTGCCGACCATTCCTCCGGCATGCAGGAAGGCGAGATGGCACAGGCACTCGGGATGCCGAACGGCGCCATCGTGCGGCTGCCCGGTGCGCCGATCGTCTATCACATGGGCGATACCGACATTTTCTCGGATATGGGGCTGATCAACGAAATCTGGAAGCCCGATGTGGTGATCATTCCGATCGGCGACCGTTTCACCATGGGGCCGCGCACGGCGGCGCTGGCGATCCGCCGCTATTTCCCCGGTGTCCGGGCTGTCGTGCCCTGCCATTGGGGCACCTTCGGCCTGCTCAGCGGGACGCCGGCCATGCTGAAGGCAGAACTGGGTGATCTTGCCGGCCGGGTGGTCGATCTGGCGCCAGGCGGCAGCGTCGCGTTGTAGAGGATCCGGCGGCGCGATGTATCGGAATGATACGCGGCGCCGAAGCTGCCATTAACCCTCTGTTGACAATAAAATGGCCGCCGACGGGGGGCTTTGCTAGCGTCTGCCGGTTGAACAAGCCGGCGGAGCTGACCCATGACCGCGCGTGATCCTGTTCGCGTTGCCGCCGAGGCGGGGGCGCTTGATATTGTCGTCGATCCGGCGCTGATCGCGCCCGAGGGCTGGCGTTGCCTTGATCTGACCCGGCTGGGGGGCGTGACGATCGGCGGCGCCCGGATTTCGGCACGGTTTGCCGCCATGCCGGCGGTCGCAGGCGGGGC
>DAOMXG010000075.1:0-10730 GCA_035436995.1 Beijerinckiaceae bacterium
AGCACCCATTCGAGGTAGGGCTCGACAAACGACCACCCCCCCATGTTCTTGGGCTCTTCCTGGCACCAGACCACATCCGCCTTCCTGAAGCGCTGCATGACCTTGGTCAGGGCCTTCAGCGGGAACGGATAAAGCTGTTCGACGCGCAGCAGGTAGACATCGTCCAGATTGCGCTTCTCACGCTCTTCCAGAAGGTCAAAGTAGACCTTGCCGGTGCAGATGATCACGCGGCGGATCTTGGCGTCCTTGGCGAGGCTGTATCCGGCGTTGCCGCCATCCGCGTCATCGCGCAGGAAGCGGTGGAACGAGGAGTCAGCGCCAAGATCGGCCAGGCTCGACTTGCAGCGCGGATGCCTGAGCAGCGATTTCGGCGTCATCAGGATCAGCGGCTTGCGGATGTCGCGCTTCATCTGCCGGCGCAGGATGTGGAAGTAGTTGGCCGGAGTCGTGCAATTGGCGACCTGCATGTTGTCCTCGGCGCAGAGCTGCAGGAAGCGCTCGAGACGGGCGGACGAATGCTCCGGGCCCTGACCCTCAAATCCGTGCGGCAGCAGGCAGACCAGACCCGACAGGCGCAGCCATTTGCGCTCGCCCGAGGAGATGAACTGGTCGAACACGACCTGAGCGCCGTTGGCGAAGTCGCCGAACTGGCCCTCCCACAGGGTCAGCGTGTTGGGTTCAACCAGCGAATAGCCGTATTCGAATCCAAGCACCGCCTCTTCCGACAGCATCGAGTTGATGACTTCGTAGCGCTTCTGTCCGGCACGAAGGTTGTTCAGCGGGGTATGGCGGTTCTCATTGACCTGATCGATGATCACCGAATGGCGCTGGGAGAAGGTGCCGCGCTCGCAATCCTGGCCCGACAGACGAACCGGGTAGCCCTCGTCGACCAGCGTGCCATAGGCCAGCGCCTCGGCCATCGCCCAGTCCAGCCCCTCGCCGCTTTCGACCATCTTGAGACGGCCGTCCATGAAACGCTGGATGGTGCGGTGGGCGTTGAAACCCTCCGGGATGGTGGCGATCTTGCGGCCGATGGACCTGAGCGTGTCGATCGCCACGCCCGTCTTGCCATGCAACGGATCGTCATGGGCATCTGTGCCGGCCTTAAGGCCTTCCCAGGCGCCTTCCAGCCAATCGGCCTTGTTGGGCTTGTAGGCATGGCCAGCCTCGAATTCCGCCTCCAGGCGCGAGACCCAGTCGGCCTTCATCTTGTCGACTTCGCCTTGCGTGACGACTTTCTCGGCAATCAGCTTTTCCGCATAGATCTCCAGCGTCGTCCGGTGGCTGCGGATCTTCTGATACATCAGCGGCTGGGTGAAGGCCGGCTCGTCCCCTTCATTGTGGCCGAAGCGGCGATAGCACCACATGTCGACCACGACCGGCTTCTGGAACTTCTGGCGGAACTCGGCCGCCACCTTGCAGACAAACACCACCGCCTCGGGGTCGTCGCCGTTGACGTGGAAGATCGGCGCCTCGACGATCTTGGCCATGTCGGACGGATAGGGCGATGAGCGCGAGAAGCGCGGATAGGTGGTAAAGCCGATCTGGTTGTTGATGATCACCGAAACCCAGCCGCCGGTGCGATGGCCTTTCAGGCCCGACATGCCGAAGCATTCGGCCACCACGCCCTGGCCCGCAAAAGCCGCATCGCCATGAATGAGCAGCGGCAGCACGGCGCGGCGATCCTCCGGCGTGCAGTTGAGCTGGTCCTGCTTGGCGCGGACGCGGCCAAGCACGACCGGATTGACGATTTCCAGATGCGAAGGGTTCGGTGTCAGCGACAGATGCACCTTGTTGCCATCAAACTCGCGATCCGATGACGCGCCAAGGTGATATTTCACGTCGCCGGACCCTTCCACCTCATCCGGCGCGAAGGAGCCGCCCTTGAACTCGTGGAACAGCGCACGATGCGGCTTGGCCATCACCTGGGTCAGCACGTTCAGGCGGCCACGATGGGCCATGCCGAAAACGATCTCCTTGACGCCGAGATTGCCGCCGCGCTTGATGATCTGCTCAAGACCGGGGATCAGCGCCTCGCCGCCGTCAAGACCGAACCGCTTGGTGCCGGTGAATTTCCTGTCGAGGAACTTCTCGAAGCCTTCTGCCTCGACCAGCTTGTTGAGAATGGCGCGCTTTCCCTCGCGGGTGAAGGTGATCTCCTTTTCCGGTCCCTCGATGCGGGCCTGCAGCCAGGCCTTCTGCGCCGGATCGGAAATGTGCATGAACTCATAGCCGATGGTGGCGCAATAGGTGCGCCTCAGGATCGCCAGCATCTCGCGAATGGTGGCAAATTCCAGCCCCAGCACGTGGTCGATGAAGATCTTGCGGTCCCAGTCCTCCTCGGTGAACCCGTAGGAAGACGGATGCAGTTCCTCGTGGTCCTTGCGCGGCTCGATCCCGAGCGGGTCGAGATCGGCATGCAGATGGCCGCGCATGCGATAGGCGCGGATCATCATCAGCGCATGCACCGAATCGCGCGCCGCTGCCTGCAATTGTGCCGCAGACGGCGCCGCGCCGCCGGCTGCCGCCTTGCCCTTCAGCTTGTCGGCCACGGCCTTTTCGACCGACGACCAGTCGCTGTCGAGTGCTGACGTCAGTTCGGTGCGGGCAACAACCGGCCAGTTGGAGCGTTTCCAGGACGGTCCGGGCGTGACATCGCCGGTCAGGGCCTCAAGATAGGCGGCATTGCTGCCCGAAAGCGCTGAGAGATCCAGATCGCGATCCATTCGATCACCCTTTTGGTGGTTCAATCCACGATGAAAAGTCTTGCACCAGACTGGGTGCGCGACCGGTGCGGTTCGGCGCCGTCCGCCACCTGATAACTCATGCCCGGCTTGAGAACGAAAACGCGGCCATCGGCCAGCGTTGTTTCCAATTCGCCCTCAAGACAGAGCAGGATATGGCCTTTCTCGCACCAGTGGTCGGAGACATAACCGGCCGAGTAGTCGACAAGACGCACGCGGATGGCGTTTCCCTCCGGGCCGAAGGTCCTGGTCCGCCAAATCGCCTCGCCTTCGGCGCCGGGGTGGCGCGTTGGCGTGACAGCGGACCAGTCCGTCGTCCCGAACGGGATGTCCGTCATCCGCAAGGGTTACTTGCCCTTGAGCACGTCGACGAGCGTCTTGCCAAGACGCGCCGGCGAGGGCGAGACGCGGATGCCCGCTGCCTCCATCGCCGCGATCTTGTCCTCGGCGCCGCCCTTGCCGCCCGAGATGATCGCGCCTGCATGACCCATGCGGCGGCCGGGAGGCGCCGTGCGGCCGGCGATGAAGCCGACCATCGGCTTCTTGCGGCCACGTTTTGCCTCGTCCCTGATGAACTGCGCCGCATCTTCCTCGGCTGAGCCGCCGATCTCGCCAATCATGACGATCGACTTGGTGGCCTCGTCCTTGAGGAACATCTCCAGCATCTCGATGAATTCGGTGCCCTTGACGGGGTCGCCGCCGATGCCGACCGCAGTGGTCTGGCCGAGGCCCTCCTGCGTGGTCTGGAACACCGCCTCATAGGTCAGCGTGCCGGAGCGCGAGACGATGCCGACATTGCCCTTCTTGAAGATATTGCCCGGCATGATGCCGATCTTGCATTCTCCGGCGGTCATCACGCCGGGGCAGTTCGGCCCGATCAGCCGCGATTTGGACCCCGACAGGGCGCGCTTGACGCGGATCATGTCGGTCACCGGAATGCCTTCGGTGATGCAGACGATCAGCGGGATTTCCGCCTGAATTGCCTCGCAGATCGCATCGGCCGCGCCGGGCGGGGGCACGTAGATGACCGAGGCGTCCGCCCCGGTAGCCTCGCGGGCCTCGGCCACGGTGTCGAACACCGGCAGGCCGAGATGCATCGAGCCGCCCTTGCCTGGCGAGGTGCCGCCGACCATCTGCGTGCCGTAGGCGATCGCCTGTTCGGAGTGGAAAGTGCCGTTCTTGCCGGTGAAGCCCTGGCAGATGACACGCGTGTTCTTGTCGATGAGGATAGACATGTGTTACTTCCGGGGTTCAGCAGTTACAGCCGAGATGATTGTCAGTTTCTCTTGGACAGATGAGTTCTTGACGCGGAAACCAAATTTTGGTGCCTGAAAATTCAGCTCCAAAACCTCCATTCGCCCAGCACCACTTTCCGCCACCAAATATTTCATGAATTGCATCGCAATTTTTTCCCAGAAAGATTTTCTCTTTCTTCTTTACAAATCGCGATGATACTCCAGCTTCAATGTAACGTGTGACGGAAGCCCTAGAGGTCAGAACAAATCCATCTTTGTTACATGCAAGCGTATATTCATGGCCATCGGCAACATATGCTTCCGCTTGAAATGCGCAGACCACAAACATTAAAAGGGTAGCTAGAGCGCGCATCCCTCTCAGCCCTTCACAGCCTTGACAATTTTCTGCGCGGCATCGTCGAGATCATCGGCCGGGATCACATTCAGTCCCGACTTGCTGATGATCGACTTGCCGAGCTCGACGTTGGTGCCTTCGAGGCGCACCACCAGCGGAACCTTGAGGCCAACCTCCTTCACCGCGGCGATGACGCCCTCGGCGATGATGTCGCACTTCATGATGCCGCCGAAGATGTTGACCAGAATGCCCTTCACCTTCGGGTCGGCGGTGATGATCTTGAACGCCGCCGTCACCTTCTCCTTGGATGCGCCACCGCCGACATCAAGGAAGTTCGCCGGCTCCTCGCCGTAGAGCTTGATGATGTCCATCGTCGCCATGGCGAGGCCCGCGCCGTTGACCATGCAGCCGATGGTGCCGTCGAGCGCGATATAGGACAGGTCGTATTTGGAGGCCTCGATCTCCTTGGCATCCTCCTCGGTCTCGTCGCGCAGCGCCATCACGTCGGCATGACGGTAGAGCGCATTGGAATCAAAGCTGATCTTGGCGTCGAGCACCTTGAGCTGACCCTCTTTGGTGACGATCAGCGGGTTGATTTCCAGCATGCTCATGTCCTTGGCCGTAAAGGCGGCATAGAGCTTGGCACCGAGCGCTTCGGCCTGCTTGGCAAGATCGCCGGAAAGATTCAGTGCCTTGGCGATGGCGCGGCCGTGATGGCCCATGTAGCCGGTCGCAGGATCCACCGAGAAGGTAATGATCTTCTCAGGCGATTCGTGCGCCACTTCCTCGATGTTCATGCCGCCTTCGGTCGAGACCACGAAGGAAACGCGCGAGGTGACGCGGTCCACCAGCATCGACAGGTAGAATTCCTTGGCGATGTCGGAGCCGTCCTCGATGTAGAGGCGGTTGACCTGCTTGCCAGCCGGGCCGGTCTGCAGGGTGACCAGCGTGTTGCCGAGCATTTCCTTGGCAAAAGCCTTGACCTCGGCAACCGACTTGGCGAGACGCACGCCGCCCTTGGCATCGGCGGGAAGTTCCTTGAACTTGCCCTTGCCGCGGCCGCCCGCGTGGATCTGGCTTTTCACGACGAACAGCGGACCCGGCAGCTTTTTTGCCGCCTCTTCCGCCTCGGCAACGGTGAAGGCCGGGAAGCCGGCCGACACCGGGCAGCCGAAGCTCTTCAGCACGGCCTTGCCCTGGTATTCATGGATGTTCATGTGCGTCCCTCTCCGGAAGCGAAAATTCTGAAGCAGCGATCGGCAGTCGGCAGTCGGCAATCGAAAAATTCTGGCAATCCTTACGATTGCCTGTTCCCGATTGCCGATTGCCCCCTCTTACGCCAGCGACGGGTTGATCTGCTTGCAGGCGGCGACCAGGCCCTTCACCGAAGCGACGGACTTGGCGAACATCGCCTGTTCCTCGCCCTTGAGCTTGATCTTGACAATGCGCTCGACACCCTTCTCGCCGATCACGATCGGCACGCCGATGAACAGGCCGTTGCAGTCCGCGCCATACTCGTTCTTGAGCGCGGCGGCGCAGGGCAGCACACGCTTCTGATCCTTGAGGTAGCTCTCGGCCATGGCGATGGCGGAGGCCGCAGGCGCATAGAAGGCCGAGCCGGTCTTGAGCAGCGCGACGATCTCGCCGCCGCCCTTGCGGGTGCGATCCACGATGGCGTCGATGCGCTCCTGCGTCGTCCACTTCATCCTGACCAGATCCGGCAGCGGAATGCCGGCAACGGTCGAATAGCGGGTCAGCGGCACCATGTCGTCGCCATGCCCGCCCAGCACAAAGGCCGAGACGTCCTTGACCGAGACCTTGAACTCATCGGCAAGGAAGTGGCGGAAGCGGGCCGAATCGAGCACGCCGGCCATGCCGACGATCTTGTTCGGCTTGACGCCGGAGAACTTCTGCAGCGCCCAGACCATCGCGTCGAGCGGGTTGGTGATGCAGATCACGAAGGCCTTCGGGCAGAATTCCTTGATGCCCTTGCCGACCGATTCCATTACCTTGAGGTTGATGCCGATCAGGTCATCGCGGCTCATGCCCGGCTTGCGCGGCACACCGGCGGTGACGATCACCACATCGGCGCCGGCAATCGCCGAGTAATCATTGGCGCCCTTCAATCCGGCATCGAAACCGTCGACGGGAGCGGATTCGGCCAGGTCGAGCGCCTTGCCCTGTGGCGTGCCTTCGGCAATATCGAACAGCACGACATCCCCGAGTTCCTTGAGGGCAGCAAGGTGAGCAAGCGTGCCGCCGATCTGTCCGGCACCGATGAGAGCGATCTTCCGACGCGCCATGGCCTGATATCCTAATATCTGGGTTGAGGTGGCTGGAACCTAGCCAGTTTGCGCTGTTTCGCCCACCCGGCCTTTGGGATGAGGCGCCCCCTCATCCCGTATGGGCGGCCTCTGCTGGTGCGGCTTGTAGGTGAGAGCGCCATTCCGGATCAAGCTTGCGGCTGGCTGGATGCCTGCATGCTTTGGTCTTAGACCACGTTCGTTGGCCAGCGGCAGGAGTTCGTGTTATTTAAAATCAATAGCTTAGCTAGTCACCAAAAGCAGCCAGCGTGCGTTCTGGCCCAGAAAAAAGCCATAACAAATTACAATATTTGTAATTTGTTATGGCTAGATGCGGGCGGCGGCCAATGTTCTGAGCACGGCCCGGGTCGCCCGTTCGCGGCGCGCGTCAAACGAGGCCGGCTCGATGCTCGCGGCGGTGCGCAGTGCATGCGGGTCGATGAAGCGATGCATCAGGTCGGAGATGGTCTGTCGCAGCCGGCGGGGATCGCTGCCGGCAAACAGGCGGGTTGCAATGCCCTCCTCGACGACCTGGAGCAGAAGATCGCGCTGGCGCTGCCGGTGGCGCAGGGCGGCGGGGCGCTGCTGGTCGAGGGCGTCAATCAGCGCGTCGAACAATCGGGGGTCGGAGCGGGCCTTGTCGGCATAATTGCGTGAAACCAGGGTCAGAAAGCGTTCCAGCTTGTCATGCGCCGGATCGGGCGCCTGGGTGATGTCGGTGAGGCGACGTTCGAGATCGCGCAGCCAGTCACTGATCAGGCGATCGACCAGATCCGCCTTCGACTTGAAGAACCGGTAGACATTGGCGTGGGTCATGCCGGCGTCCTCGGCAATCCGCACAACCGTCAGTCGGCGCAGGCCCTCCCGCCGCAACCGCGTCTGGGCGGCGGCGAGGATCCGCGCTTCGACGCTTTCCGTGCTCATGTCTCGACGATGCCGCTGATCGCCTTGTCCGGGTCGGGTGCCTGGCGACCGTGCGGGCGGGCGAGATAGTCGCTGGAGCGCATCTCGATCAGGCGGGAGACGGTGCGATCAAATTCGAACACTTCCGGGCCGCTGGTGCCGTGATAGAGATCCTGCGCCGGAACCGCTGCAGAAATCACCGTCTTGACGCCGTAATCGTAGAATACATCGATGAGATTGATGAAGCGCTTGGCGGCGTTGCGCTGGCTCTGGTCCATGGCTGGCACGTCGCGAATGATCACCATCCGAAAAGCCTGGGCGATCGCCAGGTAATCGGCTGCGCCCAGCGGCCTGTCACACAGTTCCTCGAACGAGACCAGGGCGACATGATGGGCGGTCTTGCCGAGAGTCAGCGTGCGCCCCTTGACGTGCAGATGTGTCGGTCGGGCCGGGGCTCCGGCTGTCAGGTTCCGGAAAATCGTTTCGAGCTGCTCTGCTGTGGCCGCGTTGGCCGGCGTCAGAAAGACCTCGGCTCCGGCCAGCTTTTCCATCCGGTAGTCGGTGCGGGCATCAAGCCGCAGGACCTGCATCTTCTGCTCGATCATCCGGATGAACGGCACGAACAGCTGCCGGTTGAGACCGTCCTTGTAGAGCTCGTCAGGCTCGCGGTTCGAGGTGGCGACGACAGTGACGCCTTCGGCAAACAGGTTCTCGAACAACCGGCCAAGCAGCATGGCGTCGGCGATGTCTGTCACCGCAAATTCGTCAAAGCACAGGACGCTGGCCTCGCGGGCAAGATCGCGGGCCACCGGTGCCACCGGGTCGTTGCCCCGCGCCCGCCCGGCCTTGGCCAGCCGTCGCCATTCATAGATGCGTTCGTGAACATCGCTCATGAAGGCGTGGAAATGCTCGCGCCGCTTGTGCCGCACCTTCAACTCGTCAAAAAACAGATCCATCAGCATGGTCTTGCCACGTCCGACCGATCCCCAGAGATACAATCCGGGGATCGGATCGCGCCTGGTCTTGCTGCTGAACAGCCAGCCAAGAGCGCTGCCCTTGGCAGCCAGCTGCCCCTCTTCGAGCTGAGCTGCCAGGGCATCGAGCCGCTCGATGGCGGCCTGCTGGGCAGGGTCGGGCTCTAGCCGCCCTTCGGCCACCAGCGCCCGATAGCGTTCTGCCACTGCCCCGCTCATCCTCACTCCCCGGATGTTTGTCACCATCTCGTCACGATCACCGACTATTCAATCCGCATCTCTTTCACAAGCCGCCTTGGGGCGAGGCGTGAGAGGAAGATATGCATTCTTGAAATGTTAGTCTTTCTGACATATCTAATAATGCATGTCTGGCCGAATCGGCCGAGGAAACGAGACGTAAGGAAGGCTCAATTGTTGGACACCGTTGCCTTAAGGAGGCTGACATGGGTGGCACAGCGAATGAGCACACGGTTGTGCGGCGTCTGTCCGCATTCGACCATGAAGATTATGCCCAGCATCTGCTGAGGCTCGATGAAGCGACGCGCTATCTGCGCTTCGGCATGCCGGCCAAGGATCAGTTCCTGATCGATTATGCCAACAGCTGCACCCTCTGGGATGTGGTGATCTACGGCTATTTCGTCGACGGCATTCTGCGTGGAGCGGCCGAATTGCGTCCACTGGGCGGCGATCATAACGAAGGCGAGGCGGCGTTTTCGGTGGAGGCCGAATTTCGCGGCCGGGGTGTCGGCTCGCAGCTGTTCGAAAAGATCGTCCGCGCGGCGCGCAATCGCAGCTACCAGAAGCTCTATATGAGCTGCCTTGCCACCAATCGCGCCATGCAGGCGCTGGCCCGGCGTTTTGCTGCGGAAATGAGTTTCGAGCCGGGTGGTTCGCTCGGTGTGGTCGAGCCCGGCCATCGCGATGTGAATTCGCTGAGCGGCGAGGCCGCCGAAGATGCCGAAGCAATCTTCGCCATCGCCAGGCTTGATCTGCCGGGACATTCGGAGATCGATCCGCTCGGCTGGTTCAACTCGACCGCGCGCGCGGTCTGACGAGCGTCCTGCCGCAGCGCCGTTCAGCGACTGAGGCTGAGCGGCGCCCCGGATTTCGACAGCGTGCCGTTCATCTGGCGGCTCTGCGCCTTGAAACGGGCCGCGACCGCGCCTCCCGGCTCGTAGAGATAGACGTCATCGCCGCGCAATTCCCAGGCGGTTACGCGTTGCAGGTCACGGCTCTGGCAGCCGCTGCTGCTGGCATTGTAGAGATCGAGCTTCGGGCTAGAGGACAAGGTGACGCGGCAGGCACTGCCGGAGGCTTCCCTTGCCTGCCAGGTCCCGGTCAAGGCGCTTTGCGTCGGTCGGGCCGGCGCGGCATCCGCCACCTGCGGCACAACGGGGGGCGTCACGGGTGGTGTCGGGGGAATCGGCGGTAATTCGTTCCGAATGCCAGGATCCGGGTCGATCGGATTGAGCGGCGGCGTCGCTGCGGCGCCCGGCGGAGGGGCCAGATCCTGCCTGGTCACCGATGGCAAGGGGGCGACATCAACGCGCTCGGTCGGCGTCGGCTCAAGGCGCGGTTGCGGCGCTGGCGCCGGCGTCACGCGCTCGGAGCGGCCGAACGGATTGTCGAGCGGGGGCAACCGCATGCTGGATTCGCACGCCGCAAGCAGCGGGGCAAGACAGACGAGCGTGAAAGCTACAGGGCGCACGGGGACATCCTTCTTCGGCTTGTGACCTGAGGCATAGCGGAGGATTGCGGCAAAACAAGCCCCGGGCGGCGGCGGGCAGGAAATTCCGGGGAGGGTTTGACTTTGCCAATAAAGAAACATACTAGTAGGTTTGTTTATTGGAGATGCCCATGCCCTTCGTCCGAATCGATCTGCAAGACACTGTTGCGCCAACGCGTCGCCGCGCCATCGCCGATGCGGTGCATGCCGCTCTTGTCGAAAGCATCGGCATTCCGGCCGAGGACCGCTTTCAGGTGGTTTCATCGCATGGCGATGAGCTGATTTACGATCCCGGCTATCTCGGGATCGAGCGCACGGACGGGATCGTCATGGTGGAGGTGCATCTGTCGGTCGGGCGCAGCCTCGATCTCAAGCGGGCGCTTTATGCGGCGGTGGCGGAGCGGCTGGCCGCGCTGGGAATTCGCAAGCAGGATGTGTTCGTGCATCTGATGGAGACAACCCTGCTCAACTGGTCGTTCGGGGACGGGGC
>DAOMXG010000076.1:0-10717 GCA_035436995.1 Beijerinckiaceae bacterium
CAGCTGCGGCTGGCCGAAGGCATCGGCCATGTCGCGCAGGATGCGGCGGCGATCGCAGCGGTGCGGAGCGGCTTTGCACGGCTTGCCGATCCGGTGGCGCTGGCGGCGGCCCAGGTGCTGGTAACGTTGGCAGGTTCGGCGCTGATCCCGCTGATGCTGATCGACGGTGCGATGGAGGCGGAAGCAGCGTTCGACGCTGCTTCGGTCGATGAGGATTGGAACACCCAGCTCTGGGGCGAGGATGCGGAGGCGCTTGAACGACGCGCCTACCGCCGCAACGAGTTCCTCGCGGCGGCGGGGCTGGTCGCAGCTCTATCGTAAGGAACCCGCGGGTCAGCCGCGGCGGTAATTCACCGTGCGGCAGATGAGGCCACCCAGAACGCAGCCGCCGCCCGACAGGGAATTGCCGTTGACGGTCAGCGTGCCGCTGTAGCTCTTGCCATCCTCGGGGTTGAAGGCGGTGCCGGAATATTTGCCGGGCGAGGTCTGCTTGACGTTGGTGAACACGCGCTGGCCGACCTTGGCCGGGCCGGAGGTGTCCTTCACCCATGTCAATGTGCCGCAGATCGCGCCGCCGCAGGGGGCGAAATTGATCTTGGAAGCGCCGGTATCGCGCGTCCAGCTACCAAGGATCGGATCGGCCTGAGCCATCGCCAGTGAAGGCAAGGCGACGACAGCGGCAATCGCAAGAGCAGAGCGAAGCATGGTTTCCTCCCGTTTATGGCCTCATGGGCCTTGGTCTGACTATAGGCGGCTGCCAGCCGGCCGCAAGATCATATATGAACCATAACCGTTTTATGGCTGAAGCGCCGATGAACGGCACAGCCGGGCTGTGCTGCGTCCCCAAAGGTCTGATTGACCCGGTGCAGCCACCTGTTATCCGTGGTCGGATTGCGACTGAGCGGAGACCCCCGATGAAAGACATCCTCGAAAAGCTTGAGCAGAAGCGCGCCAGCGCCCGCATCGGGGGTGGACAGGGGCGCATCGACGCCCAGCACAGCAAGGGCAAGCTGACCGCCCGCGAGCGCATCGAGCTGTTGCTCGACAAGGAATCCTTCGAGGAATACGACATGTTCGTCGAGCATCGCTCGAACGAATTCGGCATGGAAAAGTCCCGCATTTCCGGCGACGGCGTCGTCACCGGCTGGGGCACGATCAACGGGCGCACGGTGTTCGTGTTCGCCAAGGACTTCACCGTGTTCGGCGGCTCCCTGTCGGAGACCCATGCACAGAAGATCTGCAAGGTCATGGACATGGCCGTGAAGATGCGCGCGCCGGTGATCGGACTTTACGATGCGGGTGGCGCGCGCATTCAGGAGGGCGTGGCGGCGCTCGGCGGCTATGGCGAGGTGTTCCGCCGCAATGTGGCGGCCTCGGGCGTCATTCCGCAAATCTCGGTGATCATGGGGCCGTGCGCGGGCGGCGACGTCTATTCGCCGGCGATGACCGACTTCATCTTCATGGTCAAGGATACGTCCTACATGTTCGTCACCGGACCGGAGGTGGTGAAAACCGTCACCAACGAGACCGTGACGGCCGAAGAACTCGGCGGCGCCTCGGTTCATACGGTCAAATCCTCGGTGGCCGATGGCGCCTACGAGAACGACATCGAGGCGCTCCTGCAGGTGCGCCGGCTGATCGATTTCCTCCCCGCCAACAACATTGACGGGGCGCCGGAATGGCCGTCGTTTGACGACAAGAACCGCTACGATCACAGCCTCGATACGCTGGTGCCGGACAATCCGAACAAGCCGTATGACGTCAAGGAGCTGATCGTCAAAGTGGTCGACGAGAGCGACTTCTTCGAGATTCAGGAGAATTTCGCCAAGAACATCGTCGTCGGCTTCGGGCGTCTGGAAGGTTCGACGGTCGGCTTCGTCGCCAATCAGCCGCTGGTGCTCGCCGGCGTGCTCGACAGCGACGCCAGCCGCAAGGCGGCGCGCTTTGTCCGCTTCTGCAACGCCTTCAAGATCCCGATCGTCACTTTTGTCGATGTGCCGGGCTTCCTGCCGGGAACGGCGCAGGAATACGGCGGGCTGATCAAGCATGGCGCCAAGCTGCTGTTCGCCTATTCGCAATGCACGGTGCCGCTGGTCACGGTGATCATCCGCAAGGCCTATGGCGGCGCCTATGACGTGATGGCCTCCAAGCACATCGGCGCCGATATCAACTACGCCTGGCCGAGTGCGCAGATCGCCGTGATGGGCGCCAAGGGCGCGGTGGAGATCATCTTCCGGTCTGACATGAACGACCCCGACAAGATCGCCGAGCGCACGAAGGAATACGAGCAGCGCTTCCTGTCGCCGTTCGTCGCCGCCGAGCGCGGTTATATCGACGAGGTGATCCAGCCGTTCGGCACGCGCAAGCGCGTCGCCCGCGCGCTCGCCATGCTGCGCACCAAGAAGCTCGAACAGCCCTGGAAGAAGCACGACAACATGCCGCTGTGAGGGCAGGTGCCCACCGTTCTGAGATTTGATGGCTGTCGTGCCTTCTTTTACAGCAACGAGGGGCACGAGCCGCCGCACCTTCATGTCATCAGAGACAACAAGGAAGCCAAGTTCTGGCTTCACGACCTCTCAGTCGCGGTGAACCTCGGTTTTGCGGCGCATGAAATCAATGCTATCCTGATCGTGCTGCGAGAGAACAGGGTGCTGCTCGCGGAGGCGTGGAATGACCATTTTGGAAATCGATGACGCGGATATCAGAGCTGTCGCGGTTGAATTCAGCGACAGCGAACTGATCGTCCGCTTGGCCGATGGGCGTCGGATCGCGACGCCGCTCGACTGGTATCCACGACTGGCCGCCGCCGCACTGGCGGACCGTCAGAAGATCGAGATTTCCCCTTTGGGCTTGCACTGGCCAGCGCTGGATGAGGATCTTTCGATCGCGGCCATGCTTGCGGGGCGAAAGGCGCGCGCCGCCTGAAACCGCGGTTTCGACCTGCGCACCAAGAAGCTCGAACAGCCCTGGAAGAAGCACGACAACATGCCTTTGTGAGGCGGAAGCGCCCATTTCCCCATAAAAATTGAAAATCAAACGGAAACGCAGGCTTTCGCGTCCGCGCGCGCTGTCGTAAGACGCCCCCAACCTGTCAGAACCCCCGCAAGGAGCCCCCATGGCCTACGTCAGCACCCACGGCATTCAGGTCGCAAAAATCCTGCACGACTTCCTTGTCAAGGAGGCCCTGCTGGGAACGGGGGTTTCGGCCGAGCAGTTCCTTGCCGGCATGGCCGATGTGGTCAAGGCGATTACGCCCAAGCATCGCCGGCTGCTCAAGCATCGCGACAAGCTTCAGGCACAGATTGACGCCTGGCACCGCGCGCGCAAGGGCAAGGCGATCAAGCAGGCCGAATACGAGGCGTTCCTGAAGGAGATCGGCTATCTGCTGCCCGAGCCGGCCGAAGGCAGGATCACCACGAAGAACGTTGATGCCGAGATTGCGAAGATCGCCGGCCCGCAGCTGGTGGTGCCGTGCTCCAACGCCCGCTATGCGCTCAACGCCGCCAATGCCCGCTGGGGCAGCCTCTATGATGCGCTCTACGGCACCGATGCGATTGCCGATGAAGGCGACCTCAAGCGCGGCAGGGGCTACAATGCGGCCCGCGGCGCGGCGGTGGTCGCCAGGGCCAGAGCCATTCTCGATGGCGCGGCACCGCTCGCCCGCGGCAGCCATGCGGATGCGACCGGCTATTCGGTCGAGAATGGTGCGCTCAAGGTTGCATTGAAAAAGGGCGTAACCGGCCTGAGGAACAAGAAGGCCTTCGTCGGCTACAGGGGCGATGCCGCCCGTCCGACGGCGATCCTGCTGGCACATAACGGCCTGCATTTTGAGATCGTCATCGATGCCAAACATGCCATTGGCAAGGCCGATCCGGCCGGCGTTGCCGATGTCATGGTCGAATCGGCGCTCACCACCATCATGGACATGGAGGACTCGGTCGCAGCCGTCGATGCCGAGGACAAGGTCGGGGTCTACCGCAACTGGCTCGGCCTGATGAAGGGGGACCTGTCCGAGAAGATGGAGAAGGACGGCAAGTCCTTCACCCGCAAGCTCAATCCGGATCGGGTCTATACCCCGGCGCGGGGCGGCGAAGTGCCGTGGCCGCTGCATGGCCGCTCGCTGATGCTGGTGCGCAACGTCGGCATGCACATGATGACCGACGCGGTGCTGGATGCGAAGGGCCGGGAACTGCCGGAGACGATCATCGATTGCTGCATTTCGTCGATGATCGCCATGCATGACCTCAAGAAAACCTCCGGTTTGCGCAATTCGCGCACCGGCTCGGTCTATATCGTCAAGCCGAAGATGCACGGCCCGGACGAGGTGGCGCTGGCGAGCAAGCTGTTCGGCCGGGTCGAGAAGATGCTCGGCCTGCCGGCCAATACGCTGAAAATGGGCATCATGGATGAGGAGCGCCGCACGACGGTCAACCTCAAGGCGTGCATCCTGGCCGCCAAGGCGCGCGTCGTGTTCATCAACACCGGATTCCTCGATCGCACGGGCGATGAAATCCACACCTCGATGGAAGCCGGCCCGATGGTGCGCAAGGCAGAAATGCGCGCCGCCTCGTGGCTGCCGGCCTATGAGGACAACAACGTCGATGTCGGCATGGCGACCGGTCTGCCGGGCAAAGCGCAGATCGGCAAGGGCATGTGGGCCATGCCTGATCGCATGGCTGACATGATGGCCCAGAAGATCGGCCATCCGAAATCCGGCGCCAACACCGCCTGGGTGCCGTCGCCGACCGCCGCGACGCTGCATGCACTGCACTATCACGAGGTCGATGTGTTCGCCCGGCAGGCGGAGATCGCCGGCCGCAAGCGCGCCGATCTGTCCGCCATCCTCACCGTGCCGGTGGCGAAGTCGAACTTCGAGCCGGCAGCGGTGCAGCAGGAACTCGACAACAATGCGCAGGGCATTCTCGGCTATGTCGTGCGCTGGATCGACGCGGGCGTGGGCTGCTCGAAGGTGCCGGACATTCACGATGTCGGGCTGATGGAGGATCGCGCGACGCTGCGCATCTCCTCCCAGCATATCGCCAACTGGCTGCATCACGGTGTCTGCACCAGGGCGCAGGTCCGCTCGACGCTCAAGCGCATGGCCAAGGTCGTCGACCGGCAGAACGCCGGCGATCCGACCTACAGACCGATGGCGCCGGCCTATGACGGCGTTGCCTTCAAGGCGGCCTGCGATCTCGTTTTCAAGGGGCTCAAGCAGCCGAACGGCTACACCGAATTCGTGCTGACAAGGCGTCGTCGCGAGGCCAAGGCTGCGGGGTGACATCACCCGAACGGAGGTTGCATGTTTCGTCCCCGGGATCACAAGTCGATCCCGGGTTTTTTATCTGCGAGGCGGCGGGGATGGCGGGTCGGGTAGTGCGCGCGGTGCGGTGCCTGTTGCCGCTGGTTCTGGTGGCAGGTTGCGTCCAGTTGCACCCTGACCAGAAGGGCGGCGAGGCCATCGTCAGGATCGGCGATTTCGACAGCAGAGACAAAGGCCCGATCCGGGTCGGCGATATTGCCGGCTATTACGTTCCCTATGCGCTGCTGGCGGTGTGGGCTTACGGCTCCGGCGAAAACGACCGCGGCGAGCGCTGGGCCAAATTGATGGCGATGAACGATCGCCAGGGGCAACCGCTCAAGCCGCGTATCAACAGCTGGATGCAGCAATGGACCTGGATCCACAAGGGATTTGCCGAAGACGTTCTGCCATGCAGCAACAAGCGCATCGAGGAAGGGCGCTGCCATACACCGCTTGGCGGCATCGGCGTGCATACTTTTGTCCGCAAGGATTGCGGTGAGGTTGTCGTTGCCTTCCGGGGCACGGATTTCACCGAGGTGAATGACTGGATCACCAATTTCCATTGGTTTACCCGCCTTCTGCCGATTTATGACCAATACGAGCAGGTGCAGGATTTCGCGCCGGAAATCGTCGAGATCATGCGGCAGCAATGCCCGAGGCAGAAGTCGTTGCGGCTGACCGCCGTCGGGCATTCGCTCGGGGGCGGACTGGCCCAGCAGATGGCCTATGCGAGCGCCGAGATCCAGCGCGTCTATGCCTATGATCCGTCCATGGTCACCGGCTATTACGATGTCGATTCAGCGGCGCGGCAAAAGCTGAATCACCTTGAGATCGACCGCGCCTATGAACATGGCGAAGTGCTGGCCTATTTCCGCTACCTCATGCGCCAGTTCTATCCACCAAGCGCCTGCAACCCGCAGATCAGGAATGTCCGGTTCGACTTTCTCAATGGGAGTATCGTCGATCAGCATTCCATCGGAGATTTGGCCGGCCATCTGGTCGAGGCGGCCGGCAGCAAGGACCAGTGGGAGCGCCGCCGGGGCAAATACCGGCTGCCGGTCGGGTCGGATGCCGATCCCGGGATGTGCCGAGGCACCGGGGCGGGCGCCGCGCCGCGGTGAGGCTCAGCCTGCCGCCTTCTCCACACCCCTGAGCACGCGCAGCAGGTTGCGGGAGCAGATTTTTGCGAGATAGGCCTCGCTCCAGCCGCGCAGCATCAGTTCGGCGATGAAATCGGGGAAGCGGGCGACGCTTTCCAGCCCTTCGGGGACATGGCCGCCATAGAAGTCCGAGCCGATGCCGATATGGTCGATGCCGGCGATGCCGGTCATGTATTCGAGATGGTCGGCAACCTGGGTCAAGGTAGCGCGCGGGCAGGGGCCGGCGGTTTCGGCATGGCGGGCCCAGAGCGTGTCGAGATCGCCGTGCAGGGCCTTGCCATAGGGATCGCAGACCCCTTTCAGCCAATTGCGTGTCGCCTGATTGGAAAAGGTCGGCACGAAGGTCGCGCAGACGATGCCGCCATTGGATTTGAGCTGCGCCAGCACGTCATCCTTCACGTTGCGTGGATGATCGACCAGGGCAAAGGCATTGGCGTGGGTGATGGCCAGCGGCGCGCGGGCGCAGTCGAGGGCCTGACGCTGCGCCTGGTGCGAGGTATGCGACAGATCGACGAGAATGCCGAGCCGGTTGCATTCGGCGATTACCTTGCGGCCGAGATCGGTCATCCCGCCATGGCGCGGCGCGTCGGTCGCGCTGTCGATCCAGTCGAGGGTCTCGTTGTGGCAAAGCGTCAGATAACGCACGCCGAGTTCGTGCCAGAGCGGCAGCAGCTCCAGCGAATTGCGGAGCCCGACGCCGCTTTCGACCGCGATGTATGAGGCGATTTTGCCAAGACGTCGGGCGCGGGCCAGATCGGCTGCCTTGAAGGCCGGGTGAAACACATCGGCATGCATGCTGTTCATGCGCTTGATCAGCGCAATCTGTTCGAGCGTGAAGCGGACAGGATTTTCGATGTCGGTGGGCACGAACGCCGCCCAGAACTGGCCCGCCAGCCTGCCGGCGACGAGGCGCGGGATATCGGTGTCGGTCTCCTGATGCTCGCGCGTCAGGTCATAGGCGGCCACATCGCCGGCCGCAGCCGATTTGCGCACCACATAGGGCAGGTCGTTGTGCGCGTCGAGCAGCGGCACCTTTTCCAGAAAGGCGCAGGCGCGGGCGCGGGCGTGGCTGCGGTTGTTCTTGGCCATGGCGGTTCATCAATCGTTTGCGCAAGTCGGAATCCGAGCAATGCGGGTTTTTCCTCGCAACGCAAGGGCTGACGATCGCCGCAGGCCCCCGGCTGAGCGCATTCATGCAATTGCAACCAAGCCTTGTTGCCGGCTGTTAAGGTTGCGGCGGATTCACCTTGCCTGTTTACCGGCTGTTTGAGCGGTAGCGGCATTGTCGACCCCGGAGAGAAGCACAAGCTTCCGACAGGGACTGGGGTCAGACAATGAGTGCACAGGCTTTGGCGGCTCCGGCCGCGCGGTTACAACTGGTGCCGAAAGGCGAGGCTGTCCGCGCGGCCGATGAGCCGGGAATCGATGTCAGTTTCAAGCTGCCGATGACCCGGCGCGAGGCGGAGATCCTGTTCGAGATCGACGGCGCACAGACCGGCCAGAGCAGCGCCTGGAAAACGTTTTTCGTCGAGACGCTGCTCGAACATCTGGTCTTTGCCAGCCGGCCGACCGGGCGGATCTCCAACGAGGATGCGTCCTGGCTGCTCAGTCTGGTCGGCGAGGACTGGAGCCCTTCGGTTCCGGCGCTGATGCGGGCGCTGGTGTTGCAGGCCGAGGACGTGCCGCAATCGCTGATTGCCTTTGCCATGCGTTGCGGCGCCATGCGCTGCGGTGCTTCGTCATTGGTCTGAGAGCAAGCCCCCTTACGCCCTTCGCGTTTTCCGATACAAAGCCTTCGACATCGACAGATCGAGGGCGTTTCCATGTTTGGCAAAATCCTGATTGCGAACCGGGGCGAGATTGCCTGCCGCGTCATCAAGACGGCGCGGAAGATGGGGATCAAGACCGTCGCAGTCTATTCGGAGGCCGACAAGGACGCCCTGCATGTGTCGATGGCGGATGAGGCGGTGTTCATCGGCCCGCCGCCGGCTGCCCAGTCCTATCTGGTGATCGACAAGATCATTGCTGCCTGCAAGTCGACCGGGGCCGAGGCGGTGCATCCGGGCTATGGTTTTCTGTCCGAGCGTGAAGCCTTCGCCGAGGCGCTGAAGGCGGCGAAAATCACTTTCATCGGGCCAAACCCCAAGGCGATCGCCGCCATGGGTGACAAGATCGAATCGAAGAAATTCGCCAATGCCGCCAAGGTCTCGACTGTGCCGGGTTATCTCGGCGTGATCGAGGGGCCGGAGCAGGCGGTCAGGATCGCCGACGAGATCGGCTATCCGGTGATGATCAAGGCCTCCGCCGGCGGTGGCGGCAAGGGCATGCGCATCGCCTACAGCCGCGATGAGGTGGCCGACGGCTTCGTCCGCGCCAAGAACGAGGCAGCGGCGAGCTTCGGTGACGACCGGGTTTTCGTCGAGAAATTCATCGTCGATCCGCGCCATATCGAGATCCAGCTGATCGGCGACAAGCATGGCAATGTCGTCTATCTGAACGAGCGCGAATGCTCGATCCAGCGCCGCAACCAGAAGGTGATCGAGGAGGCGCCGTCGCCGCTGCTCGACGCCGCCACCCGCAAGAAAATGGGCGAGCAGGCGGTGGCGCTGGCAAAAGCCGTCAATTATGACAGCGCCGGCACGGTGGAATTCGTCGCCGGGCAGGACAAGTCATTCTTCTTCCTCGAAATGAACACCCGCCTGCAGGTCGAGCATCCGGTGACGGAACTGATCACCGGCATCGACCTCGTTGAGGAGATGATCCGTGTCGCCGCCGGCGAGAAGCTGCGGTTCAAGCAGTCGGATGTCGGCATCAACGGCTGGGCGGTCGAGAGCCGCGTCTATGCCGAGGACCCGGTGCGCAATTTCCTGCCGTCCACCGGCCGCCTGATCAAGTATCGCCCGCCGACGGAAGGGACCTTCGGCGATGTCACCGTGCGCAACGATACCGGCGTCTACGAGGGCGGTGAAATCTCGGTCTATTACGATCCGATGATCGCCAAGCTGGTCACCCATGCGCCAACCCGGCTGGGCGCGATCAAGGCGCAGGCCGAGGCGCTCGATGCCTTTGCCATCGAGGGTATCCGCCACAATATCCCGTTCGTTTCGGCGCTGATGCATCATCCGCGCTGGCAGAAGGGCGCGCTGTCGACCGGGTTCATCAAGGAAGAGTTTCCCGATGGATTCGTGGCGCCGGCGCCCGAGGGCGAGGTTGCCCTGCGGATGGCGGCGGTCGCGGCCTGGCTTGATCATACCCACAATGTCCGTCGCCGGCTGATCGACCACCAGATGGCGACCGGCAAGAAGTTCGAGTTCTCGCGCGAGCGGTCGGTGATGCTCGGCAAGCAGCGTATCAACCTGCTGGTGCATGGCGCGGCCGATGGACTGGTTATCGAGTTTGCCGATACGGGGCGCAAGGTCGAGGTGGTGGCCGAAACGCAGATCGGCGATCCGCTGTGGCAGGGGACGATCGGCAATGACCGGGTGTCGGCCCAGGTGCGGCCGGTGCTCAACGGTTACTGGCTGGCCCATCACGGCACCGAGGCGGTAGCGCTGGTCTTTACCCGTCGCGAAGCCGATCTGTGGGCGCTGATGCCGGAGAAGGTTGCAGCGGACACTTCGAAGAAGCTGCTGTGTCCGATGCCGGGCCTGGTCAAGCAGGTTGCGGTGATCGAAGGGCAGGAGGTCAAGGCCGGCGATATTCTCGCGGTGGTCGAAGCCATGAAGATGGAGAACGTGCTGCGCGCCGAGCGCGACGTGACCGTCAAGGCGATCAAGGCCAGGGCCGGCGACAGTCTCGCGGTCGATGCCGTGATCATGGAATTTGCCTGACACTCAATCGGGCGGCGGCCATGTAACCTGCCTGTCCGCCCGTGCTCGCATCGTCTCGATCAGGCGCGCGTTGGCTTCGTCCGAGCGCAGCACCCATTCAGTCGCCGCCTGCCTGCTGCGGCCGAAGCTCATATGCCGCGCGATCAGGCGCTGGATGCGATCCTCGACCCGAATCCCGACATACCAGCAGGCATCGAGCAGCGGTCTTACGCCGGACCAGGCGCCGTCGCACAGAAGATAATTGCCCTCGGTGATCACCAGCCGATGCTCGGGCCGTACGGCAATGGCGCCGGCGATCGGTTCCTCAATCTCGCGGCGGAAAGCGGGCGCATAGACGGTTTCGTCCGTGCCGGCAGCGGCGCGGATGCGGGCGAGCATGGCGGTGTAACCGGCTGCATCGAAGGTATCCGGGGCGCCTTTGCGGT
>DAOMXG010000077.1:0-10670 GCA_035436995.1 Beijerinckiaceae bacterium
GTCTCCTGCGGCAGGGCCGGGCGGTGGCCGTGGGCACCTACCGCGCGGGTGAGCTGCACCCGCTGCGCGTCTTCAATCAGGGCTAGGCGGCCCGCCGTGCCGGTCACCCGCCGCTTCCGCAAGGGCGATGCCGACAGCGAGGCGCTGTATTCCCCCTGCGGCGCCTACCGTTATCTGCTCACCCGGCGCTGGGGCGAGGGCGGACTGCTGCTTTATGTCATGCTGAACCCCTCGACCGCGACCGAGGAACGCAACGACCCCACCATCGAACGGTGCGAGCGGCGGGCGCGGATGCTGCGCCATGGCGGCCTGGCCGTGGCGAACCTTTTCGGCTTTCGTGCCACCTATCCGGCCGACTTGCGCGCGGCGCCCGATCCGGTCGGGCCAGAGAATGACGCGGTGCTGATGCAGGCGGCGGCAAACCACGACCGCAGCGGCCGATCGGCTGCGTTGTCGTTGCCGGGCCGGTGGCCGGTGCCGAAATTCCTGATCACCGGCGCGGACGTCATGGCCAGCGGCGTGACCAGAGGCCCGGAGGTGGGCCGGCGGCTGGCAGAGATCGAGGCGCGCTGGATCGCTGCCGGCATGCCCGAGGGACGGGAGGCGCAGACCGCCCTGCTGAGCGGATTCAAGGCCCCTTGAGCGAGGCGGCGATGCGGCGGACCAAAGGGTCTATCCGGGGCTTTTCGGTCTCGGGATAGACCAGAACCAGCGCATGGATCGTGCCGCCATCGGCGGAGAACTGATACTTTTCGTAAAAGACGTGGCGCCCGTCCTCAAGCTCGCGGAAGCCGGACAGGACGAACCAGTTGGGTCCGCGGCTGGAATAGGTGATCTCGCGGTAGTCATCCTCGCCGCGCTTGTCCTGTTCGAGCGAGCGCGGGGTGGCGCTCAGGACGTTGAACTGGCCGAAGATCGCCAGAGCGGCGCCGTCTGGGGTGCGGAAGGTGCGACCGTCGCGGGCATCCGGTTCGGCGTCTGCCTGCATCAGGTCTGCAGGATACTCCGCCGAGGTGCCGTATTTGGGGTTGGTGTAGCGGGCCCAGCGCTGCTGCGCGGTGGCGGGAAGAGCCAGCAGCAAGGGCGCCAGCAGCACCAGGCGGCGGTTGATCACGGCCATGGATGGCCTCCCTCTGGTCATTGGAGAAGTTCCGGGCGGTATTCGAAGTGCATCGTGTCGTAATGGCCCCATTTGCCGCCCCAGATGAACCCGTGGCGCTCGAACACCGCGACGATCTCGAACGGGATGCGGTTGCGGTAGCCTTTGCCCTTGCTCCACAGCCAGTAATCCGAATAGCGCGTGTTGAGGTCGATGGCGGCGCCCCAGGCATGCATCGAGCGGGCGCCGGTATCCTTCACGGTGCGGCAATTGAAGGTGCCGGCGCTGGGAAAGGCGAATTTGCGGATTTCCAGCGGCAGGCGGTCGAGATCCTCGGAGACCGCGCGCAGCCGGTCGGCGACGCCGTTGATCGAAGTGATCTCAACCGTTCCCCCGCCGGATTTCGGCAGCCAGGGCACGCGCACCAGCGACTTGCGCACGCCGCCCCTGGAACAGTCGCCGTAGATCTTGTCGAAGAATGCCTGATTGCGGAAGCGACCGGGATCGTCCTGCGGTCCGGGCGGGCCGGTCAGCGGCCCTTTCGGATAGGGCAGCGACATCTGGTCGAGGATCGAGGCGGAGCGCAGCTTCTCGTCGAAACTCTTGCCAGTACGGCCATCGGAAACGGCAAGGCGCGTCCCGTCCCTGAACATGAGATGGGTGCCGTCATGCCCGGCAAGCACCGCCGGATAGGCAGCAACCAGCGAATCGAGCGCGGAGGGCTCTGCCAGAACCGGTCCGGCAGCCAAAAGCGAGGCGACGAGCGGCAACCAACGCGACTTCACGGCGATCTCCCCGATATCAGGAAATCAGCTTCCCCCATTATCTGGAACAGCGGCACCGCATGCCATGAGCCAGCGCAAAGGCGTGGCAGGACTCTATCGGGCGGACGAGTCTTTTCATGTTTTCGGCCGAGGCTGTCGTGATATGCTGGCCACCTTGAGCAGGGGGCTGCGATGAAGCGTCCGGTCGCACGGCTGGCGGGGGCGGCGATGGCCGTCGTGGCGATGACGCCTGGGCTGGCATCGACATTCTGCCCCATTCCGAACACCAGGGACGGGTTCGTCGCGCTCAGGGCCGGACCCGACCTGAAGGCGCCGATTGTCGCCCGGATGCGTCAGGGCGACGAAATCCAGGCGATGTCCGAGCAATCGGGGCCCTGGATCCGGGCGCGCTACTGGCGTGGCGACGAACGGCTGACGCGAGGCTTCGGCAGGCATCGCGCCACGGGATGGGTGCACAGGAGCCTGGTGGCCGATCTCTGCGGCTGAGTGTCACGGCCACCGCACCGTCGGCGGCATCGACGACAGGATCGAATCGACATTGCCGCCGGTTTTCAGGCCGAAGATGGTGCCGCGGTCGTAGAGCAGGTTGAATTCGACATATCGGCCGCGGCGCACCTGCTGTTCGTGGCGGTCGGCCTCGGTCCAATGCCTGTCCCAGTTGGCGCGGACGATGGCCGGATAGATCGCATCGAAAGCCTCGCCCACAGCGCGGGTGAAGGCGAAATCGGCCTCGAAATCGCCGGTGTCGAGGTAATCGTAGAAAATGCCGCCGATGCCGCGCGGCTCCTTGCGATGCTTGAGGTAGAAATACTCGTCGCACCAGTTCCTGAATTTCTCGTAAGGGGCGACCGCGGCATGGCCATCGCAGACGGCGCGCATGGCGGCATGGAAGGCGACCGAATCGGCATCCTCCTGCGTGCGGCGCCGGTCAAGCACCGGGGTGAGGTCGGCGCCGCCGCCGAACCATTGCTTCGTGGTCACCACGCGGCGGGTGTTCATGTGCACGGTCGGCACGTTCGGATTCCAGGGATGGGCGATCAGCGAGATGCCCGAAGCCCAGAAGCGCGGATCCTCGGAGGCGCCGGGAATCTGGCCGGCGAATTCGGGGGCAAAGGTGCCGAATACGGTCGAGACATGCACGCCGACCTTCTCGAATACGCGGCCGCGCATCAGCCCCATGGTGCCGCCGCCGCCGGGTGCTCCGTCGTGGTTGGTGCGCTGCCACGGCCTTTTCTCAAATCGCCCCGCTTCTGCCGGTGCTTCGGCAAAAAACGGGCCGGGGCACTGGTCCTCCAGTGCCTCGAATGAGGCACAGATGCGGGTTTGCAGCTGTTCAAACCAGGCTTTGGGGCGGAGCTGGGTGTCGGGCAGGGTCATGGTGCAGCTTTCGGAAAAGCGCCGAGCTGGCGCAGGGCCTCGCCGGTGATCATGGCGGCGCTGACGGCGATGTTCAACGAGCGAAGTTCGGGGCGCATCGGAATGCGGAAGCGCAGATCGGCGGCGTCATGCACATCCTGCGGCACGCCAAGGCTTTCGCGGCCGAAGAGGATCACGTCGCCGGGCCGGAAGCGGACGGCGTAGAGATCATCCGCTGCCCTGGTGGTGGCCAGCAGCAACCGTGCGCCCGCAGCGCTGCGCCATTGCTGGAATGCCGCAAAACTGGCATGGCGACGGATCTCCGCCGCATCAAGATAATCCATGCCGGCCCGGCGAAAGGCCCGATCGCTGGCCGGAAACCCCGCCGGTTCGATGATCCCCACCGGCACACCCAGGCAGGCGGCCATGCGGATGATCGTTCCGGTGTTCTGCGGGATATCCGGCTGATAGAGCGCCAGCATCACCGGTGTCGGCGGCGTGCAGCTTTCGGAACTGTCGTGATGCGTCATCTTGGCTATCTAATCGCTGAAAGGACTATGGACAATGCGATTGCAGCCTGCCAAAGAGCATGCTGCGGATGACGTGCGGCGCGAGCCTCCTGTCACGACAGACATTGCAGAAATGGTCGAGCGGACGGCGCGGCGCCGCTGCTCCACAGGCTGAGGGTGCATAAAGTGGCTGAACACGCGATTGACGACACGAACCGGCGCGATTTCCTTTACATCTGGACCGGGGCCCTGGGCGCAGTAGCGGCCGGCTCGGCGGTCATTCCGCTGGTTGACCAGATGAATCCGGACGCTGCCACCATCGCTGCCGGCGCGCCGATCGAAGTCGATCTGACGCAGATTCCCGAGGGGCAGGTGGTGACGCTGAAGTGGCGCGGCAAGCCGATCTTCGTCCGCCACCGGTCCAAGAAGGAAATCGACGAATCGAAGGCCGTGGCCGTGGCCAGCCTGCCCGACCCGCAGCCTGACAGCGCGCGCGTCGGCTCCTTCAACGGCAAGCCGATGGACAAGTGGATCGTCAATATCGGCAGCTGCACGCATCTGGGCTGTGTGCCGATCTCCAACTCCGGCGAGTTCCATGGCTGGTATTGCCCCTGCCACGGCTCGCATTACGACACCGCCGGCCGCATCCGCAAGGGCCCGGCGCCGAAGAACCTGGAACTGCCGCCCTTCTCTTTCCAGTCGGAAAGCAAGGTCCGCATCGGCTAATCCACTGATCCTCGCAAGGTAATTCCATGTCCGACCATTCAACCTACACACCCAAGACGGGCATCGAGCGCTGGATCGATGCGCGTATGCCCATCATCCGGGTGATGCACGACGCCGGCGTCTCCTATCCGACACCGAAGAACCTCAATTATCTTTGGACGTTCGGCGGCATCCTGACCTTCATGCTGGTGGCCCAGATCGTCACCGGAATCGTCCTGGTGATGCACTACACTCCGCACACCACGATGGCGTTCAATTCGGTCGAGCATATCATGCGTGATGTGAACTACGGCTGGCTGCTGCGCTATTTCCACGCCAACGGCGCGTCGATGTTCTTCATCGCGGTCTATATCCACATGTTCCGCGGTCTCTATTACGGCTCTTACAAGGCGCCGCGCGAGCTTTTGTGGATCCTCGGCGTGGTCATCTACCTTTTGATGATGGCGACCGGCTTCATGGGTTATGTGCTGCCTTGGGGCCAGATGTCGTTCTGGGGCGCCACTGTCATCACCAACCTGTTCTCGGCCTTCCCGATTGTCGGCGAGCCGATCGTGACCTGGCTGTGGGGCGGCTATTCGGTCGATAATCCGACGCTGAACCGCTTCTTCTCGCTGCATTACCTGCTGCCGTTCATGCTCGCCGCCGTTGTGTTCCTGCACATCTGGGCGCTGCATGTGGTCGGCCAGAACAACCCCGACGGCGTCGAGGTGAAGAATTTTGCCAAGGACACCGTGCCGTTCACGCCGTATGCGACCGCCAAGGACGCGTTCGCGATGGTCTGCTTCATCGTGTTCTACGGCTACTTCGCCTTCTTCATGCCGAACTACCTGGGGCACCCGGACAATTACATCCAGGCTGATCCGCTGGTGACGCCGGCCCATATCGTTCCGGAATGGTATTACCTGCCGTTCTACGCGATCCTGCGGTCGATCCCGGACAAGCTGATGGGGGTCATCGCCATGTTCGCAGCGATCGCGATCCTGGCGTTCCTGCCGTGGCTGGATACCAGCCGTGTCCGCTCCACGCGCTATCGGCCGACCTACAAGATCTTCTTCTGGACGCTGGTGGTGGTGTGCTTCCTGCTCGGATACTGCGGCTCGCAGCCGACCGACAAGGTGGTTCTGTCGCTGGGCGGAACCAAGATCCTCGACATCGCCGGATTCGGCGCGATCCTGACCGCTTATTATTTCCTGCACTTCATCGTGGTTCTGCCGCTGCTCGGCCTGTTCGAGAAAACCAGGCCCGAGCCAGCATCGATTGCCGATGCTGTGCTGGCCAAGCACGGACATGCCGCGCCGGCCGGTGCGGTCCATGCTCCGGAAAAGCGCTGAAACGAACCGAACGGACAGGCCCGGCGTCTGGCCGGGCAGTAACATGACGGACGAAGGAACACAGATGTTTCGTTCACTCACCCCTCGCCGGATTGCCGCCGCAGTGCTCGCTTCCGGCCTGATCGCCGGTGCAGCCTCCATCGCCCATGCGGCCGGGGGCGATACGCCCAAGCCGGAAAAGCAGAGCTGGTCGTTCTCCGGACCGTTCGGCACGTTCGACCGTGCCCAGTTGCAGCGCGGCTTCAAGGTCTACAAGGAAGTCTGCGCCAATTGCCATTCGCTCAACCTGGTTGCCTTCCGTAACCTGTCCGACAAGGGCGGGCCGGAATTCTCCGTCGATCAGGTGAAGGCGCTGGCCGCCACCTACCAGATCAAGGACGGCCCCAACGACAAGGGCGAGATGTTCGAGCGGCCGGGCCGGCCGGCGGACAAGTTCCCGTCGCCCTTCCCGAACCCGGAGGCCGCCAAGGCTTCGCTCGGTGGCGCTCCGCCGGATCTGTCGCTGATCGCCAAGGCGCGCTCCTATGAGCGTGGGGTGGTCCTGTCGCTGGTCGATCTGGTGACCCAGTATCAGGAGCACGGGCCGGATTATCTGGTGGCGCTGCTGGCTGGCTATTCCGATCCGCCGGCCGGGGTCACGGTCGGAAGCGGCCTTGCCTACAACAAGTATTTCCCTGGTGGGCAATTGTCGATGGCCCAGCCGCTCAATCCCGATCAGGTCGAATATACCGATGGGACCAAGGGCACGGTCGAGCAATACGCCAAGGACGTCACCGCTTTCCTGATGTGGGCGGCAGAGCCGAAGATGGAAGATCGCAAGCGGATCGGCGCCTTCTTCATGATGCTGATGATCACGCTGGCCTTCTTCACCTACTTTACCAAGAAGAAGGTCTGGTCGCGCGTCCAGCATTGACGGGACGTGCCGGGGCGCGGCGTCAAGCCCGCCCGTTCAGCCGGGATTGTCGGGAAAGGGGGCCGAGAGGCCCCTTTTGCTTTGTCCGCAGCCTTGTCCCGCAGGATGCAAACGTCCGGTGCCGGCCAAAAAACCGTCAATCCTTCACGAAGCGCCTGACGCTCCTGGGATCACGCACCTGATAACCGGCAGCGCGCAACTGGTTGCGGGTGATCTCGCGCTTTTCATGGACCGAGGCGATGACCAGCCCCATCGGCACGCCGATATCCACCAGCGTCGCCTCGGCCAGATGCAGGCTCGCCTCGAAGGTTTCCGGCACCGCATCGGTGACGCCGAGTTCATACAGACGCTCGGCATGCGAGGGATCATGGGCGCGGGCAACGATGGTCAGATCAGGATAATGGGCGCGGGCGCTGCGTGCCAGATTTTCGGTCAAGGTCGCGGTATTCATGGTCAGGACCAGCGCCCGACAGGTTTTCAGCGGCAGCCGATCGAAGAATTGCGGCACCTGGGGGTCGCCGTAATAGGCGCGCAACCCCTTGTCGCGTGCCATGGCGACCCGCCGCTGGCTTGATTCCACCGCAAAGGCCGGGACCTTGTGATGGGCCAGCATTTCCAGAACCAATTCGCCGACGCGGCCGCAGCCAATGACGATGACCGACGGAGTGGTGTCGTCGATCTCGTCGAACGGCGCCGGTTCGACCGCCGGCCGGCGGGTCATCCGGTCGGTCAGCATGGCGAAAACCGGGATCAGGAACATCGACAGCGTAATGGCGACCATCAGGCGCCCGCCCAGCGAGGGCCAAAGCAGGCCCGAACTCATCGCCGCCGCCAGCAGCACGAAGCCGAATTCCCCGGCAGGGGCGAGCAGCCAGGCGGTGTCGTGGCGCCCCTTATCCGGCAGGTGGAACCGCGGCATGATGAGATAGAGCACCAGCGCCTTGAGCCCGATCAACGCCGCTGTAATGGCGAGGATCTGGCCGGGATTGTCGAACAGCAGGTTGAGATCGAGCCGGGCGCCGATGGCAATGAAGAACAGGCCGAGCAGCAGACCACGGAACGGATCAATCGTCGCCTCGATCTGCCGGCGAAACTCGGTTTCGGCCAGCAACAACCCGCCGATGAAGGCGCCGATGGCCATCGACAGGCTGCTCATCTGCGCCACCAGGCCGGCACCGAGAACCACCAGCAGGCACGCGGCGGTGAAAAACTCCTGGCTGCGGGCCAGGGCCACCGAATGGAACAGCGGCCTGAGCACAATGCGCCCGACGAAAAACAGCAAAACCAGCCCGATGCCCGCCTGCATCAATGTCAATAGCGCCGCGCCGCTGCCGGCGCCTTCCTTGGCACTGGCCAGTAGCGTGACCATCACCAGCAACGGGGTTACCGCAAGGTCCTGAAACAGCAGCACGGCAAAAATGCCGCGCCCGGCCGGTGTCGCCAGCTTCTTGCGCTCGGCCAGGGTCGGCACGACGATGGCCGTCGAGGACATGGCCAGCGCCGCGCCAATGACAAAGGCGGCTACGGGCTGCTGGCCTAACAGCCAGGCGACAAAGCCGATCGCCAGGGTGCTGAGCAGGAACTGGCTGGCGCCGAAGCCGAAGATCAGCCGGCGCAGGATGCGCACACGCTCCAGCGACAGTTCAAGCCCGATCATGAAAAACAGGAACACGACGCCGAATTCCCCGACATGGGCAATACCGTCGGGATTGGCGATGGATATGTGCTTGAGCACCGGAACACTCTGGGCCAGCTGGCCGATGGCATAGGGGCCCAGCAGGATGCCAGCCGCCAGAAAGCCGAGCGTCGGCGACAGATTGAGCCGCTTGAACAGCGGCACGACGATGCCCGCTGTTCCCAGGAACAGGATCAGATCCTGAAGGCGATCGACCGGCGTCTCGGCCATGGAACCTCGTTGCACTTGTGTTGGCAGGTGACTCGTCTGTCTGAGTGTAGCGCATGGCTCGCCGGCAATAGAAGGGCATCTGCGGTTTCGGAATGCGATTTTGAGGTTGCAGTTTGGTCCGAACCGCCGTTTATCGGTGCCAATCGACGCAGCTTCGAAAGACGCCTCCATGGGTTTCAAATGTGGTATCGTCGGCCTGCCGAATGTCGGCAAGTCGACGCTGTTCAATGCGCTCACGCAGACCGCAGCCGCGCAGGCGGCCAATTATCCGTTCTGCACGATCGAGCCGAATGTCGGCGACGTTGCCGTGCCAGACGAGCGGCTGGCAGCACTGGCGGCAATTGCAGGCTCGCGCCAGATCATTCCGACGCGGCTGACCTTCGTCGATATTGCCGGGCTGGTGCGCGGCGCCTCCAAGGGCGAAGGGCTCGGCAACCAGTTCCTCGCCAACATCCGCGAGGTGGATGCCATCGCCCATGTGGTGCGGTGCTTCGAGGATGGTGATGTCACGCATGTCGAGGGCCGTATCGACCCCATCGCCGATATCGAGACCATCGAGACCGAATTGATGCTGGCCGATCTTGACAGCCTCGAAAAGCGCTTGGTCGCGCTGGAAAAGAAGGCGCGCGGCGGCGACAAGGAGGCCAAGGAGGCGCTTGAGCTGATCACGGCCGCGCTCGGTCTGCTGCGCGAGGGCAAGCCGGCGCGTCTGGTCGAGCGGTCGGCAGAGCAGGAGCGGGCGTTCCAGTCGCTTGGCCTGCTCACCTCCAAGCCGGTGCTGTATGTCTGCAATGTCGAGGAAGCCAGCGCCGACAAGGGCAACGCCCATTCGGAAAAGGTGATGGCGCGGGCGCGCGAGGAAGGCGCGCGGGCCGTAGTCGTCTCGGCCAAGATCGAAAGCGAAATCGCGGTCATGGCGGCCGATGATCAGGCCGAGTTCCTTGAGGCTGTCGGGTTGAGCGAGCCGGGGCTCAACCGGGTCATCCGCGAAGGCTACGCGCTTCTGGGGCTGATCACCTACTTTACTGTCGGGCCGAAGGAAGCACGCGCCTGGACGGTGGCAGAGGGTACGCGCGCGCCCCAGGCGGCCGGTGTGATCCATACCGATTTCGAAAAAGGCTTCATCCGCGCCGAAACCATCGCCTATGCCGATTATGTCGGGCTCAAGGGCGAGGCTGGTGCGCGCGAGGCAGGAAAATTCAGGCTGGAAGGCAAGGAATATGTGGTCGCCGACGGCGATGTCCTGCATTTCCGCTTCGCCAACTGAGGTCAGCCATGCCACGTTTCTGCTTTGAGGACTTCGTGCCCGGCACGGTGATCGGCTATGGCGACAAGCGCGTCGACAAGGACGAGATGATCGCTTTTGCGCGCATATTCGATCCGCAGCCGTTCCACATCGACGAGGAGGCGGCGCGGTCAAGTTTTTCGGGAACCCTGATCGCCTCGGGCTGGCACACGGCTGCGATGCACATGCGGATGATGTGCGATGCGTTCATGCTCGATTCCTCATCCATGGGTTCGCCCGGGGTGCAGGAACTCAAATGGCTCCGCCCGGTGCAGCCCGGAGATCGGCTGAGCGCCCGCCGCACTGTGCTGGGAGCGCGGGCTTCAACCTCCAAGCCGGATCGCGGGCTGGTCGCCTTTGCCTTTCATGTGCTCAATCAGGAAGGACATGCAGTCCTGGAGCAGAAGAACACGATTCTGTTCGGTCTGCGCGAGCCGGGCCGGGTCCCTGCCCATGCCGGCGGCCTGCCGGCGCCGGATCTGATGCCGCATCCCGGCGCGGCTGCAGGCCCCCAGCAGGTCGATGCCCGCCCCGGCCTGCCATTCTTCGAAGACATCGTCGTGGGGAGCGTTCTGGAGCTTGGCGCGCTGACCTTCACCGAAGCCGATATCATTGCCTATGCCAGCGACTTCGATCCGCAATATTTCCACGTCGATCCTGTCGCGGCACAGAAAAGTCCGTTCGGCCGGCTGATCGCTTCGGGCTGGCATACTGCGGCGGGCTGGATGCGTTCGATGGCCGGTGACCGGGCGCGGCGCAT
>DAOMXG010000078.1:0-10550 GCA_035436995.1 Beijerinckiaceae bacterium
AAGTCTAGGGAGGAAACGCCCAAAGGAGGGCTATCGAACGAGGGCAAACCGTCGTCCGATGTGGAAAGAGTAATGTTGCGCCGCACAAATTTCAAGCCTGAATCTTGGCTTCCGTTAAAAAACCTTTCCCGCTCGCTTCCTCCGAAAGGCCATTCTTGGCCGGATGGCAAGATCATCACGCATTCAGGAATTGCGCGAAACGCCCCGAAAAAGTGCTAAAATATAATCACGCCTTTATAATATAAGCTGATTCAGGCGCAAAATTATAAAAAAGGCCACCCACGAAGGGTGGCCCAAGTCTAGGGAGGAAACGCCCAAAGGAGGGCACGCAAGGCAGAAAGACTCATGCCTTGCACCGACACTAATATATGTGCGTCGCACAAAAATCAAGTTCATTTGTAAACTAAATGGTCACTCTTTGGCATAGCCAGTTGCGTGTGGCTGCAAACCCGCTATGTGCGGTCCTGACCCCAATCCGCTTTGGCCGTTCGAGGCCATGAAAGGCTTCCCATGCGTCCGGTCGATCTCGTCGAATTTCTCGATCATCTTGCGCTGCTTTCGGGTGAAGCGATCCTGCCGTTCTTCCGAAATCATATCTCGGTGACCGACAAGGCCGGAAAAGGCGTGTTTGATCCCGTCACAGAGGCCGATCGCGCCGCAGAACTGGTGATCCGGCGCGAGATCAAGCAGCGGTTTCCCCAGCACGGCATTCTGGGCGAGGAATTCGGTGGCGATCATGAGGAGGCCGAGTTCGTCTGGGTGGTGGATCCGATCGACGGCACGCGCTCGTTCATCTGCGGCCTGCCGGTGTGGGGCACGCTGATCGGACTCAAGCGTTTCGATGCTGCTGTGCTCGGCCTGATGCACCAGCCCTACACCCGTGAACGCTTCTTCGGCGATGGGGCCCGCGCCTGGCTGAAAGGGCCGTCAGGCGAACGCAAGCTGTCAACGCGCGCCACCACCGACCTTGCCGAGGCGACGCTGATGACCACCACCCCGGCATTGTTCAAGGGCAGCATGCGCGAGGCCTACGACCGGGTTGAAAACACGGTTCGCCTCGCCCGGTATGGTACCGATTGCTATGCCTATGCGATGCTGGCGTCCGGTCACGTCGATCTTGTCATTGAAACCGGTCTCAAGGCCTATGACATCGTTGCCCTGATCCCGATCATCGAGGGTGCAGGCGGCGTGATCACGGATTTTTCCGGTGGCTCGGTCATAAACGGGGGTGATGTGGTGGTTGCCGCCAATCACCAGCTGCACGAAAAGGCGCTGAAGCTGCTCAACCGCTGACCGGGCTGGCGTCCGAAGTCTCGGCGGAGAGCCCGGGCTCTTCACCAGGCTGGCAATGCGGCACAAAGGCATCGAACGCTGCCCAGAATTCGGCGCGGAACACATCCCGTTCCATCAGGATTTCGTGTTGCGCCCCTGTCAGCGTCACCGTTGAGGCGCCGCGTGCGCGCAGGGCGAAACGTTCCGCCGCCGGCGTATCGACCACCCGGTCGCCGCCGGCCAGCACAAGCAGCAGCGGGCAGGCAAAACGCAGCCCAAATTCCGGATTGTTGAAGTCGCCGATCAGCCTGAACGCCGCAGCAACCCAGGATATGGTCGGCGCACCGACGGCAAGCTCGGGGGCGGCGGTCAGGATGGCCACAGACCGCTCATGTCGCTCCGGATCGCTGGTCAGGACATTGTCCTCGAATGGGGCAAAGGCGGTCGCCGTCTGCGGCGAGGTGACCGGCACATATTGACCGCCAAGACCAACCACGTTGAGCAGGCGCGCGGCGATGTGCCCCCAGCCGCCTGTCGGGGCATGATAGATCCCTAGCATCGGCGCCGTAACCACCGCACGGGCCAGCCGCTGCTCGCCGTGATTGAGCGCCAGCGCCAGAACCGCCCCGCCCATCGAATGGGCGAGGCCAAAGCACGGGCGCGGAAGATCGGATGCCCCGATGAAGGTGAGGACCGCGTCGAGATCGCGCAGATACAAAAGAAAATCATCGACATGGCCCTTCATCGGGTCCGACAGTTCGCGCATCGAACCGCCCTGTCCGCGCCAGTCGAATGCAACCACGGCAAATCCGCGCTGCATCAGCTCGCCGATGGTCTCGAAATACCGCTCGATGTATTCGCTCCGCCCCTGCAGGATCACCACGCTCGCTCGCGGATTGGCAGGGCGAAACACTGCGGCACGCAGCGCCAGGCCGTCGGTCGTGGTCAGCCGGACGACTTCAGCCCCGGGCGGGGCCGGATTGGCGTCAATTGAATACAGGCGATTGAGTGCGTCACGCATCGCATCGTCTCCGGCTCTCGCTGTGCTTGTCATCGCCAAGACAAGAACACAAGCCTGTCGTCAGGGCCCGGCCAGCACCTCGGCCGCCCGTTGTGGCCCCCCGCTGCCGCGCTCGATCACGGTCTTGAGCCCGAGCACCTCGCCACTTTGAGCATGCACCACCAGCCGCACGCCCTGGCGGTCGGAGATGCGCGCCCTGGCAAGATAGACCGCCCCCCGCCGCCGCACATCATGCACATCGAGATAGCCCGCCTGCATCAGCCGCCGGGTGACAGCCTCGCCGCTGAGACCACGATTTGCGGGAAGACTTGCATGGGAAGGGTCCTTGAGTGCGGACAGGGCCGGCAGCTTCGGGCTCCAACTGCCGACAGCAAGCCAGATCGCTGCCGCCAATCCGCCGGCGATCACCAGCAGCATGGCGCGCGACAGCCGGCCTGCGGGGCGGCGGGGCCATGCGATACCGAGAGTCGGGGAAAGCTTGCTGAGCATCGTGAGGTCTTAAGCGCCCCAGCCTGAATTGGGCTGGAAGCGGCCATTAAGCCAGCGTTCAACTCCGGCTCATCCGGGGGCGCGACCCTTGACATTGACTGGAAGCCTTCCCACCTCCTGTGACGTCGCAGGCCAGCATGGCTGCGATTTCACAAGGGAACGCCGGCCATTGTGGCGGAAGGTTCCATGAACACTGTCGCTTCAAGGAGGACAGCATGCGTCACTTCGATTTGACTCCCCTCTATCGTTCCACCATTGGCTTCGACCGGCTGTTTTCGCTGTTCGATGACCTGCCCAACCTCGATTCGTCCGGCGGCTATCCCCGCTACAACATCGAAAAGACCGGTGAGCACGACTATCGCATTACGTTGGCTGTCGCCGGCTTTGGCGAGGCCGACCTTGCCGTCGAGGTGGCCGATGGCGTGCTGATTGTGCGCGGCACCCGGCAGGAAAAGGACGGCGAAGCACGCCCCGAGATGCTGTTCCAGGGCATTGCCGCGCGCGCGTTCGAGCGTCGGTTCCAGCTTGCCGACAGCGTGACCGTGGCCGGTGCCAGATTGGAAAACGGCCTGCTCTCGGTCGATCTCAAGCGCGAGATTCCCGAGGCCCGCAAGCCGCGCATGATCCCGATCGGGCACGGCGCAAAGCCGGTGGAAATCGCCCATTGATTGGGGTGTGCTCCTGACTCCATGAATACCGGCAGGCGCCCGCAGGGGCGCCTGTTTGCCGTTCAGTCAAGCGGCGGCGGAGGGATGGCGGAGCCGTCGCCCCCGCGTCCGCTGCGAAAATCGAGCAACGAGCCGCCTTGCCCCTGCGATGGCGCCAGTTGCGGCCCCCTGGGATCGAGCACGGCCGGCGGCGGAGCATTGGGAAGGTCCGGCAGCACCGGCGTCTGACTGGTCTGCACACCGGGAGAGAGCTGCGGCACAGCCTGCGTCGAGGGGGCCGTTACGCCCGGTGTCAGAGGAATGACACGCGGCCTTTCCCTGGTTCCTGCCGAGGGGTCGGTCTTGCCGGGCGCGGCAGGGTCTTTTGGAAGTGCCAGCGGTGACCGTTTGGCGCTCGTTGGTGGCGCAGGGGCCTGTTCCGCATCGTTCGATCTCGGCACAGCGTCTCGCTGCGGCGCCGGACGGGTGGCGCGCGGCGGCTCGGCACGCGGCGGTGGAACGACGACGCGCGGATCATCCTCGGGATCGATCTCGATGCGCGAACCGCGCGGAATACCGCGCTGGCGGAATGCTTCGAGGATTGATCCATCATCGCTCGACACGATCAACCGCACCGGCACCCCATACGGGTCGATGGCATTGACCACATAGACATCGCGATTGCGCAGCGGCCGCGTCAGCCGGCTGAACCCGCGGTCCCTCAGGATTTCGACGACCTCCCGGGGTGACAGCACGTCATCGTCAAATCCCCTGCCGAAATACTGCGCCGTCGCAGGGCTCGCGACCGGCGCAGCCAGCGCCAGAACCAGAGCGAGTGGCAGCAGGCGAACCAGCGGCCGAGCAGGGATCGTTCGACTTCTCATCATGACCAAACGCGAGGCTAAGCCCCGCTCCTCATCTGTCCCGCCCCTGTCCCGTTCTGGGACAGTGCAGCCTTGTTCAGCCGCCCTGAACGGGGTTTGAACGGACAATGTCGATGAAACGTTCAACTTCGGCCGAACTTGTGGCGAAGGAGCAGACGAGGCGGACCACGTCTTCGTCCTCCGCAAGCCGGTCATCCGGCGCGAGACTCTTGGCTGTCCACTCGTAGAATGCAGCCCCCCTGGCCCGGAGTGCTGCGATCACCTCTCGCTTGAGGATCACGAAGACTTCATTGGCTTCGGTCGGCCAGGCAAGGCGCACCCCGGGGATTGCGGCAAGCTCCAGTGACAGACGCGTGGCCGCGCCATTGGCCTTTGCCGCCAGGTCCAGCCAGTGGCCGGCATCAAGATAGGCCTCGAACTGCGCCGACAGCAGCCGCCCCTTCGAGACCGTCTGACCGGCGCGCTTGCGACGGAACTTGAAATCCTCAGCCAGCTTCTCGTTGAAGAAAATGACCGCCTCGGCCATCAGACAACCGTTCTTGGTGCCGCCGAACGACAGGCAATCGACCCCGGCCTTCCAGGTCATTTCGGCCGGTGTGCAGCCGAGCGTCAGCAGCGCGTTGGCAAACCGCGCCCCGTCCATATGCAGGCTCATGCCCGCAGCATGGGCCGTTTCAGCAATGGCCCGGATCTCATCAAGCCGGTGGACCATGCCGCATTCGGTCGCCTGCGACAGGCTGATGCCGCGAAACGGCGGATGATTGGTGCCGCCCGGTTCCTCCGCAAGGTGGGCGGCAATCGCCCTGGCAGAGAGCTTGGCACCGGTGCCGGCGATTCCAACCAGCTTGGCACCGCCGGCGAAGAACTCCGGCGCGCCGCATTCGTCGTCGATGATGTGGCTTTCCCGATGGCACAGGGCGGCCGCATAGGGCGGCACCATCGCCGCGATCGCCAGCGCATTGGCTGCCGTGCCGGTGGTCACCAGAAAACTCGTCACCTTGCGCTCGAACAGGGCATCAAACGCCGCCTCGACTCGCTGGGTGATCGGATCAGCACCATAGGATGCAAGCGCTCCGCTGTTGGCTACCGCCAACCCCGCCATCACCTTGTCGGAAGCACCCACTACATTGTCGGAAGTGAAGATCATGCTGCGGCCCGCTGCCCAATGTCCGTTTTTGTGATCGGAACCTGATTGTCATTCATTTGGCAAGGGGCAGCTACAGGCCCTTGCAAATCGGCAACAGCCAGGAAAACACCGAATCGGCCCCCTTGTGCCAGCGGGCACGATCTGCGTAAGTGCGAGTCCCGGTTAGGGCAGAGTTGCTGACCTATTGCGTCGCAGCCCGCCGGACCCGCAGGTGCGCGGGAAAAAGCGTGGACATAGCCCAAGCTGCCGGGGTGGCAGCAAGGAGAGACGACATGACCGTCCGGTTCGTGAACGATCGCGCGCAATCCCATGACAGCGGGGAGGCGCAGAGCCGCACCCTTCGGGTCGTCGATCCCGGCCTTCCTGTGGCAGAGGGTCTTTATGACCCTGCCTTGGAAAAGGATTCCTGCGGCGTCGGCTTCATCGCCAACATGAAGAACGTCAAGAGCCACGCGATCGTAACGCAGGGCCTGCAGATTCTCCACAACCTCGATCATCGCGGCGCGGTGGGCGCTGATCCAAAGGCTGGCGATGGTTGCGGCATGCTGGTGCAGATCCCGCATCGTTTCTTCAAGGAGGAATGCGCCAAGCTCGGCTACGATCTGCCGGAGCCGGGCCATTACGCCATCCTCCAGTTGTTCCTGCCGCGCGACAAGGCCGGCCGCCGGACCGTGCAGAAGATCGTCGACAAGGTGATCAAGGCCGAGGGCCAGAGGCTGATTGGCTGGCGCGACGTTCCGGTTGACAATGGCGACCTCGGGGTCAGCGTTCTGCCGACAGAGCCGGTGCATCGTCAGGTGTTCATCGGTCGCGGTGAAGGCATCGCCAATGAGGATGAGTTCGAGCGTCGCCTGTTCATTCTGCGCAAGGTCATCTCCAACGCAGTCTATGACCTCAAGGACCCGACGACAAAGGGCTATTACCCAGTCTCCTCGTCCTGCCGCACGGTTGTCTACAAGGGCATGCTGCTGGCCGGCCAGCTCGGCAGCTATTTTGCCGATCTCAACGATCCGCGCTTTGAAAGCGCGCTGGCGCTGGTGCACCAGCGTTTTTCGACCAACACCTTCCCGACCTGGTCGCTGGCCCATCCCTACCGGATGGTGGCGCATAACGGCGAGATCAACACCCTGCGCGGCAACGTCAACTGGATGGCCGCGCGGCAGGCGAGTGTCGATTCCGAGTTGTTCGGCAGTGACATTTCCAAGCTCTGGCCGATCTCCTACGAAGGCCAGTCGGACACGGCCTGCTTTGACAACGCGCTCGAATTCCTCGTCCAGGGCGGCTATTCGCTCGCCCATGCCATGATGATGCTGGTGCCCGAAGCCTGGGCCGGCAATCCGCTGATGGATGATCAGCGCCGCGCCTTTTACGAATACAATGCCGCCCTGATGGAGCCATGGGACGGGCCGGCCGCGGTTGCCTTCACGGACGGACGCCAGATCGGCGCCACCCTCGATCGCAACGGCCTGCGCCCCGCGCGCTATTTTGTCACCGACGATGGCCTGGTGGTCATGGCTTCCGAGATGGGCGTCCTGCCGATACCTGAAGAGAAAATCGTCACCAAGTGGCGCCTGCAGCCGGGCAAGATGCTGCTTATCGACCTTGGCGAAGGACGCATCATCTCCGATGAAGAGATCAAGGCAGAGCTCGCCTCAGCCAATCCCTACAAGGACTGGCTGAAGCGCACCCAGATCGTGCTTGAGGACCTGCCGCCGGTCGAGCCGCGCGCCCCGCGCACGGACGTGCCGCTGCTCGACAAGCAACAGGCCTTTGGCTACTCGCAGGAGGATCTGGCGCTGCTGATGGCGCCGATGGCCACCACCGGGCAGGAAGCAGTGGGCTCGATGGGCACCGACACGCCGATCTCGGCGCTGTCGGACAAGTCCAAGCTGCTCTACACCTATTTCAAGCAGAACTTCGCGCAGGTCACCAACCCGCCGATCGATCCGATCCGCGAAGAACTGGTGATGAGCCTGGTCTCGTTCATCGGGCCGCGGCCGAACCTTTTTGATCTCGAGGGCCTCTCCCGCCGCAAGCGGCTCGAGGTGCGCCAGCCGATCCTGACCAACGAGGATCTCGAGAAGATCCGCGGTATCGGCCATTTCGAGGACCGCTTCGACACCAAGACGCTCGACATAACCTATCCGGCCGAACGCGGCGCCGGCGGCATGCAGGACGCCATTGAACGGCTGTGCGACCGCGCCGAGGCGGCGGTGGCCGGCGGCTACAACATCATTATCCTGTCCGATCGTCTGGTCGGGCCGGAGCGGGTGCCGATTCCGGCGCTTCTGGCGACGGCGGCTGTTCACCACCACCTGATCCGCAAGGGTCTGCGCACGTCGGTCGGGCTCGTGGTCGAGACCGGGGAAGCGCGCGAGGTGCATCACTTCTGCTGTCTCGCCGGCTATGGGGCCGAGGCAATCAACCCCTATCTCGCATTCGAGACCATGGAGGCGATGCACGAGAAGGGCGAATTCCCGCCCGAGGTCGAGGCCAAGGAAGTCGTCAAGCGCTACATCAAGTCCGTCGGCAAGGGTATCCTCAAGGTCATGTCCAAGATGGGCATCTCGACCTATCAATCCTATTGCGGGGCGCAGATTTTCGACGCGGTCGGCCTCGGCCAGAGCTTTGTCGACAAGTATTTCTTCGGCACCGCCAGCCGCATCGGCGGCGTCGGACTTGCCGAGGTCGCGATCGAGACGGTGATGCGTCATCGCGATGCTTTCGGTGACAATCCGGTGCTCAAGACCAGCCTCGAGGTCGGCGGCGAATATGCCTTCCGCTTCCGTGGCGAGGCGCATGCCTGGTCGCCGACCACTGTGGCCGCGCTCCAGCACGCCGTGCGTGGCAATTCCAAGGAGCGCTACGAAGAATTCGCCCGCGCCATCAACGAGCAGAACGAGCGGTTGCTGACCATTCGTGGCCTGTTCCGCATCAAGGCGGCAGCGGAAGATGGCCGCAAGCCGGTCGATGTGTCCGAAGTCGAGCCGGCGAACGTGATTGTCCGGCGCTTTGCCACCGGCGCGATGTCGTTCGGGTCCATCTCGCGCGAGGCCCACACCACGCTGGCGCGGGCGATGAATGCGCTGGGCGGCAAGTCAAACACCGGCGAGGGCGGCGAGGAATCCGATCGCTTCCGGCCGCTGCCGGACGGGCGTTCCAATCCGGAACGGTCGGCGATCAAGCAGGTCGCCTCGGGCCGTTTCGGCGTGACGACGGAATATCTCGTCAATTCCGACATGATGCAGATCAAGATGGCGCAGGGTGCCAAGCCCGGCGAAGGCGGTCAGCTGCCCGGCCACAAGGTCGATGCGGTGATCGCCAAGGTGCGCCATTCGACCCCGGGCGTCGGCCTCATCTCGCCGCCGCCGCATCATGACATCTATTCGATCGAGGACCTTGCCCAGCTCATCTACGATCTGAAGAACGTAAACCCGGCGGGCGATGTTTCGGTCAAGCTGGTCTCGGAGGTCGGAGTCGGCACGGTCGCGGCCGGCGTTGCCAAGGCACGCGCCGATCATGTGACCATTTCCGGCTTCGAGGGCGGCACGGGCGCATCCCCGCTCACCTCGATCAAGCATGCCGGCTCGCCGTGGGAGATTGGCCTTGCCGAGACGCACCAGACTCTCGTCAGGAACCGTCTGCGTTCACGCATCGCGGTGCAGGTCGACGGTGGCCTTCGCACCGGACGCGATGTCGTTGTCGGAGCCTTGCTCGGCGCTGACGAATTCGGTTTTGCCACCGCCCCGCTGATCGCAGCCGGCTGCATCATGATGCGCAAGTGTCACCTCAACACCTGCCCGGTCGGTGTCGCCACCCAGGATCCGGTGCTCAGGAAGCGCTTCATCGGCACGCCGGAGCATGTCATCAACTACTTCTTCTTTGTTGCCGAGGAAGTGCGCCAGTTGATGGCGGAGATGGGCTACCGCACGTTCAACGAGATGGTCGGCCAGATGCAGATGCTCGATCGGTCCGAGGCTATTGCCGCATGGAAGGCCAAGGGCATCGACTTCACACGCCTGTTCCACAAACCCGAGGAAGGCGCCGAAACCGGCATCTTCGTCAGCGAGCGGCAGGACCATCACCTCGAGAAGGTGCTCGACCGGCAGTTCATCGCGGCGGCGTCACCCGCCCTGACTGACAAGACCAGGGTTCGCGCCGAGTTCAAAATCACCAACGTCGACCGCACCGCAGGCGCGATGCTGTCGGGCGAGGTCGCCAAGGCCTATGGCCATGCAGGACTGCCGGAAGATACGATCCACCTCAAGCTCAATGGCACCGCCGGGCAGAGCTTCGGCGCCTGGGTTGCGCGCGGCGTGACACTGGAACTCGAAGGCGAGGCCAACGATTATGTCGGCAAGGGCCTGTCGGGTGGCAAATTGATCATCTATCCCTCGGCAAAGGCGCAGCAGATCAAGCCGGAAGCCTCGATCATCGTCGGCAACACCGTGCTTTACGGCGCGATCTCCGGCGAATGCTATTTCCGGGGTGTCGCCGGCGAACGCTTCGCCGTGCGCAACTCCGGTGCCATCGCTGTGGTGGAAGGCACCGGCGACCATGGCTGCGAATACATGACCGGCGGCATCGTCGTCGTGCTCGGCAACACCGGACGCAACTTCGCCGCCGGCATGTCGGGCGGCATCGCCTATGTGCTGGACGAGGACAAGACCTTCGCCAAGCGCTGCAACATGTCGATGGTCGACCTTGAGCCGGTCCCGGAAGAGGAAGACCTGATGCAGCGCCTGCATCACCAGGGCGGTGACATGGCCACCAAGGGCAAGGTCGATGTTCTGGCCGACATGTCGCGTCATGATCAGGAACGGCTGCATCAGCTTGTCTCCAATCATGCGCGCTACACCGGTTCGACCCGTGCACGGCACATTCTCGACAACTGGGCCGAGTATCGCACCAAATTCGTCAAGGTGATGCCGCTCGAATATCGGCGCGCGCTGAAGGAAATGGAATTGCAGGCGGCCAAGGCCGCGGCGGAATAGCCATCCCGATTGCTCCGGTGGCGCTGCCAGGCGCCGCCGGAACGCTAGATCACGCCGCATTTTGATGGAATCATCAAAATGCGGATAACGTGATCG
>DAOMXG010000079.1:0-10430 GCA_035436995.1 Beijerinckiaceae bacterium
CCGGTAGCTCAGCGGTAGAGCACGTGACTTTTAATCATGTGGTCGAGGGTTCGATTCCCTCCCGGCTCACCACCCCCCGTGGTTTCAATCCCTGCCCATGCTGATGGCGAAGCGCACGATCACGAACATGATCGCGAGCAGCACGGCAGAGGCGACCCACAGAATGAACTCGGCAGGTGCCGGCAGCGCCGACTGCACCGGCATGGTGATCAGCTTGCGCAGGATCACCACAATCGCCACCTCGACGAATGTGTCGATCTGCAGAGGGTGGCCGCGCAGATAGCGGATCTCGGCGGTGATCAGCGCCGAGATGGTCCACAACAGCATGATCGTGCCAAGTCCGTGCAGAAACCCCTCGGCCATGTTGTCATGGCTGAGGCCATTGGCGACGTCTTTCACAAACAGCCAGGTGAACAGCAGCACCGCCCCGGCAAGCGCCAGCCCCAGCACCAGATGCGCGAACGCATTGACCCAGGACATCAGCTTGAGCGCAAATCGGTTGGTTCGCCGGATGAACATCGGCGCGTCGGTGCCGTCGGGAAACTTCCTGGTGTCCTGCTGGCTCATGAGCGCCCCCTGACCAGGGCAGGATGGGCGCGCGCGCGCCGGATGCCAAGCACGCATATTGCCGCCAGACAAACGAAAAGGGCGGCCGTAGCCGCCCTGTCCCTGCCAATATGGCAACAATTCACAGTTCGGCGGTCGGTCCCGCCTCGGCTAGCGCCGCGCCGATCTCGAGGCCGAGATCGTCGATATTGTGCGCCTCGCGGGCGGTCACGTTCTCGCCGCGGGCCTGACGCTCCGCCTCTTCCGGCGAGCGGGCGATGTTGATGGTCACCGCGACATCGACCTCCGGATGCAGATGCACCGGAACCGTGTGCAGGCCAAGCAGCTTGATCGGGGCGTTGAGCACCACCTGATTGCGCGAGACGGTGAAGCCGTTGGCGGTCATGACCTCGGCAAGATCGCGCGTCGACACCGAGCCATAGAGCATGCCCGACTCGCCCGCCGAGCGGATCAGCACGAAGCTCTGGCCGTTGAGCTTCTTGCCAACGGCATCGGCTTCCTTCTTCAGTTCGAGGTTGCGGGCCTCAAGCTGGGCACGCCGGGTCTCGAACACCTTCTTGTTGTCCTCGGTGGCGCGCAGGGCCTTCTTCTGCGGCAGCAGGAAATTGCGGGCATAGCCGGGGCGAACCTTGACGATTTCGCCCATCTGGCCAAGCTTGGCGACACGTTCGAGCAGGATGACTTCCATTTCTGTTTCTCCGTTGATGGGTTGGATGGGGGTCAGACCAGAGGTTTGTTCCGGGTGTTCCTCAGGCCAAAAGCACAATCGACCGCGCCGACCAGCGCCAGCGCGAAGGCGGGAATGCCGAAAACGAGAACCGCACCCCAGACGCCGGAAAGAATCAGGGCGCGACTTGGCGAGCCAAGCGTGCGGGCATGCAGCACCGCCAGCCCGTTCAGGATCAGCGCAAAGGTCACCGCCACCATGACCAGCGTGCCGAAAAGCCCGATATAGCCGCCAAGCTGGGCCAGTCCGAACCCGCCGATGAACACAAACAGCGCCGCCGACGGCAGCGACAGCGCATGCGCCGGCAATACCGGATAGGCGATCCGCTGCGAAGTTCTGGCCACTTTCAGCCCCAGCCACAGGCTCAGGCTCAGCATCACCGCGATGATGAAGGCCAGCATCGGCGGCAGCATCTGGGCATAGAGCCGGGCAAGCGCCGCCAGATCCTGCGCACCGCCCGGCAGCGGCAGCTTGTTGCCGCCCGAGGCGATGTCGCGGAACAGCGTCTCGACGCTGCGCGCCACGCGCTGCACGAAACCGGCATGCGACGTGTCGATCACCATCGCGCCGCCCAGCGTCACCAGAACCGCATAGGCGCCGATCGATCCCAGCAGGATCGTTCCGCCAAGGCGCCCGGCGCGTTCCGGCGGAAGCGCCGGCAGAAAGGCCAGCAGACGCAGCAGCAGTTCGGAAAACAGATAGGACGGCAGACCGACCAGCAGCCCGAAATAGAGCGCGGCGGTATTGCTCAGCCCGAGGTCCATCACCAGGCAGCCGGCAAGCGCGCCAAGGGCCGCGACCAGCGGATGCCAGCCAAGTCCGACGATCATCAGCGGCAGGGGCGCGATCACGAACAGCAGGCTGGCAAGCAGCGAGCCGGGCGTCAGCAGCCCCGACAACAGCGCCGAGGCCAGCCCCGCGATCAATCCGATGAGAATGGCCTGAGCCATGATTGTCCGCTGTCCCTTACGGTTAGGGGTCTTGCCCCAGCGATACCTGATCCGGGACAGTCCCGCCCAGGCGACAGATGGATGCCGGGCGCCGGCTGAGCGGCGCCCGGAAGGTCTTACTTGATCACATACGGCAGCAGGCCGAGGAAGCGGGCGCGCTTGATCGCCTGGGCGAGTTCGCGCTGCTTCTTGGCCGAGACGGCGGTGATGCGGGACGGAACGATCTTGCCGCGCTCGGAAATGTAGCGCGAGAGCAGCTTGACGTCCTTGAAATCGATCTTCGGCGCGCCCTCGCCCTGGAACGGGCAGGACTTGCGGCGACGGAAGAACGGGCGACGGCCTCCGGCGGCGGCGCCGCCTTCCTTGCGATCAGCAAACGACATTATTCGTCCTCCCCGCCAGCATCTTCTTCACGGTCACGGCGGCGCGGCGGACGATCACCATAGCTGCCACGCTCGGCGTCACGCTTCTCGTCGCGCTCGCGCTTCTGCAGCATCGCCGACGGTCCGTCCTCGAGCTGTTCGACACGCACGGTCATGAAGCGCAGGATATTCTCGTTGATGCGCATCTGCCGCTCCATCTCGGCGACAGCCGGGGCCGAGGCGGAGATGTTCATCAGCGCATAATGCGCCTTGCGGTTCTTGTTCATGCGGTAGGCGAGGGACTTGACGCCCCAGTATTCCACCTTGGTCACCGCGCCGCCGGCCGCCTCGATCACCGCCTTGTACTGGTCGGTGAGGCCCTCAACCTGCTGCGCGGAAATGTCCTGGCGTGCCAGGAACACATGCTCGTAAAGCGGCATGTCCGTGCCTTTCTTGCATCGCTCGGCGCCGGAATTGGCCCCGAGATCATCCAACGGCGCTGAGCCCTTCGAGCCCGGAAAGGCCCGACAGAACAACGAAGGCGTCGACAAGGGAGACCGGATCGGGAAGATCCTGCGGGCAACAGCCCGCCCTCCTTTCAGCCGCCGACCGAAGGATCGCGCGGCTATAGGAGCATTCGGCCCGGAAGGCAAGGCCCAACATGCTGGACAGCAGGGCAGGAATCCGGATGATCGCCTCCGTATGTCAGGGAGACAGGCTTTGGACCAGATCATCGTCACGGCGCATGGGGCGGCCATTCCGGCCATCGGCTACGGCACCTGGACTCTCAGAGGCGAGGTGGCGCGCGATCGCGTCCGCCACGCGCTCGCCTGTGGCTACCGCCACATCGACACCGCGATCATGTATGAAAACGAGATCGAGGTGGGCGAGGGGATGCGCCAGTCCGGCGTGCCGCGCGACGAGATTTTCCTGACCACCAAGGTTCCGCCGGCGCTGATCGGCGAGGCTGATCTGGTCGATGCGGCGGCCGGCAGCATCCGCCGCCTCGGGGTCGATCAGGTCGATCTGCTGTTGATCCACTGGCCCAACCCCGAGATCGATTTCACCGGCTCGATCCGCGCCCTGTGCAAGGCAAGGACGCTGGGGCTGGCACGCCATATCGGCGTTTCCAACTTTACCATCGCCCATCTTGATCAGGCCTGGCAGGTGACGAGCGAACCGCTGGTCACCAACCAGTGCGAATACCATCCCAGGCTCGACCAGAGCCGGCTCATCGCCGCCTGCCGGCGCCATGGCATGTCGTTCACCTCCTATTCGCCGGTGGCTCGCGGCGCGCTGTTCGGATCGCCGCCGCTGCTGTCGGCAGCGCGCGCCCATGGCAAGAGCGAAAGCCAGGTCCTGCTGCGCTGGCATATCCAGCAGCCGGGCATCATCGCCGTTCCCCGCTCGGCAACGCCGGCCCGCATTGCCGAGAATCTCGACGTATTCGATTTTTCGCTGACTGATGCCGAAATGGCGGCCATTTCCGCCCTGAAGGCGGCGGATGGGCGCATCGTCAGGCCGGCATGGTCGCCGCAATGGGACGAAAGTTAAGGCGTCATGTATTGGGTTTCGAAGATTATCTGGCTGGCGGCCGAGCCCGGCAATCTGCTGATGCTGACGTTGATCGCCGGGATCATGCTTTCGGCACGCGAGCGGTTCGCCCGGCTTGGCAATGGGCTGATCATCGCGGCGACCGCGCTGCTGCTGCTGCTCGGACTGTCGCCGATCGGCACGCTCATGCTGCGCCCGCTGGAGGCCCGCTTCCCGGTCTATGGCGAGACAGGCGCCAAGGTTGACGGCATTCTTGTGCTCGGCGGGGTTCTGGCCACCGATGTGACCCTGGCACGCGGCCAGCCGGCACTCAATGAAGCCGCAGAACGGCTGACGATCCTCCTGCCGCTGACCCGGCAGTTTCCGGAAGCGAGGATCGTTTTCTCCGGCGGGGCGGGGGAGTTCACCGGAGCGCCGATTTCCGAATCGGAGGCCGTGCAGACATTTGTTGCCGAGATGATGCCCGGCCGCGCGGTGATCTACGAACGCAACTCGCGCAACACGTTCGAGAATGCCCGCCTGTCGTTCGATCAGATCCGGCCGAAGCCGGAGGAACGCTGGCTGCTGGTCACTTCGGCCTGGCACATGCCGCGTGCCTATGGCCTGCTCCGCAAGGTCGGCTGGCCGGTCGTGGCCTATCCCGTCGACTTTCGCACCAGCGGCACCAGCGATGATTACCGGGTCTTTTCGGGAGTCTCGCAGGGGCTGCGGCGGGTCGACATGGCTGCCAAGGAATGGATCGGGCTGGTCTTTGCCCGGCTGGCGGGGCAGAGCGACAGCCTGTTGCCGGGGCCGGAATAGAGCATGCTGCGATTAAGTGGAAGGCGGTCAATCGCCAGAACAGCCATCAAATCCGCGGATATAACGCGGATATAATAGGTCCTGACCCTAGTCCGATCGCGGCAGGCCCAGCCGGTAGACGCCGCGGAAATCGTTGGGATCGACAGGGCGCCCCTTGCGGGTGATGACGATGCGTCCTTCCCCGGCAAGCCGCACCGCGATGCGACGGGCCGGCGTCATCAAGGGGCCCCACTGGTCGGGATGCGGACCGCCGATCGCACGCGCCGCTTCCGAGGGGCAGGCGGTGCGGTCCGGCCCGCGTTCGGCGACAAGGCGCAGCATTTCGGCTTCCAGCCGGGCGAGGGTATCGGAATCAGCAATCATGGTGGCAGCCTTCTATCCGGGAAGGCATCTCCAGGCTACCGGCGATGCAGCCGTGCGCTGCCGCCGTCGACTGACGGCAAAAAGGGCCGTGCCCCCTTGCTTTTGTCTGCGAATTGGGCTTAAGGGGGCGCCATCACACACGCGAGGGCAGGTTTCGACCGTCTGGTGCCGGATCCGTCCGGTATTTCCTCGCGGAGGCTTAAACCGGAGAAGACCAATGGCGTTGCCCGAGATTTCGATGCGGCAGCTGCTGGAGGCTGGTGCGCATTTCGGCCACCAGTCCCACCGCTGGAACCCGAAGATGGCGCAGTATATTTACGGCGTCCGCAACAAGATTCACATCATTGACCTCAGCCAGTCGGCGCCGATGCTGCAGCGCGCGCTGCAGGCGATCTCCGACACCGTGGCGCGCGGCGGGCGCGTCCTGTTCGTCGGCACCAAGCGCCAGGCGCAGGATTCGATTGCCGAAAGCGCCAAGCGTTGCGCCCAGTATTACGTCAATTCGCGCTGGCTCGGCGGCATGCTGACCAACTGGAAGACGATCTCTGCCTCGATCCAGCGGCTGCGCAAGGTCGAGGAGACGCTGGCCGCCGGCGCGCACGGCCTGACCAAGAAGGAACGCCTGATGCTGTCGCGCGAGCAGGAAAAGCTCGACCGCGCACTCGGCGGCATCAAGGACATGGGCGGCACGCCCGACCTGATCTTCGTTATCGACACCAACAAGGAGCAGCTCGCGTTGCAGGAGGCGCGCCGCCTCAATATCCCGGTGGTGGCGATTGTCGATACCAATTGCGATCCCGATGGCATCGCCTTCCCGGTTCCGGGCAATGACGATGCCGGCCGGGCGATCGCGCTGTATTGCGATCTGGTGTCGCGTGCGGTGATCGACGGGATCGGTCGCGGCGCTGGCGACATGGGCGTTGACCTCGGCGCTGCCGAGGCTCCGGTGGTCGAGGACCTGCCGGCGGCAGGTGCAAGCGAGAGCGATTTCGTGTTCGAACGGCTGTCTGCGCCGCGCGGCGCGCCGGACGATCTGACCAAGCTCGGCGGCCTCGGCCCGGAGCTTGAGAAGAAGCTGAACGATGCCGGCATCTTCCACTTCTGGCAGTTTTCCGCCATGGCGCCGGCCGACGAGACCAAGCTCGACGCCGACCTCAAGCTGCACGGCCGCATCGGCCGCGAAGGCTGGATCGAGAAGGCGCGCGGGCTTCTCGCCTGAGCGACCCCGAACACACGCTGACACGTGCGGGCCCGGGGCGAGAGCTGCCGGGCCTTTGCGTGAAGAAATCACGATAAACGACGGATGAAGAAGGATAAATCTCATGGCTGAGATTACCGCTGCGCTGGTCAAGGAACTGCGCGAGAAAACCGGCGCCGGCATGATGGACTGCAAGGGCGCGCTGGCCGAGACCGGCGGCGATCTGGAAGCCGCCATCGACTGGCTGCGCACCAAGGGCCTGGCCAAGGCGGCCAAGAAGTCCGGCCGTCTGGCGGCCGAGGGGCTGGTCGCTGCGGCGGTGTCCGGCAAGGCCGGCGTGGTCGTCGAGGTCAATTCCGAGACCGATTTCGTCGCCCGCAACGACCAGTTCCAGGGGCTGGTGCGTTCGATCGCCGGGATCGCGCTCAAGGGCGCCGGCGAGATCGAGGCGCTCAAGGCTGCGGCCTATCCGGGCGGCGGCACGGTGAGCGAGGCGATTGCCAACACGGTCGCCACGGTGGGCGAGAACATGTCGCTGCGCCGCGTCGCCGGTGTTTCGGTGAGCGATGGCGTCGTGGCTTCCTACATCCACAATCAGGTGGTCGAAGGACTCGGCAAGATCGCGGTGCTGGTGGCGCTGGAATCGAAGGGCGACGCCGCCGCGCTAGCGGCGCTTGGCCGGCAGGTGGCGATGCATGTCGCGGCCACCAATCCGCAGGCGCTTGACGCGGCCAGCATGGACCCGGCGGTGGTTGCGCGCGAAAAGGCGGTGCTGACCGACAAGGCGGCGGCCTCGGGCAAGCCGGCCAACGTGATCGAGAAGATTGTCGAGAGCGGCATCAAGACCTTCTACAAGGAAGTCTGCCTCGTTGATCAGCCGTTCATCCACGACGGCGCAAAGACGGTGCTGCAGGCTGTGAACGAAGCTGCCAAGTCGGCGGGCGCTCCGATCGCGCTCAAGGGCTACGTGCGGTTTGCACTCGGCGAGGGAATCGAGAAAGAAGTCTCGGACTTCGCCGAAGAGGTGAAGAAGGCTGGCGGCGCCTGACAAGCAATCCTACCCGTATGGGCAGGGCAAGGGCGGCGGCAAGCCGCCCTTTTTGTTTGCCTGTCACGCCGGAGGTGCCCCTTGACCAAACCGAAACCGCTCTACAAGCGCGCCCTCGTCAAGCTGTCCGGCGAGGCGCTGATGGGTTCCGAATCCTTCGGCATCCACCAGCCGACGGTGCGGCAGATCTGTGCCGATCTGGTCGAGGCCGCCAATCTCGGGGTCGAACTGGCGGTGGTCATCGGCGGCGGCAACATCTTCCGCGGCGCCCAGATGTCCGGCATGGGCCTGTCGCGCCCGGCCGCCGATTCGATGGGCATGCTGGGGACGGTGATGAACGCGATTGCGCTGGAGGCGCAGGTGGAAGCGCTCGGCCATTCGGCCCGCGCCATGTCCGGCGTCGCCATGCCCTCGGTGGTCGAGACCTACACCCGGCAGCAGGCTTCCGATCATCTTAGCAAGGGCCGAATCGTCATTCTGGCCGGTGGCACCGGCAATCCATTCTTCACCACCGACACGGGCGGGGCGTTGCGTGCGGCCGAACTCGGCTGCGACGTGATGCTCAAGGCCACCCAGGTTGACGGCATCTACACGGCCGATCCGAAGAAAGACAGGACGGCAACCCGATACGACCGGGTCAGCTACGACGAGGTTATCGCCAAGGATCTCAAGGTGATGGACACGGCGGCTTTCGCGCTGGCGCGCGATGCCAGCCTGCCGATCATCGTCTTTTCCATCCACCAGCCGGGCAGCATCGCCAAAGTGCTGACAGGAACCGGGCACGGCACCACCGTTGGGCGGTGAATTGACCTTCGTCAACCCTTGCGGCAAGCCGCCGGGCGGCGTAACCAGAACGGACCACAGATCCCGGAACACCTGTCATGGCCGATACGTTCGATCTCAATGACCTCAAGCGTCGCATGCAGGGGGCGGTTGCCTCCCTCAAGCACGATCTGGCCTCGCTGCGCACGGGGCGTGCCTCGGCCAATCTGCTCGATCCGATCGAGGTGGAGGCTTACGGCGCGCGCATGCCGATCGCCCAGGTTGCCACCGTCTCGGTGCCGGAGCCGCGGCTGCTCAGCGTGCAGGTGTGGGATCGCGGCATGGTCCATGCGGTGGAAAAGGCGATCCGCGATTCCTCGCTGGGCCTCAATCCCAACACCGAAGGGCAGGTGATCCGCCTGCGCATTCCGGAACTGAACCAGCAGCGCCGCCAGGAAATGGTCAAGGTTGCCCACAAATATGCCGAGGCGGCCCGCGTTGCCGCCCGCCATGTGCGGCGCGACGGCATGGAGCTGCTGAAGAAGCTGGAAAAGGACGGCAAGATGGCCAAGGATGACGCGACCCGTGCCCATGATCAGGTGCAGAAGGCGACTGATGCGGCCATTGCCGAGATTGATGCGGCCCTGGTCCACAAAGAAAAAGAAATCATGCAGGTTTGAGGACGAAAGCCGGACGATTGATGGAAAACGCCGCGCGTGCCCAGTTTGATCCCGTTCCCGCCAAAGGCGGGGGCGCGGCCCCGTTCGGCCTCAAGCATGTTGGCATCATCATGGATGGCAACGGTCGCTGGGCCAAGCAGCGCGGGTTGCCGCGCGCATTCGGGCATAGGGCTGGAGTGGAGACGCTGCGCGGTGTCGTCCGGACATTCAGCGATCTGAATATTCCGTATCTGACGGTCTACAGCTTCTCCTCCGAGAACTGGGCGCGGCCGGCCTCGGAAGTGGCCGAACTGATGTCGCTGCTGCGGCTGTTCATCCGGTCCGATCTGGCCGATCTGAATGCCCGCAATGTCCGCATCAAGGTGATCGGCGAGCGGGCAGGGCTGCAGCCGGATATCGTCGCCCTGCTCAACGAGGCGGAGGACAAGACTCGGACCAACACCGGTCTGACCTTCGCCGTCGCCTTCAACTATGGCGCGCGGCATGAACTGGTGATGGCGGCCAGACGGCTGGCGGAGCTGGCCCGCACCGGTCGCCTTGAGCCCTGCGACATCAGCGAGGCGCGCATTTCCGCCGAACTGACCACCGCCGGCATGCCCGATCCCGACCTGATCATCCGCACCTCGGGAGAGCAGCGGCTGTCGAACTTCCTGATGTGGCAGGCAGCCTACGCCGAATTCGTGTTCACGCCGGTGCTTTGGCCTGATTTCGACCGGGCGGCGCTGGAAACCTGCCTGACGGAATTCGGCGCGCGCACGCGGCGGTTCGGCGGTTTGTGATGGCCGAAGCGGAACCCGCCGGCCGCAGCGAGCTTGCCCAGCGCGTCATTTCCGCCGTGATCATGGCTTCTGCCGCCATCCTGCTGGCATGGTGGGGCGGCTGGCCTTTTGCCATCGTCTGGGGATTGATCGGCGGCGTTGCGCTGTGGGAATGGTCGCGGCTCATCGGCGGCATGGCTTCGCCCGGTTGGCTTGCGGTCGGCGCCGTCTATGCCGGCGTCATCATGCTGGGGACGCTGGCGGTGCGCGGCAGCGGGGCGCTTGGGTTCATCGCCATCCTGTTCATGTTCGCGGTCGTTTGGCTGACCGATATCGGTGCCTATTTTGCCGGGCGGACCTTTGGCGGGCCCAAATTTGCGCCGCGCATCAGCCCCAAGAAAACCTGGTCCGGGGTGCTTGGCGGCCTGGCTGCCGGCATTCTCGGCGGCTGTGCGATGCTGGCGGTGGCCGGCGTGCCGCTGCGGCCGGCGCATGGGCTGCTGGCGCTCGGTCTCGGCATGCTGGTGGTCGCCGGCGACCTGTTCGAATCGTTTCTCAAGCGGCGGTTCGGGGTCAAGGATGCCGGCGCGCTGATTCCGGGGCACGGCGGCGTTCTCGACCGGCTCGACGGCTACACCTTCGCCATCGGCGCCGCAGCGC
>DAOMXG010000080.1:0-10377 GCA_035436995.1 Beijerinckiaceae bacterium
AGCCACTTACAAACCTGCGAAGCGACGCCGAGCGAGTGCGGGGGGCGCGAGCTTCAGCGCACCCCTACAAAACCTTCATCCTTACATCCGCGTCGGATAGTTCGGGCTTTCGCGGGTGATCGTCACGTCATGGGCGTGGCTTTCGCGCAGGCCCGCCGAGGAGATGCGGACGAACTGCGCCCGCTCCTGCAATTCCGCGATCGTCGCGGCGCCGACATAGCCCATCGCCGCCTTGAGGCCGCCGGCGAGCTGATGCAGCACGCCCGACACCGGCCCCTTGTAGGGCACCTGCCCTTCGATGCCCTCCGGCACCAGCTTCATCGTATCCTTGATCTCGGCCTGGAAGTAGCGGTCGGCCGAGCCGCGCGCCATCGCTCCCAGCGAACCCATGCCGCGATACGACTTGTAGGAGCGGCCCTGATACAGGAATACCTCGCCGGGGCTCTCGTCCGTGCCGGCCAGCAGCGAGCCGATCATCGCCACATCGGCGCCGGCGGCAATCGCCTTGGCCAGATCGCCCGAATACTTGATCCCGCCATCGGCGATGATCGGGATGCCCTGGTCATGGGCTGCGCGCGCGGTCTCCATGATCGCCGTGAGCTGCGGCACACCGACACCGGCGACAATCCGCGTCGTGCAGATCGACCCCGGACCGATGCCGACCTTGACCGCATCCGCCCCCGCATCGATCAGCGCCCTGGCGCCATCGGCGGTAGCCACATTGCCGGCGATCACCTGCACCTTGTTCGACAGCGTCTTGACCTTGGCTACCTGCGCCAGCACACCCCTGGAATGGCCATGCGCGGTATCGACGACCAGCACATCGACGCCGGCATCGATCAGCAGTTCCGAGCGGCGGAACCCATCGTCACCCGTGGTCGTCGCGGCGGCCACGCGCAGCCGCCCCTGCTCGTCCTTGCAGGCATTGGGGTTGAGCCTCGCCTTCTCGATATCCTTGACCGTGACGAGGCCGACGCAGTTGTAATCATCGTCGACCACCAGCAGCTTCTCGATGCGGTGCTTGTGGAACAGGTGCCGCGCCTCCTCCGGCGTGACGGTCTCGCGCACGGTGACGAGCCCCGAATGGGTCATCAGCTCGCGCACCGGCTGGTCTAGGTTTTCGGCAAAGCGCACATCGCGGTTGGTGAGGATGCCGACCAGCTTGCCGCCGCGCCCGCTTTCACCTTCGACCACCGGCAGGCCCGAAATCGACCGCGCCCGCATGATGTCCAGCGCCTCGCGCAGGGCGGCATCCGGACCGATGGTCACCGGATTCATCACCATGCCGCTCTCGAAGCGCTTGACCTGCCGCACATGGTCGGCCTGTTCCTCCGGCGTCAGGTTGCGATGGACGACGCCGATGCCGCCGGCCTGTGCCATGGCGATCGCCAGCCGCGCCTCGGTCACAGTATCCATCGCCGAGGACAGGATCGGCAGATTGAGCCGGATCGACTTGGTCAGCCTGGTTCTGAGGTCAGTCTGATTGGGCAGCACCGACGATTCGGCCGGCAACATCAGCACGTCATCGAACGTCAGTGCTTCAGGAATCGCGGCGGGAACGATGCGGGCCATGCCAAACCTCTTCAGAATACCCGTCCGGATCGCTGCAAACGCGATGGGCAAGGGACGGGGCAACAGGAATTGGCGCTGGCTGGTAACACGCCCCCGGACAGGGGGAAAGGAAAATCCGTCAAAGCCGGTCGCTGATGCAGGGCGAGGCCGCGCCGCCAGCTTCATCGCCCCACCGGATAGCCGCGGAACTCCTTCACCCGCCTGAGGCTGAAACTGGTCACCATCGTCGAAACCCCCGGCAGGCGTGACAGTTTCTGCCGGTGGATGCGCTCGAAATCATCCATATCGCGCACGGCAATGTGCATCAGGTAATCGGCCCGGCCCGCCAGCAGCGCGCAGGACAGGATCTCCGGAACGCTCTGCACCGCCCGCTCGAACCCTTCCAGCGCCTCGTTCGACTGCGAGATCAGCGAAACCGTGACGTAGAGTTCCATGGTCAGCCCCAGCGCCGTCCGGTCGAGACGCGCCGCATAACCGCCGATCGCCCCCGCCTCCTCAAGCAGCTTGATGCGCCGATGGCAGGCCGAGGCTGACAGGCCAACAGCCTGCGCAAGCTGCGCCAGCGGCTGGTTTGAATCCTGTTGCAGACGCGCCAGGATTTGCAGATCAATTCGGTCCATCGAATATTTTCCGGATTTTGTCACGAAACTTCGAATTTCATATCACACGGGCGCCGCCTGACCAGACAGATCGCAATGCAATTCCATTGCGCTCCGACTACAGTCTACAAAAATCACCAGCGGAGGATGACCATGCTCGTCGGCGTTCCTAAGGAAGTGAAGAACCACGAGTATCGCGTCGGCATGACGCCCGAGAGCGTTGCCGAGATGGTTCATCACGGCCACAAGGTCATCGTCGAGACGCGCGCCGGTGCCGGCATAGGCGCCACCGACAAGGCCTATCGCGCCGCCGGCGCCGAAGTTGTCGCCGAAGCCGCCGAGATCTTCGCCCGCGCCGACATGATCGTGAAGGTCAAGGAGCCGCAGCCGTTCGAATGCGAGCGCCTGCGCCCCGGGCAGATCCTCTACACCTACCTGCATCTTGCGCCCGACCCGGAACAGACCCGGGCGCTGATCAAGTCCGGCGCGATCTGCATCGCCTACGAGACCGTCACCGATGAGTCCGGCGGCCTGCCGCTGCTCAAGCCGATGAGCCAGGTGGCCGGTCGCATGGCTGTGCATGCCGGCGCCAATGCGCTTGAGAAGGCCCATGGCGGTCGCGGCGTGCTGATTGGCGGCGTGCCGGGCGTTGCACCGGCCAAGGTGGTGATCATCGGCGGCGGCGTTGTTGGTTTCAACGCGGCGCAGATGGCCGTCGGCATGCACGCCGATGTGGTCATCCTCGACCGCAACCCGGTGGTGCTTGAGCGCCTGTCAACCCATTTCGAGGCTTCGGCAACGGTGGTCTATGCGATGAAATCGGCGATCGAGCACCATGTCAGCCAGGCGGATCTGGTGATCGGCGCCGTGCTGGTTCCCGGCGCGGCCGCGCCCCGGCTAGTGACCCGCCAGATGATCAGGGGCATGAAGAAGGGCTCGGTTCTGGTCGATGTGGCCATCGATCAGGGCGGCTGCTTTGAAACGTCGCGGCCGACCACCCATGCCAAGCCGACCTATGTGGTCGACGGCGTCGTGCATTATTGCGTCGCCAACATGCCCGGTGCGGTTGCCCGCACCTCGACCTATGCGCTGAACAATGTCACGCTCCAGCACGCGCTGGCGATCGCCGACAAGGGCTGGAAGAAGGCGCTGAGCGACAACCGCCATCTTGCCAACGGCCTCAACGTCTGCGCCGGCAAGGTGACCTATGAGGCAGTTGCCCGCGACCTCGGTTATGACTATGTGCCAGCAGCCCGCATGCTGGGCTAGCCAACAAATTGGGCAGTTGCCGCACAAAGGGGCTTGCGCAAGAGCGAATTGATAAAGAAAAGTTGTGACCGCCATCACGTGGCAGAATGCCAGGACGGCCAGGGGAGGCGTATAGCGTATGGAAGTCTTTGTTCAGCAGGTCATCAACGGGCTGACGCTCGGGGCGATCTATGGGCTGATTGCCGTCGGATATACGATGGTTTTCGGCATCATCGGGATGGTCAACTTCGCCCATGGCGATGTGTTCATGATCGGCGGGTTCACCGCCCTGATCCTGTTCATTCTCGTGACCAGTGTGGTCGGATTGAGCGCGGGGGCGATCTTTCTCGCCATTCTGGTCTGTCTTGCGCTCGGCATGGCGCTGACCGGTCTGTGGAACTGGGCGATCGAGAGGATTGCCTACCGGCCCTTGCGCGGCTCGTTCCGTCTGGCGCCACTGATCTCGGCGATCGGCATGTCGATGGTTCTGGTCAATTTCGTGCAGGTGACCCAGGGCGCCCGCAACAAGCCGGTGCCGCCGATCCTGCGTGATGTGATCGTGCTGATGGAGAAAGACGGTTTTGCCGTCACCCTCGCCTACAAGCAGATCGTGATTTTCGTGGTCACGGCGCTGCTGCTCGGCATCTTCTGGTATGTTGTGCAGAAGACCCCGCTTGGCCGGGCCCAGCGCGCCTGTGAGCAGGACGGCAAGATGGCGGCGCTGCTCGGCATCAACGTGGATCGCACCATCTCGATCACCTTCGTGATCGGTGCGGCACTCGCGGCGGTCGCGGGCGTGATGTATCTGGTCTACTACGGTGTGATTTCCTTCTCGGATGGCTTCATTCCCGGCGTCAAGGCATTCACCGCTGCGGTTCTGGGCGGCATCGGCTCGCTGCCCGGCGCGGTGCTCGGCGGGCTGATCATCGGCATGGTCGAAACCCTGTGGTCGGCCTATTTCTCGATTGATTACAAGGATGTGGCTGCCTTCATGCTGCTTGCGATCACGCTGATCTTCCTGCCGCAGGGCCTGCTCGGCAAACCGGAAGTGGAGAAGGTGTGATGGCTGCCACCTCCGACGACCAGCCGGCGAGCTTCGCCGACAATGTGAAAAACGCGCTGTTCTGGACGGCCATCGCCTTTGGCCTGTTCATCCTGCTGATCGGCCTCAAGACTGACCAGCAGGCCAATTCCATCGTGCTGGAACCGCGCCCGATGCTGCTGTTCGGCGTTCTGGCGAGCGTGTTCATTGCCACGCTCGCCGGCAACATGCTGATTTCGCAGCGCACCAGCGCGCGCCTGAAACCCTCGTCCGTGGCGGCCGGGCCTTCGTGGCTCAGCCGTGTCGAGCCGGTGCTCAAGCCGTTTCTTCTGGCCTTCGTTCTGGTCTTTCCATTCGTTTCGATCGCGCTGGCAGGCTGGCAGGGATCGATCAAGTGGATCGACAATTTCGGCATCCAGATCCTGATCTATGTGATGCTTGGCTGGGGGCTCAACGTGGTGGTCGGCCTGGCCGGCCTGCTCGATCTCGGCTATGTCGCGTTCTACGCGGTCGGGGCCTATTCCTACGCGCTTCTGGCGACCAAATTCGGCCTGTCCTTCTGGATCCTGCTGCCGGTCGCCGGCATTCTGGCGGCCTTCTGGGGCATCATCCTGGGCTTTCCGGTCTTGCGACTGAGGGGCGATTATCTGGCGGTTGTGACGCTGGCTTTTGGTGAGATCATCCGCCTTGTGCTGATCAACTGGGTGGACTTTTCCAACGGCTATGCCGGCATATCCTCGATCCCGCGGCCGACGCTGTTCGGCATTCCCTTCACCAGCGGCGACGATGGTTTTGCCGCCCGTTTCGGACTGGAACCGTCCGGGCTCTACTACAAGATCTTCCTGTTCTATCTGATCCTGTTCCTGGCCCTGATCACCGCCTGGGTGACGACCAAGCTGCGCCGCCTGCCGATCGGCCGGGCGTGGGAAGCGTTGCGTGAGGATGAGATCGCCTGCCGCGCGCTCGGCATCAACACCACGACCACCAAGCTGACGGCCTTTGCCATCGGCGCGATGTTCGGCGGCTTCGGCGGCTCGTTCTTTGCGGCCCGGCAGGGGTTCATCTCGCCGGAAAGCTTCACCTTCATCGAATCGGCGCAGATTCTGGCCATCGTCGTGCTTGGCGGCGCCGGTTCGCTCTATGGGGTGGTGATCGCGGCGGTCGGCATCGTCGGCGGCTTTGAAATCCTGCGCGAACTCGACTTCCTGAAGGCGGTGTTCGGCAATGATTTCGACCCTGCGCAATACCGCGCGCTGATTTTCGGCCTGTCGATGGTGGTGATCATGCTTTGGAAGCCGCGCGGACTGGTCTCCTCGCGTGAACCATCGGTGGCGTTGAAGGAACGCAAGGCCATCTCGACGGATTTGGTCAAGGAGGGCCACGGCTGATGTCGCTCGTTTCCTCCCCCCTGCTCACCGTCGAGCACATGACCATGCGCTTTGGCGGCCTGGTCGCCATCAATGACCTGTCTTTCGTCGTCAACAGCGGCGAGATCACGGCGCTGATCGGCCCGAACGGCGCCGGCAAGACGACTGTGTTCAACTGCATCACCGGCTTTTACAAGCCTACTGTGGGGCGGCTGGCGCTCCGTCTCGGCAACGGTGACTTCGACGGCCTGGTCGACGAAGCCACGGCTGGCGCCGATGCTGTGGCCGGTAATGCGGATGCCATGCTGTATCTGCTTGAGCGCATGCCGGATTACGAGATCACGCAGAAGGCACGGATTGCCCGCACGTTCCAGAATATCCGCCTGTTTTCGGGCATGACCGTGCTCGAGAACCTGCTCGTGGCCCAGCACAACGCACTCAATGCCGCCTCGCTCTACACCTTTGGCGGCCTGTTCGGCATTCCCTCGTTCAAGGTTGCCGAGAAGGAGAGCATCGAGAAGGCGAAATACTGGCTGGAGCGCACCGGTCTGATTGACCGCGCCGACGATCCGGCCGGCGATCTTAGCTATGGCGCGCAGCGGCGGCTGGAAATTGCCCGTGCCATGTGCACCAATCCGGTCCTGCTCTGCCTTGACGAGCCGGCGGCCGGCCTCAACCCCAAGGAAAGCGCCGAACTCAACGCGCTGATCCGTTCGATCCGTGACCAGCACGAGTGTTCGGTGATGCTGATCGAGCACGACATGTCGGTGGTCATGGAAATTTCGGATCATGTGGTGGTGCTTGATTACGGCACCAAGATTGCCGATGGCACGCCCGACGAGATCAAGGCCGACCCGCGGGTGATCGCGGCCTATCTCGGCGTCGCCGACGAGGAAGTGGACGAAGTGGAAGCGGAGGTCGGCCTATGACAACCGCAGCCAGCACAGCCACGCCGATGCTGCAGGTGCGCGGCGTCAAGACCTATTACGGCAACATCATCGCACTCAAAGGCGTCGATCTCGACGTCAACGAGGGCGAGATCGTCACGTTGATTGGCGCCAACGGCGCCGGCAAGTCGACGCTGATGATGACCATTTTCGGCAAGCCGCGCGCCCGTGAGGGCACCATCCGTTATCGCGGACAGGACATCACCAGCATGCCGACGCACGAGATCGCGCGGCTGGGCATCAACCAGTCACCGGAAGGGCGGCGGATTTTCCCGCGCATGACGGTATACGAGAACCTGCAGATGGGGGCGGCTGTCGATGACTTCCGCCATTTCGACCAGGATCTCGAACGGGTGACCGGCATTTTCCCGCGCCTCAAGGAGCGCCTTCACCAGCGCGGCGGCACGCTTTCGGGCGGCGAGCAGCAGATGCTGGCGATCGCCCGCGCGCTGATGGCCCGCCCCAAGCTGCTGCTCCTGGACGAACCGTCGCTCGGGCTTGCCCCGATCATCGTCAAGCAGATCTTCGAGGTGATCAAGGAGATCAACCAGAAGGACGGGATGACGGTGTTTCTGGTCGAACAGAACGCCTATCATGCGTTGCGTCTGGCCCATCGCGCCTATGTCATGGTCAACGGCGTCATCACCATGTCCGGCGAAGGCAAGGTCTTGCTGAAGGATCCGCAGGTCCGCGCCGCCTATCTTGAAGGAGGACACCACTGATGCAGGGAATCCTCTACGAAGAATCCTCGGCCTGGCTGTTTGTTCTGGTCACGGTGGTCATGGGTGGCGCTGCGGCCTGGCAGACCGGCCGCGCCATCGCCAGCGTATGGAAGCCGCAGTTGCTGCTGATCGGCTACATGCTGCTGCTGGGAGCGGCGGTGCGGTTCACGCATTTCGCCCTGTTCGAGGGCACTTTGCTGAGTTTGCGCTTCTACATCGTCGATACGGTCATCGTCACCGCCATCGCGTTGATCGGCTGGCGCATCGCGCGCAGCCAGCAGATGCTGCGACAATATGACTGGCTGTATGAGGCGAACGGCCCGGGACGCTGGAAGCGCAAGGGCTGAGCATCCATTTTTGTGGTGACAGACAGCAAGAAACGCGATTTGTTGGAGACAAGGCGCCGCACGGCGCCCAAACCGCATGCGGGGGCGGCAGACTCCGCGAACTGATGCATACGGGAGATGATGCATGAAAAAGACTCTTCTGGCGGGCGTCGCCCTGGCCGCTGGCCTGATGATGGCGAGCGCGGCCAACGCCCAGATCAAGTTCGGCGTTGCCGGACCGATCACCGGGCCGAACGCTGCATTCGGCAAGCAGCTGACCGATGGTGTCGAGCAGGCGGTTGAGGACATCAACGCCGCCGGCGGCATCAACGGTCAGAAGATCGCCCTGTCCAAGGGCGATGACGTGTCCGATCCCAAGCAGGGCGTGTCTGTGGCCAACAAGTTCGCTGCCGATGGCGTTAAGTTCGTGGTCGGCCACTTCAACTCGGGCGTGTCGATCCCGTCCTCGGAAGTCTATGCCGAGAACGGCATCCTGGCGATCACCCCGGCCTCGACCAACCCGAAGCTGACCGAGAACCCGAAGGCGAGCTGGAACGTGTTCCGCACCTGCGGTCGTGACGACCAGCAGGGCGAAGTCGCCGGCGCCTATGTCGCCGACAAGCTCAAGGGCAAGAAGGTCGCCGTGGTCCATGACAAGACCACCTACGGCAAGGGCCTCGCCGACGAGACCAAGAAGGCGATGAACGCCAAGGGCATCAAGGAAGTCGTCTACGAAGGTGTGAACACCGGCGAGAAGGACTTCTCGGCGCTCGTTTCCAAACTCAAGGCAGCCGGCGTTGAAGTCGTCTACTGGGGCGGCCTGCACACCGAAGGTGGCCTGATCGTCCGCCAGATGCGCGACCAGGGCCTCAACGCGGTGATGATGTCGGGTGACGGCATCACCTCGGCCGAGTTCGCCACCATTGGCGGCCCGGGCGTCGAAGGCACGCTGATGACCTTCCCGCCGGATCCGCGCGGCCGTCCGGAAGCAGCAAAGGTGGTTGCTGCCTTCAAGGCCAAGAAGATCGACCCGGAGAGCTACACGCTCTATTCCTACGCTGCGGTCGAGGTGATCAAGCAGGCGGCCGATGCGACCAAGTCGCTCGACCCCAAGAAGGTCGCCGAGCACATGAAGTCCGGCGCCAAGTTCAAGACCGTGATCGGCGAACTGTCCTTCGACAAGAAGGGCGACATCACCCGTCCGGACTATGTGATGTATACCTGGAAGAAGGGCCCGGACGGCAAGATCTCCTACTTCCAGAACTGATCGGCTTTGCCGGCGGACGGGCGCCCTGCCCGTCCGTTTCCAGTCTTGCACCCCGCCAGCGGTTCAACCCCGGCGGGGTGTTTTTTTGTCAGCCGAGCTTGCCGAGAACCGGGAAGGCTTCCAGCAGCCAGGTCCCCAGAATGGTGAAGGAGCCGGTCAGGAAGGCGATACCGGTTGCCACCAGCAAAACGCCCATCACCTTCTCGACCTTGCCGATATGCGCACGGTAGCGGCGCAGGAAGCGGACGAACGGCCCCATGGCGAAGGCCGCCACCAGAAACGGGATGCCGAGCCCGGCCGAATAGACCGCCAGCAGCGCCATGCCGCGCGTCACGCTCGCCTCCGAGCCGGCCACCGCGAACACGCTGCCCAGCACCGGGCCGATGCACGGCGACCAGCCGAAGGCGAAGGCCAGCCCCATCACATAGGCGCCGGCCAGTCCGGCCGGCTTTTCCACATGCATCCGCGCCTCGCGCGCCAGGAAGGCGATGCGGATCACGCCCATGAAATGCAGCCCCATGATGATGATGATCGCGCCGGCGAGCCAGCCAAGCTCCAGCGAGTTCTGCCGCAGCACCGCACCGATCACCGAAGCGCCCGCCCCCAGCAGCACGAACACGGTGGAAAAGCCGAGGACGAACAGGAACGCGGCCATCAGCGCCATGCGATTGATGCCACTCTCGTTCTCGTCGGTCCATTCGTCCAGCGTGGTGCCGGCCAGATAGCACAGATAGGGCGGCACCAGCGGCAGCACGCACGGGCTGAGGAAGCTCAGCAACCCGGCGAAGGCAACGTAGGGGATGGATAGATCGGTCATGCGTGGGGTCCCGACAAGTCTGTTGACCCCCTCGCCCTCACGGCGGAAGGATGTCTGAGGCTCTGCTTGGCCCTACCATGATCGAAAGGCAAAATCATGCGCAACCTGATCACGGATGTTCACGGTGTCATGGTCGGGAATGCAGATGATGTTCGGCTGAGGAGCGGAGTTACGGTGATCGCCTTCGCCGAACCGGCCGTCGCCTCCGTCTGCCAGCGCGGCGGTGCGCCCGGCAATCGCGATATTGGCCTGCTCGATCCGGCAATGACCGTCGAGAAGGTGGACGCCATCGTTCTGTCGGGTGGATCGGCCTTCGGGCTGGATGCCGCCGGCGGCGTGCAGTCGGTGCTGCGCGAACAGGGGCGCGGCTTTCCTGTCGGAGATCTCTGCGTGCCGATCGTGCCGCAGGCCATCGTCTTTGATCTCCTCAACGGCGGTCTGCGCTTCGGTGTTGAAGTTATACATCGCAC
>DAOMXG010000081.1:0-10112 GCA_035436995.1 Beijerinckiaceae bacterium
ATGCCTTCGGCCGGGGTCAGCACCGGCTTGGCCTGGCCGCGCTCGCGCGCCGTTGTCGCGAACACGAAATTGAGATCGGCAATGGCTTCGGCGGTGGTGTCGAACAATGCGGCCTGTTCGAGAATGTGCGTCGCGCCCGAGGCGGCCTGATGCGCGCCCTTTTTCATCCGCGTTTTTTGCGGCCAGCCATCACGCGGGGCGACCAGCCGCATCTCGGCGAGGCCGAAATTGGCCATTGCCCGCGCCGCCATGCCGATGTTCTCGGCCATCTGCGGGCGAACGAGGATGATGACGGGGGAGAGACGTGCAGCCATGCATGGTGAGTGCAATGGCTGGCCAGGTTCGGTCAAGCAGAATGCGCCCTCAGGGTTGACTGGCAACGATTCTTCTTGAATGTCGAGAAGACAATTTTACCATGCCGCTTACTGAATTTTTCTGGAGTAATTAGAGTGCGAAGGTACATAACTTCTGCTGTAATGTGTCTGGGGCTTGCAGGTTGCGTACTGGATAACCGGCTTGATCTTACGGCGGCTGGCGAACGGGCGGACAAGGGCGTGGTGTTCATGGCCATTGCCGCAAGCTGTCCCCTGCCGTCCGTCAGCCTTGTGGCAAGACAAGGTGAAGATCGCAGGGCAATCAACGCCATGCCGGGCTTCTTCGCGGTGAACGGCAAATCCGGACTTCTTCAAATCAACCTGAGGGACAATGTTAGTGTCGCGCGTTTTGACATTCCCCCCGGCACGTATCAACTGGAACGGGTGGATTGCTACATTACCAACGGTCAACGCTTGCTCCAGCGCCCGAATTCACGCAATGGAATTGCTTCCTTTACGGTTGGGCCACGAGAAATTCTCAATCTCGGGACCTTCCACGAGGCTCCTGTCATCCGCCCGGTCAATAGCATATTCGGCAATTACCAGCGGCACACCGGGCAGATGATGTTCAATTTCACTCCAATGAGTGGTGAAGAGATGGCCAAGCTCAGGGAAAAATACCCTGAAGAGGCGGCCAAGGCGGTTTACCGCCCGATGAGCATGGATCAGGAGCATCAGCGCGAGCATGCCGTCACCCTGTGCACGATGGATGCCCTGCTGAAACGGAACGACTCTGCCAAACCCTCGGTGGAAGAAACAAATGCCTTGATCGCCGCCTGCAAGCAACAGGGGCACGTTCCAAGACCGGCATCTGCCGAACCAGGAAAGACACAAAAGAAGGCCCATCGCCAGAGTTGAAAATTCTTTGGCCGAGCGCATGCCGGCCGTTGCGAGGCGAAGCCGTCCTTACGCCTTTCGCCTTGCTTCCCGCTCCGCCGCCGCAATGCTATAGCAAGGCCAACGGCGCCATCCGGGGGTCCCGGCAGGCACGCCAAGTTGGATTGTGACGAGGAAACCGATGTCGAAAATCAAGGTAAAGAACCCTGTCGTCGAAATGGACGGCGACGAGATGACCCGGATCATCTGGGACCTGATCAAGAAGAAGCTGATCCACCCTTACCTTGATGTGAACCTGCTCTACTACGACCTGTCGGTTGAGTATCGCGACGCCACCAACGATCAGGTGACCATCGATTCGGCGGAAGCCACCAAGAAGCATGGCGTTGCCGTCAAATGTGCCACGATCACGCCGGACGAAGCCCGCGTGAAGGAATTCAACCTCAAGGAAATGTGGAAGTCGCCGAACGGCACCATCCGCAACATCCTCGGCGGCACCATCTTCCGCGAGCCGATCATCTGCAAGAACGTGCCGCGCCTCGTTCCCGGCTGGACCCAGCCGATCGTCGTCGGCCGCCATGCCTTCGGCGACCAGTATCGTGCCACCGATTTCAAGTTCCCCGGCAAGGGCACGCTGACGATCAAGTTCGTCGGCGAGGACGGCACGGTGATCGAGAAGGAGGTGTTCAAAGCACCCGGCGCCGGCGTCTCGCTGTCGATGTATAACCTCGACGAATCGATCAAGGACTTTGCGCGCGCCTCCTTCGCCTACGGCCTGCTGCGCAACTATCCGGTCTATCTGTCGACCAAGAACACCATCCTGAAAGCCTATGACGGCCGCTTCAAGGATATCTTCCAGGCGATTTTCGACGCCGAATTCGCCGACAGGTTCAAGGAGAAGGGCCTGATCTACGAGCACCGGCTGATCGACGACATGGTCGCCTCGGCGCTCAAGTGGTCCGGCGGCTATGTCTGGGCCTGCAAGAACTACGACGGCGACGTGCAGTCGGACGTGGTGGCCCAGGGCTTCGGCTCGCTCGGCCTGATGACCTCGGTGCTGATGACCCCGGACGGCAAGACCGTGGAGGCCGAAGCCGCTCACGGCACCGTGACCCGTCACTACCGCGAGCATCAGAAAGGCCGGGAAACCTCGACCAACGCGATCGCCTCGATTTTCGCCTGGACGCGCGGCCTTGCCCATCGTGCCAAGCTCGACAACAACCCGGAACTCGCCCGCTTCTGCTCGACACTGGAGAAGGTCTGCGTCTCGACCGTCGAGAGCGGCCACATGACCAAGGATCTGGCGCTGCTGGTCGGTCCGGATCAGCGCTGGCTGTCAACCACCGGCTTCCTCGACAAGGTCGACGAGAACCTGCAGAAGGCGATGGGCGTCTGACACCGCTGCAGGCAAAGGCATTATACCAGCGGCCCTGACAATTGACCGTTCGGGGCAATTGTCAGGCGGCTGGTTAGAGCATGTCGCGATTAAGTGGATACCGGTTAATCGCAGAAGCCATGCTCTAACTTATTGATACCGATCACGTTATCCGCATTTTGATGATTCTATCAAAATGCGGCGTGATCTAGGAGCGAATGCGACGCCGAGCAGGGCCGAAGGCCCGGTTGCGAGGGACGGCCCGGGAAATGACCGGCAGGTCATTTGTGAGGGCCACCGGTATTAAGGAAGGCCCGGTCTCGACCGGGCTTTTTTATGACTTGCCGATGTGGTTGATTTCCTCGCGCACGAGGTCGCCGCCCTTGCGCACCGCATGTTCCGGCAGCTGGCCGTGCGCCTCTTTCATGATCCGTTCGGCAAGATCGGGGTTGCGCTCCATCAACGCCTGAAGATCGGCCTTGTCGAGCACGAGCAGGTTGCTGCGCGCGATCGCCCGCGCCGTCGCCGTGCGCTTGACGTCGCCCAGCAGCGCGATCTCGCCAAAGAATTCGCCAATGCCGAGGTTGACCGTGTGGCGCGGCAGGTCGATTTCCACCTCGCCGGCCGCGATGAAATACATGGAATGGGCCACCTCCCCCCGCCGGACGATCACCTGCCCCGGCTGCACCGTCTGCGAGCGAAGGAATTGCATGATCTCGGCGATCGAGGCCGCGTTGAGGCCCTGAAACAGCGGCACCCGCGCCACCATCGCCCAGGTGACAACAAAATCGCGACGATGGATCTCCTCGGCAAAGGCATTGGCGAGAATGCCGACCGGCAGCGCCACCATGCCGAGCCCGAGCAGCGCAGTGATGCTCGCCACCACCTTGCCGAGCGCTGTGACCGGCACTACATCGCCATACCCCACGGTCGCCAAAGTGATCACCGCCCAATACATCGCCGACGGAATCGAGCCGAACTTTTCCGGTTGCGCCGCATGCTCCACCAGATGCATGAAACTCGCCGACAGCAGGATCAACCCCAGCTGAATCAACGCACAAGCCATCAGCGCATTGCGCTCCGCATGGACCGCATTCAGCAGGGAGCGCATGCCGGATGAATAGCGCGCGATCTTGAAAAACCGGAACAGCCGCAGCACCAGCAGCATCCGGAAATCCGCAGCCACGATGAACGCCAGCAGAAACGGCAGGATCGCCAGGAGATCGATCACCATGCTCGGCGTCAACGCCAGCTTCAGCCGCGCTCCCCAGGGCGACAGATCCGCCAGCGGGCCATGTTCGGGCGCCACCCAAAGCCGCAACCCGTATTCGAGCCCGAACACCGCAACGCTCGCTGCCTCGATCGCCAGAAACGCCGTGGCATAGGTCGTCGCCAGGCTTGGCACCGTCTCGAGCACCACCGAGCTTACATTGATCACGATCAAAAAAATCAGCAGACGGTGCAGCCGCCGGCTGACAGCATCGCCAAAACCACCGCCATCAAGCACCTGATAGACCCGATGGCGGGCACTTTCCCGGACGGGCTGGGGCCGCCGCCTCATCCTCTTACAACGCCGCCAGCGCCCGGCTGACTGCCCCCAGCGCTGCCTCGGCGCCGGAACCGTTCGGCCCGCCCGCCTGAGCCATATCGGGGCGGCCGCCGCCACCCTTGCCGCCAAGTTCGATGGCACCCGCGCGGACCAGATCCACCGCGCTGATGCGCCCGGTCAGATCATCCGTCACGCCAACAACAAGCCCGGCACGACCATCCTCGGCAACGCTGACCAGAACAACAACGCCCGAGCCAAGCCGCTTCTTGCCCTCATCCGCCAGGCTCTTGAGATCACGCACATCAATGCCCGGCACAGCCTTGGCGATCAGCTTGACCGAGCCGACCCGCTGTACCTCATCCTCACCGCGGCCGCCGCCGCCCATCGCCAGCTTCTTGCGCGCCTCGCCCAGTTCCCGTTCCAGCCGCCGCCGCTCCTCGACCAGTTGGGTGACGCGCTCCACCGCCTCGCCAACCGGCGCGCGCAAAACCGCCGCGACCTCCTGCAACAGCCGGCTCTCTTCGCCCAGATGACGCCGCGCCGCCGCACCGGTCATCGCCTCGATACGCCGCACGCCGGCACCCACGGCCGCCTCGGTCAGAATCGTCACCAATCCGATGTCGCCGGTGCGCCGCACATGCGTGCCCCCGCACAACTCGACCGAATAGGGCTTGCCGGCCTGCGCGCCATCTGCATAGCGGCCCATCGACACAACCCGCACCTCGTCACCGTATTTCTCGCCGAACAGTGCCCGCGCGCCGGAGGCAATCGCCTCGTCAACGCCCATCAGACGGGTCACCACCGAGCCATTCTGCAACACCATGTCGTTGGCCAGCGCCTCGACCGCCTGCAATTCCCCCTCGGTGATCGGCTTGGGATGGCTGATGTCGAACCGCAACCGCTCGGCACTCACAAGCGAACCCTTCTGCGCCACATGATCGCCCAGCACATGGCGCAGCGCTTCGTGCAGCAGATGCGTCGCAGAATGATTGCCGCGAATGGCCCCGCGCCGCGCCGGATCAACCAGAAGATTGAGCGCCGTGCCGACCTTCAGCGTGCCAGCAACCACTTTCACGGCATGAACAAACACATCGCCAAGCTTTTTCTGGGTATCGGCCACCTCAACAGCCAACCCCTCGCCGGTGAAGCGCCCCGCATCACCCACCTGTCCGCCCGACTCGCCATAAAACGGCGTCTGGTTCAGGACAACAAACCCGGACTCGCCCACATCGAGGCTGCGCACCTCGACTCCATCGCGGACAAGCGCCGTCACAACCCCCTCAGCCGTCTCGGTATCATAACCCAGGAACTCACTGGCACCGACCCGCTCGCGGATACCGAACCATACCGTTTCGGTGGCCGCCTCGCCCGAACCGGCCCACTTGGCCCGCGCCTCCGCTTTCTGCCGCGCCATCGCCGCAGCAAATCCATCGAGATCAACGTCGATCGACCGCGCCCGCAATGCATCCTGCGTCAGATCAAGCGGAAACCCATAGGTGTCATAGAGCCGGAAAGCCGTCTCGCCCTTCAAGGTCGCCCCGGCCCCGAAACCCCGCGTCTCCTCATCCAGCAGGGCAAGACCGCGCTCCAGTGTTCGACGGAACCGGTTCTCCTCAAGCTTCAACGTCTCGGCGATCAGCGCCTCCGCCCGGCGCAGCTCCCCATAAACCTGGCCCATTTCCCGGATCAGCACCGGCACCAGCCGATACATCAGAGGCTCGAGCGCGCCCAGAAGCTGGGCATGCCGCATCGCCCGCCGCATGATCCGCCGGAGCACATAGCCGCGCCCTTCGTTTGACGGCAGCACCCCATCCGCCACCAGAAACGCCGAAGCCCTGAGATGATCGGCGATGACCCTGTGGCTCGCCTTCTGCGCACCGTTCGGGTCGACCGACACCAGCTCGGCGATCGTCCCGATGATCGAACGCATCATGTCGGTTTCATAATTGTCGTGTGTTCCCTGAAGAACCGCAGAAATCCGTTCCAGCCCCATGCCGGTGTCGATCGATGGCCGCGGCAGCGACACCCGCTGACCGCCCGGCAATTGCTCGAACTGCATGAACACGAGATTCCAGATCTCGATGAACCGGTCACCATCCTGGTCGGCAGACCCGGGAGGGCCACCCGGGATATGCGGACCATGATCAAAAAAGATTTCCGAACAGGGACCGCAGGGTCCCGTATCGCCCATTGCCCAGAAATTGTCCGACGTCGGAATCCGGATGATCCGGTCATCGGGCAACCCGGCAATTTTCTTCCAAAGCCCGAAGGCCTCATCGTCTTCGTGATACACGGTCACGGTCAGACGGTCCTTCGCAAGCGCGAAATCCTGCGTCACCAGCCGCCATGCCAGATCGATCGCATCGGCCTTGAAGTAATCACCGAAGGAAAAATTGCCCAGCATCTCGAAAAACGTGTGGTGCCGGGCCGTATAGCCGACATTGTCGAGATCGTTGTGCTTTCCTCCGGCACGAACGCATTTCTGTGCTGTCACCGCCCGGCTGTAAGGCCGCTGCTCCTGACCGGTGAAGACGTTCTTGAACTGCACCATTCCCGCATTGGTGAACATCAGCGTCGGGTCATTGCGCGGCACCAGCGGACTGGAGGCGACGACCTCATGGCCATTGCGGGAGAAGAAATTCAGAAATGTTGACCGGATCTCGTTGACGCCACTCATGATGCCTGACCGCAAACGCTCGCTTGATGGGGCCCTGCCGTCCTGTCGAGCCGGACGGCATGCCCGTGAACCCATCGCTCTTGTAGAGACGCTTCAGCGGCATGTCCACGCCCACGCAAGGCTGTCCCGCTCACATCTCGGGCGGACCGTCATCCTCCGGCTCGGCACCGCCATGCTCGAGGATACGCTCGGCGATCAGCCCGGCATTCTGGCGGATCATCTGTTCGATGCGGTTGGCGACCTCCGGACTCTGCCTGAGGAACTGCTTGGCGTTTTCCCGCCCCTGCCCCAGACGCTGGCTGTCGAACGAGAACCAGGCCCCGGATTTCTCGACGATCCCGGCCTTGACGCCGAGATCGATCAGCTCGCCCATCTTCGAAACACCCTCGCCATACATGATGTCGAACTCGACCTGCTTGAACGGCGGCGCCACCTTGTTCTTCACCACCTTGACGCGCGTGGTGTTGCCGACGACCTCCTCGCGCTCCTTGATCGCGCCGATGCGGCGGATGTCGAGGCGAACCGAGGCATAGAATTTCAGCGCGTTGCCGCCCGTCGTCGTCTCCGGGCTGCCATACATCACGCCGATCTTCATGCGGATCTGGTTGATGAAGATGACCATGGTGTTGGACCGTGAGATCGACGCGGTCAGCTTGCGCAGCGCCTGGCTCATCAGCCGCGCCTGCAGGCCGGGCTGCACCTCGCCCATCTCGCCCTCGATCTCGGCCTTGGGCGTCAGCGCCGCCACCGAATCGACCACCAGAACATCAACCGCGCCGGACCGCACCAGAGTATCGGCGATTTCCAGCGCCTGTTCACCGGTATCGGGCTGCGAGATCAGCAGATTCTCGAGCTCCACCCCCAGCTTGCGCGCATAGACCGGATCAAGCGCGTGTTCGGCATCGACAAAGGCGCAGATGCCGCCCTTCTTCTGCGCTTCGGCGATGGTGTGCAAGGCAAGCGTGGTCTTGCCCGACGATTCAGGCCCGAAAATCTCGACCACCCGCCCCTTCGGCAGCCCGCCGACCCCGAGCGCGATATCAAGGCCGAGCGATCCGGTCGAGATCGTCTCGATCTCGATGGCCTTCTGGTTCTTTCCCAGCCGCATGATCGAGCCCTTGCCGAAGGCTCGCTCGATCTGGCTGAGCGCGGCATCAAGCGCCTTGGTCTTGTCCATGGATGATCCTTCAACGAGCCTGAGTGCGGGCTGAGTCATGGTATGGCATCCTTATGCATGGCCAGGAGAGTCGCTTCAACGCAATAAATGTACCGCAAATGTTCTCTTTTTCAAGTTCTATTTTTGTTCCGGTTGCGATTTTTCTCCGCGCGGGGAAGAAGGAGTGGTTTTTGAGGGAGCCCGCCATGTCCGACACCCCGCCCGACCGTCTTTCGGTCAATCCGCAGAGCCCGCATTACAATGAGGCGGCGCTGGCGCGCGACGTCGGCGTGCGCTTCAAGGGCGTAGAGAAGCACAATGTCGAGGAATATTGCGTTTCGGAGCGCTGGATTCGCGTCGCCGCCGGGCCTGCCAAGGACCGCAGGGGCAATCCGCTGACGCTTCGGCTCAGCGGCGACGTCGAGGTCTGGTTCAAGAACGAGGCGTGATCAGGCCAGCGGCTTCGGGGATGACCGCCAGGTCAGACCGGAAGACCGCTGGTTAGGAGCGAATGCGACGCCGAGCAGGGCCAAAGGCCCGGTTGCGAGGAATGCCCGAGGGATGACCAAACGGTCAGAACCGAGGGCCACCAGGATCAGTCCTTTTTCGGCACCGAGCAGGTGTTGAAGCCGAACAGCGAATAGGGCGGGCACCAGCCGATGAGGCCGGTGGCGAGCGGCACGATGCCGACCCAGCCCCACGCCGTCTGCGGGCCGACAAAGACGAGCGAGAGCAGCACCAGACCGATGATGATGCGCAGGGCGCGGTCGATACCGCCGACATTCTGGGTCACGGGAACCTCCTGTTGAATAAGAATGTCCTAATATAATAGGCGCGCTACCGCCCGTCACGGAGAATCTGTTTGCAAATCTGCAAACACCCCTACTCCTCGTCGCCCTTCTTGATCAGGCCGGAGAGGATGGCGACGAACATCAGGCTCGCCACCCAGCCGAACAGGATCTCGAACCACATCACGACGCGGATGAAATGGCCTAGCGGGAAATCCTCGGTCTCCCCCTTGGGGTCGGAGGTCCTGGCCCGCGTCACCATCGGCGCCCAGTCCTTGTCCTGCTGAAGATCGACCAGCGGCAGGATCAGATCGAGCGAATAGAGCAGCGGCTGGAAAGTGGTGTATTCGTTCGGTCCATTGCAGGTGCCGGAGTTGGTCCAGTTGGTCAGGCTGCCGGCGCGCGGCCGGCAGTCGGTATAGGCAGGGTTGTCGAACACCAGCGGATTGGTCGGCGCCATGACGCCGAAGTCAGATGCGTTCTGATAGAACAGCGCACAGGTCAGCCAGACCGCCGCCATCCATCGCATCAGCAGCATCGGCCGGTGGCCATAGCCGGCCATGGCGCCATAAAGATCGTGCAGAACGCCGGCCATGCCCCGGAACACGCCGGCCTTGCGGCGCTGCTGCTCGAACCGGATCGCCAGCGCCCGCGCCTCGGTATCATGGCCCATCTCGCGCAGAACCCTGATCGCCTGCTTCCACGGCTGCGGGCGGAAGCTGCTGCCGAGATGATCCCGTCGCTGGCGCATCAGCCAGTCGCCGCGCCGGTCGGTGGCGGGCGTTGCGCCGCCGAAGCGGGCGTAGCGGAACCCGTCGAGGATCAGCTTGCCCTCGCTGGGCCAGCAGGCGGGGTCATCGACAAGACCGCCCACCTCGGCGGAGGCCAGATCAAGCGTGCCGGCGATCGTCGTGCCCTCGCGCAGGAACAGAGTGCCGGTGACACTCATCTTGTCACCGGTCAGCGCCCTTCCGTCTTCGTTCAGGAACCGGCCGCCGTTGCACGAGAGATTTCCGCCGATCCGCGCGCCGAGCAGCCGCACTGCGCCGCTCGCCTCGACCTTGCGCAGGAACAGATCGCCGGCGACATTCATCCTGTCACAGCTCAGCGCGTCTTCGCCTTTCTTGAGGAACCGGCCACCGTCGCACACCAGATTTCCGCCGATCCGCGCGCCGAGCAGCCGCACTTCGCCGCTCGCCTCGACCTCGCGCAGGAACAGCGCGCCGGTGACACTCATCCCGTCACAGTTCAGCGCGTCTTCGCCTTTCCTCAGGAACCGGCCGCCGTCGCACGCCAGATCGCCGCCGATCCGCGCGCCGAGCAGCCGCACTGCGCCGCTCGCCTCGACCTTGCGCA
>DAOMXG010000082.1:0-10085 GCA_035436995.1 Beijerinckiaceae bacterium
CGGATCGCAAGCGCCAGTTTGCGCTGATCAGCGATTTCCTCGCCAATCGCGACGGCGAGGCAGTGTGGATCACCGATGCGGTCGCCATTGGCGAGACCGACGAGGCGACACAGGGCTTCATCGCTGCGCTTGGTTCGAAGCTGCGCATCATCGCGGCGACAACCAGCCCGCTGCGCCTCATTCGCGATGCGGCGAACAGCCGCGATGCCATGGTGGTGAAACTCCAGCGGCTCGGGGCGCTTGAAGGCGCCGCCGCCGGTATCGTCCGCGCGAGCGATTCACGCGGCCGCACCCTGGGGGAGGCGAATTTCGCCTTTGCCACCGGCAATGACACCGAGGCGCGGCTCGCCGTGCCGCTGGAAGTGCGCAACGATATTGCCCGCATCGAGATCGCCGATGGACGCAGCGCCGGCGCGGTCTGGCTGCTTGATGCCGGCGCGCAGCGGCGCAAGGTGGCGATCATCAGCGGCGAGACGGCCGATACGGCCCAGCCGCTGGTGTCCGGAACCTATTTCGTCACCAAGGCGCTTGCCCCTTATGCCACGCTGAGCGAGCCGCCCCGCGGCGGCGATGCTTTGACCCGTGCGCTGGAGGATCGGCCGGACGTCATCGTGCTGGTCGATATCGCCACGGTCGCCGGCCCGGCTCTCGCCGACCTCGAGAAATTCGTCGAGGATGGCGGCGTGTTGATCCGCTTTGCCGGCTCCGGCCTTGTTGCGGGGTCCGATGCATTGCTGCCGGTCAAGCTCCGGCGTGGCGGTCGCGTTCTCGGCGGCGCGCTGTCCTGGGACAAACCGCAGCGGCTGGCCGCCTTCACCGACACCGGCGCCTTCGCCGGCCTTCCCGTTCCGGCCGATGTCACCATCGAGCGGCAGGTTCTGGCTGAACCGGAGCCCACGCTTAACGAACGCACCTGGGCCGCGCTGGGGGACGGAACGCCACTGGTCACGGCTGGCCGGCGCGGCAAGGGACTGATCGTGCTGTTTCACGTTACCGCCGATACCGGCTGGTCGAATCTGCCGTTGTCCGGCGTCTTTGTCGACATGCTGCGCAAGATCCTGCCGCTCGCGGCAAGCACTGCGACCCGCTCCGATTCCGGCCCGGAACGCGCCAATCCCCGCCGAATTCTCGATGGTTTCGGCATATTCGGTCCGCCCCCGCCTTCTGCCAAGCCGCTGCCGCGCAGCCATGCCGGCGGCGCCAGCCAGGATCATCCGCCCGGGTTCTACGGCCCGCCCGAAGCCAGCATTGCGGTCAACACGCTGGCGCCCGAGACCCGCGTTGCCCCGCTCGATCTTGCTGGTGCAACGGTGCGTCCGCTTGCGGCCCGTCCGCCGCTTGATCTGCGGCTGCCCCTGCTGGCGCTTGCGGTGGTGCTGTTCCTGCTGGATGCTCTGGCGGTGCTGTTTCTGTCCGGACTGCTGCGCCGCTCTGCGCTTGCGGCCGGCGCGGTTGCGCTGTGTCTTGTGCTGCCCGGCGGGCCTGCGGTCTCGCCCGCGCAGGCGCAGACGCCATCGGCGCAGGACGTCGAAGCCTCGCTCAAGCCGCGGCTGGCCTATATCGTCACCGGCAACCGCGAGGTCGACGAGACCTCCCGCCTCGGCCTGACCGCCCTGACCCGCACGATGGCTGCCCGCACGGCTATGGAGCCGGGCGCACCGATCGGACTTGATCCTGCCAAGGACGAGCTGGTGTTCTATTCGCTGATCTACTGGCCGATGGCATCCGATCAGCCGATGCCGTCCGAGGCCGCGCTCAGGCGCATTGACCAGTTCATGAAAAACGGCGGCACGGTGATTTTCGACACCCGCGATGCCACCGCCATCGCCAGCGCCGCCGGCACCACGGCGGAGACCCGTCGCCTGCGCCAGATGCTCAGCAATCTCGACATTCCGCAATTGGAGCCGATTCCGCGCGATCACGTCATAACCAAGACCTTCTACCTGCTCGACAAGCTGGTTGGACGCTATGCCCAGGGCGAGACCTGGATCGAGGCCATGCCGCGCGGCCTCGGCGACGACAAGCGCCCCGCCCGGGCTGGTGATCGCGTTTCGCCGATCATCATCACCTCCAATGATCTGGCTGCCGCCTGGGCCGTCGATCGCTCCGGCAATCCACGATTTCCGATGGTGCCGGGCGAGCCGCGTCAGCGCGAGATGGCGATGCGCGCCGGCGTCAATCTGGTGATGTATGCGATGACCGGCAACTACAAGGCCGACCAGGTGCATGTGCCGGCCCTGCTGGAGCGGTTGGGGCAGTGATATGAGCAACCACTTCAGCCTGTCATTCGACCCCTTCCTGCCATGGCCGGTGCTGATCGGTCTTGCGCTCATCGCCCTGCTGCTGGCGGGACTTCTGATCTGGCACGGCAAACGGGGGGGATGGACACGCCTTGCGGCTTGCGCACTGCTCATTGCCGCGCTGACGGATCCGCGTTTTGTCAACGAGGAGCGCGAGGGCCTGCCGGAGGTGGTGGCGCTTCTGGTCGATCGTTCCGGCAGCCAGGGCATTGGCGAGCGCGCCGCCCAGACCGATGCGGCGAGCGGCGAACTGGAACAGCGCATTGCCGCCCGGCCCAATACAACCTTGCGCAAGATCGAGGTGTTCGAGCGCGATTCGGACGTCAACGGCACGCATCTGTTCGAGGGCCTTTCTGCGGCGCTGGCCGATGTTCCGCCCGAGCGGCTTGCCGGCATCGTGGCAATCACCGATGGGGTTGTCCACGATGTCCCTGCCTCGTTGCGGGCACTTGGGTTCGGGGCGCCCTTTCATGGTCTGATCACCGGCAAGGCGGGTGAATTCGACCGCCGCATCGAAATCGTCGAATCGCCGCGTTTCGGCATTGTCGGCAAGGAGGTGCAGGCTACCGTCAAGGTCCGTTCGGAAGGGGCCGAGATTGCCGGGCTGCGCCTCACGCTTCGGCGCAATGGCGAAGTGCAGTTCAGCCGCGATGTGCGCGTTGACACCCCTGTCCGCCTGCCGCTCAAGATCGACCGCGCCGGCATCAACCTGTTCGAGGCCGAGATCGAGGTTGCCCCGGGCGAGCTGACCCCGCTCAACAACCTGATCGCCCTGCCGGTGGAAGGGGTGCGTGACAAGCTGCGCGTTCTGCTTGTCTCCGGCGAGCCGCACGCCGGCGAGCGCACCTGGCGCAATCTGCTCAAGGCCGATCCCAACGTTGACCTCGTGCATTTCACCATCCTGCGGCCGCCGGAAAAGCAGGACGGCACGCCGACGTCCGAACTGTCGCTGATCGCCTTTCCGACCCGGGAACTGTTCCAGCAGAAGATTCAGGAGTTCGATCTGATCATCTTCGATCGCTATTCCAACCAGACCTACCTTCCCAATGCCTATTTCGACAATATGGTACGCTATGTGCGCGAGGGCGGGCAGATGCTGTTCGCTGTCGGTCCGGAGCTGCTGCATCGCTCGGGGTTGCTGTCAACGCCATTGCGACAGATCATCCCCGCAGACCCCGGAACAGCGCCGCTGGAACGGCAGTTTCGCGCCCGAGTGAGCAAACTTGGCGAGCGCCATCCCGTCACCCGTAAGCTGGAAGGTGCCCAGCTGGTCGCCGGCCCGCAAGGCAGCGAACCGTCCTGGGCGCCGTGGTTCCGGCAGATTCCGGCCCGGGCGGCCGATGGCCATGTCGTCATGACCGGCGCCGAGAACAACCCGCTGCTCGTGCTCAAGCGGGAGCAGAAGGGCCGCGTCGCACTGTTCCTGTCCGATCAGGTGTGGCTGTGGGCGCGCGGCTATGAGGGGGGCGGGCCCTATCTCGATCTGCTGCGCCGTCTCGTCCACTGGCTGATGAAGGAACCGGACCTGGAGGAGGAGGCCTTGCGTCTTGACGTGCGCGGCCGCACCCTGACGGTCGAGCGCCGCACCATCGGCGAGGCGCCCGGCGATGTCGACCTGACGCTTCCCGGCGGCGAGCAGTTGAAACTGACGCTGAGCGAGGCCGAGGCCGGGATTTGGCGCGCAACCGTCGCGCTGCGCCGCGCCGGCCTCTACAAGGCGCAGAACGGCACGCTTGTCGCCTATGCCAATGCCGGCCCGGCCAATCCGAAGGAATTCATGGAGGTAGTTTCGACCACGAGCCGGCTTGCGCCCATTGCCGAGGAAAGCGGCGGCTCGATGCGGCGGCTCGATCAGGGCGGGCAACTGGTCGTGCCGCGTCTGGTCGACATCCGCAGCGGCGGCCGCTTTGGCGGTTCCGATTTCATCGGCCTCAAGCCAACCGAAGCCTCCGTGGTGCGTGGCGTCAGCGTTCTGGCACTGGCGGCAGGCGGATTGGGATTGCTGCTGATGCTGGTGCCGCTGATCGGCACCTGGCTGCGCGAGGGACGGGGCCGCCGGGCGACGTGATCAAGAGCATTTTCAAGCGAAGTGGCGCCCGGTTCGCGTAAAGAAAATGCGAAAAAACAAAAAGATAGAGCACTTTTACGTGAATTGGATTTCACGGAAAGCGCTCTAGTCAGATCGGCTTCTGCTCTAGCCGCCACGCACCGCGCCATGTGCCTCGCTGCGGGCGGCATCATCGGCCGACCACAGCAGCAGCCGCGCCGGATCAACCGGCCCCGGCATGGTGATGCGCCCCATCGGCACCGGCTGGAAACCCAGCTTTCCGTAATAAGACAGATCGCCGACCAGCAGCACCAGCTTCAGTCCTTTGGCCTGCGCCTCCTTCAGCGCCCGCTCGATCAGCAGGCGGCCGATCCCGCGGCTGCGGAATGCCGGTTCCACAGCCAGCGGTCCCAGCATCAGCCCGGCGGCATCACCGATGCGGATCGGCGTCAACCGCACCGAACCGACCAGCAGGGTGGCAACCCGTGCCACGAACGACAGGTCGAGCCGCGGCCCTGCCTGCTCGCGGATCCGCTCGGCCGTGCGCGCAAACCGACCCGGACCGAAGGCCCGTTCGTTCAGCCGTTCGATCGCCTCGGCATCGCCGGGCTGTTCGGCGTGCAGCGTGATCTTGAGATCTGTCATGGAACCGGCGCTATCATGCCTTGACGCCGGGGCCAAGCCTGGTCATGTCCGGCTCCCAGGTCTCGGATCGCGCAAGGCCATTGGTCACCTCGTTGAGACGCGCCCGCGTGCCGCGCGTGGTCGCCGCCGGCACGGCATCAAGCGGGAAGAAGCCTGTCTCGGCGATTTCATGATCCGGCTGACGCGGGCCATCTTGCACGAAATCGCGCACCACATAGACCGCCACATGATCGCGCACCGAAGCGTGGGAATTGTGAAACACCCCATGCAGCTGCACGGGCCCGGTCAGCCGGATATTGGCTTCCTCCGACAATTCCTTGGCGATGGCTTGCACCAGCGTTTCGCCCGCCTCGACGCCGCCGCCCGGCAGATGCCAGCCCGGCACATAGGTGTGCCGCACCAGGAAAACACGCCCGGAATCGTCCAGCACCACCGCCCGCACCCCCAGCGTCATCGGCCGGACAAAGCGGAAGACCAGATGGGCGATGCGGCTTAGCCAGCGCCGTTCCGGCCTGTCGCCACGATCCATCATCGGCGTCCGCCCTTGACGGGAGCCGCACAACAGGAAACATCGTGCCGCACGTTCACCAACCGAGCCGGCATCACGCCTTGCCTTTCCTTCTCGCCCACCTGTCCGATCCGCATGTCGGCCCGTTGCCGCAGCCGCGCCTTGTCGACCTTATCGGCAAGCGGCTGACCGGTTACTGGAACTGGCACAGCAAGCGCCGCCTGATCCACAACATGGCGGTTCTGGAGGCAATTGTCAGCGACATTCGTTGCCGGTGTCCGCAGCATGTGGCCCTGGGGGGCGATCTCGTCAACATCGGCCTTGGCGCCGAGTTTGACCTCGCCTCGCGCCTGCTGGCGCCGCTCGGCCCGGCTGCCGATGTCAGTATCGTGCCGGGCAATCACGACGCCTATGTCGGCGAATCGCTTCGGCTGATGCAGGCACGCTTCGGCGGCCATATGCGGTCCGATCAGGACCCGGATGGCTTTCCCTTTCTCAGGCGACGCGGCGGCATCGCGCTGGTCGGCGTCTCGACCGCCATTCCCACCCTGCCGTTTCTGGCCAGCGGCGCCATCGGCATGGGCCAGCTTGGCAGCCTCGACCGGATGCTTGCCGAGCTGAAGCAGACAGGAGAGCCGGTGGTGATTCTCATGCACCACGCGCCGCATCAGGGCGGTTCACGATTGTTTCGCGGGCTACGCGATGCGGCCTCTCTCGAGGCGATCATTGCCCGCCATGGGGCCGCGCTGATCCTGCATGGCCACAACCACAAGCGTTCGCTGGCCTGGCTCGACGGGCCGGACGGCAGCAAGGTGCCGGCAGTGGGCGTTGCCTCCGCTTCCGCCGTTCCGGGCGATGCGGACCATCGCGCCGCCTGGCACCTCTACCACATCGACAGCGGCGGCTCCCGCCCGTCGATCCGGCTTGAGGTGCGTGGCATGGAGGCGACCGGCGCTCCGATCCGTATCCTCGACGAGGTGCAACTGACATGACCCAGCCTGCCTTGCCCGCCGCGACCGAGCGCGTCGTCGCGGCCGCCCGATCTCTCGGTCTGGCCATCGACGCGCGTGTGCACGCAGCACCCACCCGCACGGCCGAGGAAGCGGCAGCGGCCTGTGGCTGCGATGTCGGCCAGATCGTCAAATCGCTGATTTTTCGCGGCGCGACGAGCAATCGGCCCTATCTGCTGCTGGTCTCCGGTCGCAACCGTGTCGATGAGAAGGGCGTTGCCGCCCATCTCGGCGAAGATTTGCGTCGTCCGGATGCGGCGGATGTGCGGGCGCTCACCAGCTTTGCCATCGGCGGCATTCCGCCCTTCGGCCATGCGGAACCGATGGAAACACTGGTTGATCCCGATCTGTTGACCTACCCCACGGTCTGGGCGGCCGCCGGCACGCCCAACACCGTTTTTTCCATCGATCCCGCCGTCCTCGCAAAAGCCACCGGAGCCCGCATTGTCCCGATGGCGGGGTGAGCGCTGTCAGTCCTTCACGCCGAGCTTGCGCTGCAACGAAGTCGACGAGGTCGTATACTGGAACACGATCCGCTTGGCCGGGTTGACGTAGCGGATCACCTTCTGCGCCGCCAGCGTCGCCTCGTGGAAGCCGGAGAGGATCAGCTTCAGCTTGCCCGGATAGGTGTTGATGTCGCCGACCGCGAAAATGCCGGGCACATTGGTCTCGAACTTCTCGGTATCAACTGCGATCAGGTTTTCATTGAGGTTCAAACCCCAGTCGGCGACCGGTCCAAGCTTCATGGTGAGGCCGAAGAACGGCAGCATCGCATCGGCCTCGATCTCGAAGCTGTTGCCATCGAGGTCGCGGCAGGCAACTGCGGAAAGGCGCGGTGCGGCGCCCTTGAGTTCGCTGACCTGACCGATGCGGAGGTCCATCCGGCCGGCCGCGACCAGGTCCCGCATCTTTTCCACCGAATGCGGCGCACCGCGGAAATCGTCGCGCCGGTGCAGCAGCGTCACCCGCCCGGCGACGGGTTCGAGATTGATCGCCCAGTCGAGTGCCGAATCGCCGCCGCCGACGATCAGGACGCGACGCCCGCGGAACGCCTCCATCCTGCGCACAGCGTAGAACACGCTTTCGCCTTCGTAGGTCTCGATCCGCTCGATCGGCGGCTTCTTTGGCTGGAATGAGCCGCCGCCGGCCGCGATCATCACCGTTTTGGCGCGGAACCGGGTTCCGATGTCGGTTTCGACCTCGAACAGCGGCGCCTCGGCGGTGCCGACGGGGCGCACCACGGTGATCATCTCGCCATAATGGAAGGTCGGATGAAAGGGCGCGATCTGCTTCATCAGATTGTCGGTCAGTTCCTGTCCGGTGATCACCGGAAATCCCGGAATGTCGTAGATCGGCTTCTCCGGATAGAGTTCGGCGCATTGGCCGCCCGGCTTGCCGAGAATGTCAACGAGATGGGCGCGGACATCGAGCAGCCCCAGTTCGAACACCGCGAACAGGCCCACCGGGCCCGCCCCGACAATAAGGCAATCCGTTTCGATATGACTGGCGTCCGTCATGCATCTGTCTCCTTGGTTGCCGCGCCCCGCAGACCAACCGTCAGGGATGAGGCTGTTAGTCGCTGATGGCGGCAATCGCAAGGATCTCGATCAAACCATCGCAATTGCCGCATCTCTTCCCTATCTGTGAATCAGCGAGGTGCTGCCGTGAACGACCCTTCCGCCGACTATCTTCTGCGTCCCTCCCCGGATGATCCGCGTCTCACCGTCCGTGTCGAGGGGATCGACCACACGGGCGCAGCGATTGTCACGCCGGTGACCGTGGAGCGGCCGCTGACGCTGTTTCTCAACGCCCGCGAGATCGTCACGATGATGACCATCGGCGATTACCCCGAGTATCTGGCGCTCGGCTATCTGCTCAACCAGGCGATCCTCAAGCCCGACGATCCGGTGAGCACCATCGACTATGATGACGATCTCGGCGTCGTCGTGGTGCGCACCGAGGCACCGACCAACTTCGAGGAAAAGCTGAAGAAGAAAGTGCTGACCTCCGGTTGCGCGCAGGGCACCAGCTTCGGCGATCTGATGGCGGCCATCGACACGGTGCAGCTTCCGCCCGGCGAGGTGCGTACATCCTGGCTCTACGCGCTTTCGCACAAGATCAACCGAACGCCCTCGCTCTATCTCGAAGCCGGGGCGATCCATGGCTGCGTGCTGTGCGAGCAGGACCGGCCGCTGATCTACATGGAGGATGTCGGCCGGCACAATGCGGTGGACAAGATCGCCGGCTACATGGCCCGTCACGGCATCTCCCCGGCCGGCAAGCTGTTCTACACCACCGGAAGGCTCACCTCGGAAATGGTCATCAAGACCGTGCGGATGGGCATTCCGGTGCTGGCCTCGCGTTCCGGCTTCACCGCCTCGGGCGTCGAGCTTGCCCGCAAGGTTGGCCTCACCCTGATCGGCCGCATGCGCGGCCAGCGCTTTGCCGCCCTGTCGGGGCTCGACCGCATCGTGTTCGATACCGATCCGGCTGCCGTTGCCGAAGAACATGCCCGTCACCATCGCAAGGGAGCCGCCGATGACTGAGCGTCGACCTATGGGCGTCATCCTCGCCGGGGGCCTGTCAAGTCGGATGGGGGGTGGCGACAAACCGCTGAAAATGGTCGGTGGCCGCACGATCCTCCAGCGCATCATCGACCGTCTGGCACCGCAATGTGATCGCATGATCCTCAATGCCAACGGCGAGGCGGCGCGTTTTGCCGCTTTTGGACTGCCGGTGGTGGCCGATACGATCCCCGACTATGCCGGGCCGCTCGCCGGCATTCTCGCCGGTCTGGACTGGGCGGCCAGCCATCGCCCCGATGTTGCCGACATCATCAGCCTGCCGGCCGATTGCCCGTTTCTGCCCGCCGATCTGGTAGTGCGCCTCGCCGAGGCCCGGACAGCCGCCGGGGTGCCGTTGGCCGCCGCCGCGTCCGGGGGCTGGACCCATCCGGTGATCGGCCTGTGGCCGGTCGCCATACGCAACCGCCTGCGCGCTGCGCTTGCGGCCGGCGAGCGCAAGATCGACCGCTTCACGCCAGGCATCGGCATCGCCCATGCCAACTGGCCGACCGAACCGTTCGATCCCTTCTTCAATGCCAATGCGCCCGACGATCTTGCCGCTGCCGAAACGCTTGCAGCCCGGTATCCGAATGCGTAAAACATGATCCAACAACAGGATGCAGAGCGGCATCGGAACATACGGGACGGATCGATGAAAGCCATCGTTGCAGCACTTGTCGCCATGGGCATTATCAGCGCGGGGAGCTATCTGGTCTTGAACACGACCTTTCAGGCCCCGGCCGAGAAGGCTTATGCCACCAGCGGCGCGCGCGTCACAATAGGCCATTGAGGCCATCAGACCAACGCCCCCGGACATGGCTGGCAGGTCATAATGGGGAATTGCTGGTTAGGAGCGAATGCGACGCCGAGCAGGGTCTTAAGGCCCGGTTGCGAGGAATGCTCGAGGGATGACCGAACAGTCAGAACCGAGGGCCACTGGCAGAAGCCCCTGACATCAGCGAGGCATAGGCAAGAAACCGCACCGCCGTCCCCGGCGTGACATTGGTGGTT